>CAMWKZ010000023.1 GCA_947174945.1 uncultured Prevotellaceae bacterium | reverse complement strand
GAATAATATAATAGTCTTTTTAGTAACTTTGCACTCGAAACAACTACAACTAACCCGAAAATAGATAAGGCAGTAAAATGTAGCAATATGAAGGAAGTAACATTAAAGACTATTGAACAAAACGACAATGTTTGTATGTATTCTATTTGCTTTAAGGGAAATGGAATAAGCGAATATGAAAAGTTCCTTATTGCTTTCAAGGACAATGCCACATACAACCGCGATTTTAATTTCATCCTGCTTGCTCTCGCAAAGATTATAGACAAAGGGGTTCTTGAACGCTTTTTCCGCATAGAAGGAAATATGAACGATGATGTATATGCTCTCGCCATTGATTCAAGGCAACTTAGGCTTTATTGTATTAGGGTTTCTGACCAGATACTAATTATAGGTAATGGAGGTATAAAGGATAAGCGAACATACGAAGAAATTCCACAACTTCATGGTTATGTAATGGATTTGCAGGCTTTTGACAAAGCATTGAAAGAAGCTCAAAAAAGCGGAACTATCAAGATTGAAAAGAATGTGATTACGAACATAGAAAGTGCAACATTTATAATATAAGGATTATGGTTACAAACGAACTTTTCAGGCAATGCCTTTCCGTAATTCCAAAGGAACAAAGGGCAGAGTTCGATTTGTCGTATGGTATAGCGGAAAGGTTGGATACTCTTCTCAAGCAAAAGGGTATCACACAACATGAGCTTGCCAGGAGATTAGGCAAGCGTGATTCAGAGGTGTCCAAATGGTTAACAGGCAGACACAACTTTACTACAAGCACTATTGCACGTATTGAAACGGCAGTAGGCGAGAAACTGGTAATGATTGCAGACTGAGTTCTGTTCACTCCTAATTTACTCAGCGGCAGCCTATGGGTGCCGCTGTTTTTAACACAAAATCTATTACTGCTAACACATAGTCCTTTTGAGTTTAAATATGATAGACGAAAAAATAAACAAAACTTTGTCCGAGTTGGAAGCTAATCTTCGAAATGTAGAATCTGCTCGAAAGCAAGTAGAAAGTACTGTCAATGCGTATGACGGGTTTAAAACAGTAACTGAAAATTGTGTGAAGAGTCTTTCTTCTATAAGTGATAATCTAAATGCAATTGGGGAAGATTAAAAAAGTGATGTATCTTTACAGATGAAAAGATTTCATAAAAAGTTTACTTATGTTATTATATGTAACGTAATTGTCTGGATTACCATATTGGTGATTTTTCTATAAACAAATAACATAACAACAGTTTTTAGGTAGTATCCAATGAATATGAGACCAGACCCCAATATAATTTTCCCAGTAATGGGTTGTAAGACCGTCACCTATGTAAGGCCGACAATTAAGAACCCCAACATAATAGTAGGCGATTTTACATACTTCAGTGATACTGATTTTGAAAAGCATGTGTTGCACCATTATGATTTTAATGGGGACAAACTGATTATCGGAAAGTTCTGCCAGATTGCATCGGGTGTTACCTTCATAATGAACGGTGCGAACCATCAGATGAATGCGGCTTCGACTTACCCTTTCTATATAATGCAAGGATGGAACCAAACACCTCCAGTCCCTGAGGACTTACCCCTGAAAGGTGATACCGTCATTGGCAATGATGTATGGATTGGCCAGAACGCAACCATCCTGCCTGGTGTGCATATTGGTGATGGTGCTATCATTGGGCTCAGTAGTATCGTGGGGCATGATGTAGACCCATACACAATCGTTGCAGGCAATCCGGCAAAACCAATCAAAAAACGTTTTGATAACGAGATGATAGAATTATTGCTGCGATTGCAATGGTGGAATAAAGACATTAACGAAATTCAACAGCTCATACCACTATTGACCAACAGCAATATTGAGTATGTAAAAACGACTCTCAAAAAATTATGATAGTAAAATGTAATAAAGAAGATTACACAACACTCTCCGCAATATGGGAGCGTTCAGTTAGGGCTACACATGATTTTTTAGATGAAGATACTATAACCGAAATAAAAGCGGCGTTGGTGCCAAACTATTTTCACAATGTTGAGTTGTATGCGGTGTCCAACAATGGTACTCTTATCGGTTTCATCGGATTGCGTGACGATATGATTGAAATGCTGTTCATAGACAGCCATAGTCGTGGACAAGGTTACGGTTCATCATTAATTAAATTTGCTATAGACTGTGGCGCAACAAAAGTAGATGTAAATGAACAAAATTCTCTGGCACTGGCCTTTTATCAAGCTAAAGGATTCAAAATAATTGGAAGGGATACCACTGATGACGCAGGTAGACCATATCCGATTCTACATCTATCAATATAATATTTAACGTGAGTTCAACGAATTTAGAATAGTGACATTCGAGGTTCTTATAAAAATTACTTTTACTTGTATATATACTTCTTGTGCCCTTTAATGACGATTTTGTTCTTATTGGTCGCATTTACTTTTGTACCAGAAAGGTTATACATCTGCTGGTCGGTATCTTTATCAGAATGTATATTTTGAATAGAGGTCTCAGTGTTTAATTGGCTAATAGCTTCATCAAGAAACTTCAGGTGAGTAGAGAACCATGCAATGGCATCTTGAGCGTTTTTATCTACAGAGTCTACCTCGTAGTTCCATCTTTTAGAATACTGCTCTCTTGATAATTGCAGGGCTTTGGCTTCCTCAGATACTGCGTATTGATTGATAAAGTCAGTGAGTTGCTCAAGTAATGTTGGTTTTATCTCATCCCACAGCTGCTTATATGTCTTGACGAAAGTCTTGTTGCTGCTGTTAAAAAGAGCTGGATAATAGAAATCGTAGTCACCGTTATGGTAGTTTGAGAACCTGTATTCGCCTACGTTAAAGATAGTATCGAAGTCCCACATATTTGCCATTTGCAGGAGGCTGTTTTCAGTGTTATCATACTTCATGACGTAAAGGTTGCTGCCTCCCGAGTCCCATGTTCCCATAATATCGTGGGCAAGCATCCATCTGGCAAACGACATGACATCTATATATTTCTCATAAGTACCATTCTTGATGCTTTCCTCTGCTTGGTTGATATAGTTCTTGATGTAGTTCTCCTGTTCTGGCGTTACGTCTTCTTCATCAGGATATTTCCATGTCCATCGATAACCTTTGTAAGGTTCAAAGTAGTTGGTGGAAAAGTAATACTCTTCTTTCCACCAGTATGCGTCTCTCCATTTTGCGTAGTTATGCTTACTACTTGCAGTCCTAATGACTTGATAAAAGACAAATCGAATGTGTTTTGTGACAGGCACGCACGAGATACAATACACAGAAGTATAGAGGCAAAAAGTTTCTTCATAGAATGTTTATCTGATAATAGCTATTTTACACACCGTTCCTTTTGAACCATCGCTCTTGGCCGTAAGTACCATATAGACACCACTGGCTACCTGATTTCCGTTTTTGTCGCAGCCGTCCCATGTAAATGTACCGCCGTTGCTATGGCCTTCTGCTATCAGTGTACCGCTGGCATTACATATTTTTACGTCAGTATTGAAGCTCAGTCCCTTGACGGTGATAAGGCCTGTATAGTCAGGAGTGACGGGATTGGGATAAGCCCATACGTTGTCCTTGTCCATGTTGTCGTTGCTGGTGGTAGCATCGCTGACGTAGGAGCAAAGTCCTTTGCTGGTTCCGAAGAACACTTCTCCCGTATTGTTATTGATGGCTACCGACTCGATGGTGTTGCTGAGGAGCTTGCTGTTGCTTTCTGTAAAGTGCTGTTCTTGGGTGTTGTTGTCTTCACTTATCAGGTACATACCGTCGCCGTTTGTGCCAAACCATTTGCGCCCAGCCTTGTCGACGGCTATAAATGAAATACTGATACCTGACAGCAGATAGTCGGCATAGTTGGTACCATCGTTTCTTGGAACCTTGTACTGGATAAATCCTCTTGAGGGGTCGGCTATTTCTTCGGCAGACAGATACATGGGCCCTACGTCTGTGCCTATCCATATATTGCCTGCAAGGTCTTCACACACACAGTAGGTGTAAGAGAACTGGAGCTTCGTTCCGTCCTGATTGACGAAGTTGTTGTATTTGGTAATGCTGTTTTCTTGTGGTTCGTAGCAGTATAGCGACGGGTTGTCACTGTGTGCATTGACGAACCAGATGCGTCCCTGATGGTCAAGAATAGAGCCCGTCATGGTTCTCATCGACCTGTTAGCCTTGTCAACCAACGCATTATCCATGAACCCACTCCACTCGCCTTCGGTGTTTCTCTTGACGATGGCATAGGCAGCCCCGCTATTAAGACAATACAGGTTGCCCTGTTGGTCGTAGATAATTCCGTCTGTTCTCACATAGTCAGGGTCATCCCTGTTGGTGGCAGCAGTGAAGTAATTGTTGTTGCCAGAGGTGTAGTTATGCTGATACTTTCCGTTTAAAAACTCAAAAACGCCAGAGCAGGATGCTATCATTACGTGGTTTTCGTTCCGAGGGTCAATAGCTATGTCCGTAGCGTCATGGTAAGTAGACGCAAAGGCAGGCTTGAAGTCGTCTTGATAAATGTCCCATTCGTTGTCAGGGCGAAGCACTTGGATGGTGCCGGGACGAGAGAAGTTAGCCAGCTGATACCATCCACCACCAACGGTGTATAGCTTGTTATTAACGACAAGCATACGATGGAAGTAGTTATACTTCGGTCCACCGGGATTGAGGGTTCTTACCAAGTCGATGTATTTGTCGTAGTCGCTGTTGTCTTCTGCGGGCAAAGAGGTGGGATAGTCGGGGTGAGTAGGACTGTAGGTGTCGGCTATCTCAGCACGCTGTACGTTGACCTTGACGATGCCAAAGCCGCAGATAAGGTAGGCATACTGACCGTCCATGCGGACACTGCTGACGGTCTTGTCGCCGATAATGGACTTGGTATAAAGGTCGCTGATGTTGGTGACGTTGCCGTTGGTGTCCATCAGGTCGATGTTGGAGTTGGCGTAGACAATTACGAGGCGTTTGGCCTGCTGGCACCAGCGGATGTGCGTGATGTGCGTGTCGCTGAGCCCGTTCACCTTGTCATAGGTGCAGATGCTCTGGTCTTGCTGGTTGTACTGGTAGAGGTCGTTGGAAGCCATGACGAAGAGGTCGTTGCCGGCTGCTTGTATCTGCTGGATGTCGTGATAGGCCAGATAGTTGCGCCAAGCGCCTATCTGGCACATTGAAGACTGAAGACTGGAGATTAAAAGGAACAGGGCGACAACGACTTTCTTCATAAGTGGCTATTGTAAGGTTTGTAGATATTCTGCCAGTTGCTGGGTGGCTCGTGCTCGGTGGCTGATTTTGTTCTTGATGTCAGTGCCCAGCTCGGCAAAGGTCTGTGTGTAGCCTTCGGGCTGGAAGACGGGGTCGTAGCCGAAGCCCTCTCCTCCCCTACGCTCGCGGATTATCTCGCCATTGACGATGCCTTCAAAGCGGTGTATTTGCTTATCGTCCGTACCGCGCTTCTCTATGAGGGCAATGACGGTACGGAACCGTGCCTTACGGTTGTCGTTGTTGCCCAGTTCGTGCAGCAGCCGCTCCATATTGGCTTCGCTATCGTGGGGAGCAGCAGCCGAACCATCATTTGCGGGGGCAGCCAACGAGGCGTAGCGCGCGCTGTAGACACCCGGAGCATTGCCTAAGGCATCAACCTCCAGTCCCGTATCGTCGGCAAAACAACTCACGTTGTAGTGGTCGTAAACGTATT
The DNA here is from genome assembly GCA_947174945.1 of uncultured Prevotellaceae bacterium. Taxonomy (GTDB): domain Bacteria; phylum Bacteroidota; class Bacteroidia; order Bacteroidales; family Bacteroidaceae; genus Prevotella. Next base: position 34,774 of record CAMWKZ010000023.1, on the reverse strand, counting down.
GCGCCTTCATCAGCGCGTTCTCTTCCAGCGTGGAGCCCGTTTCAGGAATGTCTTCGTGGCATCCTATCTCAGCCAGCGACACTATCTCAAACCTGTTGCCTAAGATGGCGCGAATCTCTTCCAGTTTGTGCTGGTTGTTCGTTGCGAATACTATTTTCATGCTTTCTCCGTTCCTTGTTTGCTGTCTTGCTTGATGTTTACCCTCATCTCGTCGAATCCCTCACCATAGACGCCAATAACGCTCGACTGCGAAACGAACGCATTAGGGTCAATCATCTTGATAAGGCGGAAGATGTTGACGCTCTCGTTTTTCTTGGCCAGAATACAAAGCACCTTCATCTTGTGGCCCGTGTACCAGCCGTGTCCGTCAAGGATAGTCACGCCGTGCCCCATCTGGGTACCAATGGCGTTGGCTATCTCCTGCCATTTCTTCGAGAATATCATGAACTGTACCGACTGGCGGCGTGCGTTCATGATGTAGTCAAGCGTATAGTTCTCCATAGCCATTACGCAGAAACCGAACATCACCTTGTGGGCACGCTCCATGTAGGTACCGAACTGGGGGAAGAACATACACGAGCCAATGATACAGAAGTCGGCAGCAATCAGCACGGAACCCAGCGATATGTTGTGATACTTGTTGACGGAAGCGGCAATGATGTCCGTACCGCCCGTGGAGCCGTTATGCAGGAAGACGGTGGCCAAGGCCAGACCCGTCAGCACGCAGCCGATAATCATCGACATAAAGTCCTGCCCCTCGCCCATCAGCTTAAAGGGCAAACCGTTAGGCTGCTTGGGCATGATTTCCTGGGCGAAGGTCAGCATGGAGTAGAGCATGAGAATGCCAAAGATGGTCTTCATCAGGAACTTGACCCCCAGTATCTTCAGTGCAACAATAAGCAGAAAGCCGTTGATGATGATGTACGTGTTCTCCAAGTGAAAGCCCGTGGCATAGTAGATAATGGCCGAAAGACCCGTTACGCCGCCAGCCACTATCTGGTATGGCATGAGGAACACCGTAAAGGCAATAGTGTAAATGGCGAGGCCAAGGGTTATAAAGAAATAGTCCTTCGCCTCGTTCCACATCATTCTGTGCAGTTTTGTCATTACTTCTTAAAGACTATATTCACCATACGCTTCGGGACGATGATAACCTTGATGATGTCTCCCTCGATGTACTTCTTGGCACGCTCGTCGGCCAGCACGGCATCCTGAATGGTCTGGTTGTCGGCATCGGCAGCAAACTCCATGTCGAAGCGCGTCTTACCGTTGAAGGCGACGCCCAGCTTGACAGAGTTCTCGACCAGATACTCCTCGTTCCATTCAGGCCACTGCGAGTCGCATACACTACCCTGCTCGCCCAGTGCTTCCCAAAGCTCCTCGGCAATATGTGGGGCAAAGGGAGCGATGAGGGTGACAAGCGTCTTGAGCAGCCCGCGGTTGTGGCACTTGAGCTGGGCCAACTCGTTCACGCAAATCATGAAAGCGGAGATAGACGTGTTGTAGGAGAACAGCTCGATATCCTGCGACACTTTCTTGATGAGCTTGTGTACGCTCTTGAGCTGCTCCTTCGTCGGTTCGGCATCATCCACCAGCAGGCGGCCCTCGGGATTCTCACGGCTGTTGCCATAGAACAAGGCCCAGAACTTCTTAAGGAATCGGTGGCAGCCGTCGATACCGTTGGTGTCCCAAGGCTTCGACTGCTCTACCGGGCCGAGGAACATCTCGTAAAGGCGCAGCGTGTCGGCACCGTACTTCTCAACAATCATGTCGGGGTTGACCACGTTAAACATCGACTTCGACATCTTCTCGATAGCCCATCCGCAGATGTACTTGCCATCCTCCAGAATAAACTCGGCGTTCTCGTATTCAGGTCGCCAAGCGCGGAAAGCCTCCGTGTCGAGCACGTCGTTGCTGACGATGTTAACGTCGACGTGGATGGGCGTAGTGGCGTATTCGTTCTTCAGGCCGTAGCTCACGAACTTACCCTTCTCACTCCCCTCCTCTACTCGGTAGACGAAGTTGGAGCGACCCTGAATCATACCCTGATTGACCAGCTTCTTGAATGGTTCGTCCTCGCAAGAATAGCCTGAGTCGAAGAGGAACTTGTTCCAGAAACGTGAGTAAATGAGGTGACCCGTGGCGTGTTCCGTACCACCCACGTAGAGGTCTACGTTGCGCCAGTATTCGTCGACGCTCTTGTCGACCAGTGCCTTTCCGTTCTTCGGGTCCATGTAGCGCAGGTAGTAAGCCGAGCTGCCAGCAAAACCGGGCATGGTGTTCAGCTCCAGCGGGAAGACGGTCTTGTTGTCAATCTCGTCCTTGCTGACCACGCGGTTGGTCTTCGTGTCCCATGCCCACATCTTGGCACGGCCCAGTGGCGGCTCGCCAGTCTCTGTAGGCTGATACTTGTCTATCTCGGGCAACTCCAGTGGCAGGCACTCCGTCGGAATCATGTAAGGCATATCGTCCTTGTAGTAGACGGGGAACGGCTCGCCCCAGTAGCGCTGACGCGAGAAGATGGCATCGCGCAGTCGGTAGTTGACCTTGACGCGACCCAGTCCCTGCTCGGTCACGTACTTCTTCGTGGCGGCAATGGCTTCCTTGACGGTCAGTCCGTTGAGGCTGAACTTGGCACCGCCTGCCGAAGCAGCAGCTCCGCCCACGGGACTGTTGCACACGATACCCTCCTTGGCATCGTAGCTCTCTTCGCTCACGTCGGCACCCTCAATCAGCGGAATGATGGGCAGGTTGAAGTGCTTGGCAAAGGCATAGTCGCGGCTGTCGTGGGCAGGCACGGCCATAATGGCACCCGTGCCGTAGCCAGCCAGCACGTACTCTGAAATCCAGATTGGTATTTGCTCGTCGGTAAAGGGGTTGATGGCGTAGGAGCCAGAGAAGACGCCCGTCACCTTCTTGTCGCTGATGCGGTCGCGCTCGGTGCGCTTCTTCACGTAGTCAAGGTATTTCTCCACCTCCTCTTTCTGCTCGGCGGTGGTCAGCTGGGCCACGAGTTCCGACTCGGGAGCCAGCACCATGAACGTCACGCCAAACATCGTGTCGGCACGAGTGGTGAAGATGGTAAAGCTGCTGAGTTCGGATGAAGAACCGCCGTTCTCGGGCTGTGCCACCTTGAACTCGACCTCCGTACCCTCGGAGCGGCCAATCCAGTTGCGCTGCGTCTCCTTGAGCGAATCGGTCCAGTTGATATTCTCCAGCCCGTCAAGCAGTCGCTGTGCGTAGGCTGAGACGCGCAGACACCACTGGCGCATCTTCTTCTGCACCACGGGATAGCCACCGCGCACCGATACGCCGTCTACCACCTCGTCGTTAGCCAATACGGTGCCTAATTTCGGACACCAGTTAACCATCGTGTCGGCCAAGTAGGCTATGCGGTAGTTCATCAGTACCTCCTGCTTCTTCTTCTCCGAGAACGAGGCCCAGTCGGCAGCGGTGAAGTGCAGCTCCTCGCTACCCAGCGCGTTGCAGTTCTCGGTGCCCATCATTTCAAAGTGCTCGATGAGCTTGATGGTGGGCTGTGCCTTCTTGGACGACAGGCTGAAGTATGACTTGAACATACGCTGGAACGCCCACTGCGTCCAGTGGTAGTAGGCAGGGTCGCAGGTGCGCACCTCGCGCTCCCAGTCGAACGAGAAGCCTATCTTGTCCAGCTGCGAGCGATAGCGGTTGATGTTCTCAACGGTGGTCTTCTCGGGGTGCTGTCCCGTCTGGATGGCATATTGCTCAGCGGGCAGTCCGTAGGCATCATATCCCATAGGGTTCAGCACGTTATATCCCTGCTGACGCTTGTAGCGGGCGTAGATGTCGGAAGCGATATATCCCAAGGGGTGGCCTACGTGCAGTCCCGCACCGCTGGGGTAGGGAAACATATTGAGTACGTAGAATTTCTTGCGTGTGGGGTCCTCCTTCACTCGGTAGGTCTGCATCTCCACCCATCGCTTCTGCCATTTCTGTTCAATGTCTTTAAAGTTGTATTCCATATTGCTTTGATTTTATGTTTCTGTTATTAGGCTGCAAAAGTACGATTTATCTTTCAGATAACCAACGGAAAATTTACTTTTTTAGTATCTTGAGCGTCGTTCCGTCGTTTGTCCTGACGATGTTCAGCCCTTTTTGCAGTCCGCTAAGTTGGCGACCGTCTACCGAATAGACCGTTGCCGGGCCGTCGGTGCTGGTCGTGACGCTGTGGATGCCCGTGGTGGAGTAGCGGTCGTAGGAGAACGGCTGTTCTCTCAGGTCGCCCCAGATGAACCGCTCCAGTTCGGGATAGTCGATAAAGGGGTTGCGGTTGTGCTGAATGTCGTAGACGGCATTGTTGCGCTCACGCTCCTTTTGGCTGACGGGGTCTTGCTTGGCCCACTTCATGAGCAGGGCCAGTTGCCATGCCGATAGCCCGGGATAGGTGTTGCCGTCGAGCGTGGGCTTTGAGTCAGGGCGGTTGCTGTACCAGTCGGGCAACTTCTCTTCGTAGCACGTCACCATGTAGAAGTAAGTGCGTGCAAAGTCGCCCTTGTATTCGTCGTTGGGCTCGAAGACGGTGCCCGAATAGCCCTCGAAGGTACATGCGCCCAGCTTGCTGAAGCCGTTGTCCGACTTATACATCTCGCCGTCAGTCTCGCCAAAGGGATGGTTGCCACGCTTGTTGTTCACCAGCTTGTCCGTAGGGTACATGTGGTGCAGGTCGGTGTACATGGGTTGCACCTTACCGCCAAACCAGCTGTTGGGCCACGAGTGCTCGCGGTTGTAGAACTGTCCTTCCGCATTGCCACCCGAACCCTTGTCCTGATGCGTGCCAAACTCGAAGTTGCTGGTGCCTGAGTACATATCCCACACCTTGCCGTCGGCCCGTTGGTCCGTTGTCCTGAAGTCGGTCCAAAGGTCGCTGTACGACCTCTCCGTCCTGTTGTAGACGATGCCGCTGAGTGCCGTTTTCAGCTCGGCCCCCTTCTTGCCGTCAGCAGCCTGATAGTAGTCTCCTGAGCCGTTGGCCCCTTGTGCCAGACAGCTGACCACAGGCATTGCCAGCAGCACAGCCGTCAGGATAAAGTTTCTTGTGTGTTTCATACGTTTGTCGATGCTCGTTTTATTGCCTGAATGCAAAGATAAGAAAAAAAATCCGAAACGGCTGAAAACTCAGCCAACATATTTGTGAATGGTTGAGAAACATTATTACAAAACATCTTGCACGAATGGCATCCCATTGAGCCAACGCCCCACTGGTTACGAATACGCGGTAACGATGCTATCAGCATTCTGCTGACAATCAGCGTGTTACGTCGTGATACGCCCAGTATCATCCGCCCGTACTTTTGGTAAGAGCCGTCCTTTCTCTTGGAAAGAACCGTTCTAACTGCCCGAAAGAACCGTTCTGTCCACGAGTAAGAACCGTTCTGTCTCCCGTTCCGCTCCGTCCCCACTCTGTTTCACCCCAGTTTAGAGCCTCAAAATCTGGCAAGTTTTTATTACACGCTTTCAGCCCCGCCCCACCCTTCGCCCCAAAATAATCAGCCTAAATGTGCTTTGTCTCAATTTTTTTACCTATCTTTGCACCATCGAAAACATTATTCATTTCTAAAACTTAAACGCTTATGAAACACTTTTTACGCTATTCTTTGGTAGCCGTTATGGCTATGATGGTTGGAAACGCATTGGCTCAGGGAGTCACTTTCGATTTCGACAACGACTATGCAAAGTTGTTCCCCACACTGAAAGGAGTTTCTGCAAGTACTGGTGACAACCAGCACGACGGTGACTTTACAGAAACTACCACCTCAACAGAGGTAGACGGCTTCACCGTAACGGTGTCTGTTGCCGACGAGGGTAATGCTAACGCTAATCGCATTTGGAGCGGTGCTCCCCGTCTTCGTATGTATTCCGGCACCTTTACCGTTAAGGGTAAGGGCATCAAGAGAATTGACTTCACAGGTCATGCCAGCAACTTCAATATCTCTACCACCACGGGTAAGCTGGAGGAAAAGGTATGGACAGGTGAGGCCGATGAAGTTGTTTTCAACGTAGCCAAGAACACGCAGATTAACAAGATAGTCATCAACGGAGAGCCACAGCAGGAGCAGCCCTACACGCTGGTGGGCGACGGTACGCTGGATAAGCCTTTCACCGCCAAGGATGCCATTCACTTGGCCAACAAGGGCGAGTATGCCTCTGAGAAGGTCTACATCACGGGCAAGGTGTTCAAGGTGATTTCAACGGACGAGAATATCACGAAGTATGGCAATATCGACTACCTCATTTCAGAGGACGGCCAGAGCGCCAACCCCTCGTTTGAGGTATTCAGAGGCAAGTATTTCAACGATGAGAAGTTTACTGTCGACAACAAGGTTAAGGTAGGCGATGAGGTCGTGGTCTACGGCACACTGACCATGTATAGTTCACAAGCCGAGACAGCCCAGGGTGCCATCCTTGTTAAGCTGAACGGCCAAACCACTAACATCGGTGCTGTCAAGGCTGATGCCGATGCCAACGCTCCCGCTTACAACCTCGCAGGCCAGCAGGTTGACGGCAGCTACAAGGGCGTAGTCATCAAGAACGGTAAGAAGGCTATTCAGAAGTAAACCTTTCAAGAAAAACGACAGAAGGCAATGGCAAAGAAGGAAGGCAAGGAATTGACGCCGATGATGAAGCAGTTTTTCGACTTCAAGGCGAAACACCCTGAAGCGTTGCTGCTGTTTCGGTGCGGCGACTTCTACGAGACGTACTGCGACGATGCCATCACTGCCTCACAGATATTGGGAATCACGCTGACTCACCGAAATAATGGGGCTGGCGTAAAAGGTGACGAAATGGCGGGATTCCCTCACCATGCACTGGACACTTACCTGCCCAAACTGATTAGGGCGGGCAGGCGAGTGGCCATCTGCGACCAGCTGGAAGACCCGAAGCTGGCGAAGAAGCTCGTCAAGCGAGGCATCACCGAGCTGGTGACACCGGGCGTGGCCATGAGCGACACGGTGCTGAACTACAAGGAAAACAACTTTCTGGCCGCCGTCCACTTCGGGCGCTCAGCCTGTGGCGTGGCCTTCCTCGACATCTCGACGGGCGAGTTCCTGACGGGCGAAGGTACTTACGACTATGTGGAGAAGTTGCTGGCCAACTTCCAGCCCAAGGAGGTGCTCTACAACCGTGAGCACCGCCGCGACTTCGAGCGTTACTTTGGCACCCGTCTTTGCACCTTCGAGATGGACGACTGGGTGTTCACCGAGCAGACAGCCTACCAGAAGCTCTACAAGCATTTCAACGTCAAGTCGCTGAAGGGCTTCGGTGTCGACCACATGAAAAATGGCGTGGTGGCCGCCGGTGCCATCCTGCAATACTTGGAGCAGACACTGCACACACAGCTCGCCCACATTACTTCGTTATCGCGTATCGAGGAGGAGCGCTACGTCCGACTGGATAAGTTTACCGTCCGCTCACTGGAGCTGGTAGGCACCATGCAGGAGGACGGACGGTCGCTGCTCGACATCATCGACCGCACGGTGTCGCCAATGGGCAGCCGACTGCTGCGCCGATGGGTGGTGTTCCCCCTGAAGGACGGCAAGCTCATCAACGAGCGACTGGATATTGTCGACTATTTCTTCCGTGAGCCAGCGTTCCGCGAGTGCATTGACGACCAGTTGCACCATATCGGCGACTTGGAGCGCATCGTGTCGAAAGTGGCGGTAGGGCGCGTGTCGCCCCGCGAGATGGTGCAGCTAAAGGTGGCCTTGCAGGCCGTGGAGCCTATCAAGGCAGCTTGTCTGCGCGCTGCCAACGAGAGCCTGAAGCGAGTGGGGGAGCGGTTGAACCTGTGCGAGACGCTGCGCGACCGCATCAGTCGGGAGTTGCAGAACGACCCGCCACAACTGGTGCAGAAGGGTGGCGTTATCCGCGACGGCGTAAGTCCCGAGCTGGACGAGCTGCGCCACATTGCCTATAGCGGCAAGGACTATCTGCTGCAAATACAGGAGCGCGAGGCCCAGCAGACGGGCATTGCCTCGCTGAAGATAGGGTATAACAACGTGTTCGGCTACTATCTGGAGGTGCGCAACACGTATAAGGAGCGGGTGCCGCAGGAGTGGGTGCGCAAGCAGACACTGGCTCAGGCCGAGCGGTACATCACGCAGGAGCTGAAGGAATACGAGGAGAAGATACTGGGTGCCGAGGACAAAATCCTGTCGCTGGAGCAACGGTTGTTTACCGAACTCGTGGTGGCTGCCCAAGAGTTCATCCCTCTGCTTCAGCAGAACGCCAACCTCATTGCCCACATCGACTGTCTGCTGTCCGCTGCCAAGACGGCAGAGGAGAACCACTACGTGCGTCCCGTCATCGACGACTCTAATGTGATTGACATCAAGCAGGGTCGCCACCCTGTCATCGAGACCCAGCTGCCCGTGGGCGAACACTACGTGCCCAACGATATTCTGCTTGACCAAGAGCGCCAGCAGATTATCATCATCACGGGCCCTAACATGGCAGGTAAGTCGGCACTGCTGCGCCAGACGGCCCTTATCGTGCTGTTGGCGCAGATGGGCAGCTTCGTGCCGGCAGAGAGCGCAAGGATTGGCTTGGTGGATAAGATATTCACTCGCGTGGGAGCCTCCGATAACATTTCACTGGGCGAATCGACGTTTATGGTCGAAATGACGGAGGCATCGAACATCCTGAATAACGTAACGCCCCGCTCGTTAGTGCTTTTCGACGAGCTGGGCCGCGGCACTTCCACCTACGACGGTATCTCCATTGCATGGGCCATCGTGGAGTACTTGCACGAACACCCGAAGGCGCAGGCCCGCACGCTCTTCGCCACTCACTACCACGAGCTGAACGAGATGGAGAAGAACTTCAGGCGCATCAAGAACTATAACGTGTCGGTGAAGGAGGTAGAGGGCAAGGTTATCTTCCTGCGCAAGCTGGAGCGAGGCGGCTCAGAGCACTCGTTTGGTATTCACGTGGCCGAAATATCGGGTATGCCCAAGAGCATCGTCAAGCGTGCCAACGTTATCCTGAAGCAGTTGGAGAGCGAGGCATCGTCCGTTGGGCGCTCGCAGGACGCTCGTGCGCAAGTGGGCACCGTCGGCAAGCCTACTGCCGAGCTTGCGCAGAGCCGTGAGGGTATGCAACTGTCGTTCTTCCAGTTGGACGACCCCGTGCTTTGTCAGATACGCGACGAGATATTAGGGCTTGACATTAACAACCTGACGCCGATGGAAGCCCTGAACAAGCTGAATGATATTAAGAAGATAGTGGCAGGCCGGTAGGCTTGCCCGCTGATGGTTGTAATGTTTCGCAGACTATGCTTTTTGCCTGCGAAACATACAAATCAATCCGAGGATAATAAAGGGGATGGAGAGTATCTGTCCCATGTCGAGGGGCAGCGAGGCTTCGAAAGCCTCCTGTATCTCCTTGGTGTATTCAATGAAGAAACGGAACGTGAAGATGTAGGTCAGGCAGAGACCGAAGTACCAGCCTGTGCCAATCTTCTGCGGCATTTTCTTGTGCAGCCACCACATCAGGAAGAACAGCACGGCATAGGCAATGGCCTCGTAGAGCTGCCCGGGGTGGCGGGGCACTTGGTCGACGCGCTCAAAGATAAATGCCCAGGGCACGTCCGTCACCTTGCCGATAATCTCAGAGTTCATTAGGTTGCCCAGTCGGATGAAGCAGGCCGTAATGCCCGTGGCAATGGCGATGTTGTCCAGCACGCGCCAGATGCTCAGACCCGTGTTCTTCACGTAGAGCCACAGGGCGAGCATCAGTCCCAGCGTACCGCCGTGGCTGGCCAGCCCCTCGTAGCCTGTAAACTTCCAGCCTCCGTCAGCCATGAAGTGGATGGGCAGCAGCATCTCGATGAAGCCCTTGCCTGAGGTCAGGAAGTAGTCGGGCTGATAGAAGATGCAATGCCCCAGACGGGCACCTATCAGGATGCCTAAGAAGCAGTAGACGAACAGCGGGTCGAACAGCTCGTCCTTGATTTGCTGTTCCTTATACAGTCGCTTCACTACGAGATAGGCCAACAGCAAGCCCAACAGCCAGCACAGTGAATACCAGCGGAAGGGGCCAATGGTCAGGCTTGGGTTCCAGACAATGTAGCTTAGCAGTTCCATTACACGTTGAATCTAAAGTGCATGATGTCGCCGTCCTGCACGACGTATTCCTTACCCTCGATACCCATCTTGCCGGCTTCGCGGACGGCACCCTCTGAGCCGTACTGGATGTAGTCGTCATACTTGATAACCTCGGCACGGATGAAGCCCTTCTCAAAGTCGGTATGGATAACGCCGGCGCACTGCGGGGCCTTCCATCCCTTCTTATACGTCCATGCCTTTACCTCCATTTCGCCAGCGGTGATGAACGTCTCGAGGTTCAGCAGGGCGTAGGCCTTCTTGATGAGACGGTTCACGCCGCTCTCCTCCAGTCCCAGTTCCTCCAGAAACAGCTGCTTGTCGTCATACGACTCTAATTCGGCTATGTCCTCTTCCGTCTTGGCGGCAATGGTCATCGCCTCGGCACCTTCCTCTTTGGCCAGCGCCTCCACCTTGCGGGTAAAGTCGTTACCGCCCTTGGCATCCTGCTCGCCAACGTTGCAGACATACAGCACGGGCTTGGCCGTCAGCAGGAACAAGTTGCGGGCGCACTCCTGCTCCTCCTTCGAGTCGAACTCCACGATGCGGGCATTCTTACCCTGCTCCAGCACCTCCTTGTAAGCCTTCAGCACCGTCACCTCCACCTTGGCATCCTTGTTGCCGGCGGCGGCAGCCTTCTCCGTCTTGGCCAGACGGCCCTCGATGGTCTCAAGGTCTTTCAGTTGCAGCTCGGTGTCGATAATCTCCTTGTCGCGGATGGGGTCAATCGTACCGTCCACGTGGGTGATGTTCTCGTCCTCAAAGCAGCGCAGCACGTGGATAATGGCATCCGTCTCACGAATGTTTCCCAAGAACTTGTTGCCCAGTCCCTCACCTTTCGAGGCACCCTTTACCAGTCCGGCAATATCCACAATCTCGCACGTGGCGGGCACGATGCGCCCCGGGTGTACCAGCTCGGCCAGCTTGGTCAGTCGCTCGTCGGGCACGGTAATCACGCCCACATTCGGCTCAATCGTACAAAAGGGGAAATTGGCTGCCTGCGCCTTTGCGCTCGACAGGCAGTTAAACAGCGTAGACTTACCCACGTTGGGCAGTCCTACAATACCACATTTTAATGCCATCTTCTTGTATAAACGTTTATAATTCTGGGTGCAAAGGTAGTGCAAACCGAGCGAAAAGCAAAATAAATCCCCATTTATTTTCCTGCGCCGGCGGAATTACGGGCTTTAACGCAGATTAACACGGCGTAGCGTGTTTACCTGACAAGTTTTTGCTACCTTTGTGAACCCATGAGGTTTTTAAAGAATTAAGAAAGATGTTTAGCAGTTTTAAGACAAGGTTTCTGAGCTTGGTCGTGCTGGCCGTAGTTAGTCTGTCGCTGTGCGCCCAGACGTATCCTCCCCAGTCGACTCCCCACTTGGAGTTCGTCGTGCAGTTGAGAGTACACATCGACAATGCCTATACCGTTGGCGATACGCCCCACGGCAAGCGGATTATTATTCCCATTACGGGCGGCAATTTCGAGGGGCCTCGGCTGAAGGGCACCATCCTGCCCGGGGGTGCCGACTATCAGCTGGCCAATGCCGACGGTACGCGCACCGAGCTGGAAGCCATCTACAGCATCCAGACCGACGACGGCACGCGCATTCATGTCCGCAACCGCGGACTGGTCTGCAACAACCACTCGTCCTATTATTTCATGACTGCTCCCCAGTTTGAGGCTCCTGCCGACAGTCCATACGCATGGCTGAACAACGCCCTCTACGTCTGTCAGCCGGAGTGGACGCAAGCCTTTGCGGGCATTGTGCTCAACGTGTGGATGGTGAAGTAGGGCGGCAGTCGCTTACCGCTGACCCAGATTCAGGCGGACACCCATTTGCAGGCTCCAGCTGAAGGGCTGGTCCTTGAAGAAGTTGCGCACCGAACTGTGGTTGTCGAAATAGTAGCGGAAGCCGGGCTCAACGTAGATTCCCAGCTGGGGCACCACGTCGTACTCGATGCCTACGGCTCCGCCTACCGACCATTGCAGACGGTCTTTCGTGTCTGCATCGGTGTGTAGGTTCCAGTCCACTTCGGTGCCGGCACTGGCGTAGGCTTTCCATTGTTCTCCCCTTAACACATAGTATTGCAGGTTTAGCGGAATGCCCAGATAGTGCAGCGTCTGGTCGGTGGTGCTTTGCGAATAGTACGTGATGGTAGTCAGCTTGCTGTGCAGGCGGGTGTAGACAATGCCCGTTCCCAGCGTCCACCGACTGGCCAGTGGGATGCCCACCGTCAGACCTGCCACGACGGGATGGTCGTGGTGCTCCTCATAGCGTTCAGGATATTCCGTGTTGGAGATTGAGGGCGGTGGCTGGTTCGTCATCCACCAGTCATTAGCGAAATCGTCTTGGGATATAGGCGGCTCCCCCTCCGTTCCGAGGCTGGTGGGCAGCAGTTCGCTGTTGGCATAAAGTCCGACGGTAACGGTGCGCCGCTGCTTTGTTGCAGTCGCCACCCTCGTGGTCGGCTGCGGGCGTTGTTGCGTTGTTGCCGTCTGTGTCTGTTGGGTGGGTGTAGTCTGTGCCACCTCCTTCGTCTCTGTGGTTTCCTCCGTTTCTGTGGCGGCTGTCGTTGGTACGGCTGGCTCGTCGGTATTTTCCTCGCCCACGCTGGCATAAGGCTGCGGTGTCGGAACGGCAGCTCTGGCTTTGGCCACTGCCATCAGTGCCACGTCGGGCTGCTGGGTGGCTGGCTGGTGCCGTGGGCTGTCAACAGCCTTAACCTTGCGGACTATCAGTGACTGGGCCTCGTCTTTCGGCCAGAGCCACCAGCCCATGCCCACTGCCAACGTCAGGATGGCAGCCGTGCTGACGAGCCGGTGCCACAGCGAAGTGACAACGGCTTGCTGCTGCTGAGACAACGACTGCTCGATGTCTGCCCACAGCCCTTCGGGAACGGCAGCCTCGTGGTCGGCGAGCCTGTCGCGTAGTTGGTCGGTCCAGTCTTGTTGTCTCATTGTTTGTTGTTCTTTAGATAGTTGTTAATTCGTTTGGCCAGTGCCTGCTTGGCTCGGGCATATTGCGAGGCAGAGGTGTCGGGCGTGATGCCCAGCAGCCGGGCTATCTCCTTGTGTGGCATTTGCTCGAACACGTACAAGTTCAGCACCATTCGGTAGCCCGTAGGCAGCGTTCCTATCAGCTGGTTCAGCACCTCCGTTGGCACCCGCCCCACGTCAGGCTCTTCCTCCTCTGGTTCCTCGGGCACTTGGTCGGTCAGCACGAGCTGGTGCCGACGCTTAACATGGTCTATGGCCTGATGTGCCACGATGCTTCTGACCCACGCCTGCAACGAGCCTTCACCCCGATAGCTGAACCGCCCGATGGCGGTCAGTATCTTGACAAAGCTGTCTTGCACCACGTCGCGCACCTCGTCACGGTCGGGGACATACCTTAGTCCCACGGCCATGACCAGTCCTGCGTAGCGGTCGTAGAGCCGTCTGGTGGCTCCTCGTTCTCCACTTCGTATGGCGTTCAGCAGTTGCAGCTCTGTTTCCATCTTACACCTTAATAAACTGCAAAAGGCGCAAAACCTTGCATCCTTTCGGCAGATTAAGATTCTTTAACCATTGACCGTGCAAGTTTTCCCGTTGCATGGGGTTTCTTAGGCAGAAACGTTGTTTAATTTAATTTGCAGACAATTATGAAGAAGACCATGATGATGGGAGTGGCCGTCGCCCTGATGACGGTATCGTGTAGTCTGGGCGACCCAGCGGGCAACCAGTTGATTATCGACCCACCGGCGATAAAGGGTATTCCGCTATCCACCTCGGAACGGCAGTTAGTGAGTAACAACAACGACTTTGCCTTCAACCTGTTTCGCCAGCTGAACGCTTCAGAGTCTGGCTCTGGGCAGCTGAAAAGCATGATGGTGTCGCCTCTCAGCATCACCTATGCACTGGGAATGCTGAACAACGGTGCCAGTGGTGAGACGCGCCAGCAAATCAACAAGGCGCTGGGGTTGAATGACGTTAGCGAGGCGAATGCCTTTTACAAGAAGATGATGACGCAGGCCCCTCTGCTGGAGCAGACGACGAAGCTGCTGCTGGCCAACACCATCTATGTGAACAAGCCCCATGAGCTGAAGCCCGTCTTTGTTGAGGCACTCAAGAATTATTATGGTGCCGAGCCTGAGGCGCGCGACTTCCGCGACGGGCAGACGCTGAACGCCATCAACCAGTGGGCGAGCAACCACACGGAGCAGATGATTGACCACGTGCTGGATGAGGATGAGTTTGACCCCACTGCCGTCAGCTACCTGCTGAACGCCATCTACTTCAAAGGCACGTGGACATGGAAGTTTGACGAAAAGAATACAGTGGAGGACTGGTTTAACGATGGCGGCCCGAAGGTACCGATGATGCACCAGCGTACTACGCTCAATCACATCAAGACCGCCGACTATGAGGCTTTGCTGCTGCCCTACGGCACCGGGGCTGCTCACACTGGTAGTGTCGGAGCTTTCAACATGACCATCCTGTTGCCTCGCGATGGGAAGACCGTCAACGAGGTGCTGAGTGGCCTGACGGGCAAGAGCTGGCAGGACTTATGGATGGTGGAAGAGGGGAAAAAGGTGTTCTACTATGGACTGGTCGACGTGAAGCTGCCTCGCTTCGAGTCGAAGACGGATATCCATCTGGAAACCGTCCTGAAGAGCCTCGGAATGCCTAATATGTTCTCTCCTGAGCTGGCAGAGTTTACCGATTTCTGTCAAGAGCAGACCCACGTCGGAATGATGAAGCAGGTGGCTCGTGTCAAGGTGAACGAAGAGGGCGCAGAAGCTGCCGCCGTCACCGTAGGTGGATTCTTTAATACAAGTGTCCCAGACGAGCCTTCCTTCATCCCCTTCCATGCCAACCGTCCGTTCCTCTATATCATCAGCGAGTTCTCCACGAATGCCATCTTTTTCATAGGGCAGTACATGGGTGAATAGGCTCTAAATAGGGTATGAACATCCTTTAGTATCTCCTTCGGGCAGCCCCAGTATCTCCTTCGGGTTGCCCGAGTATCTATTTCATAGGGAAACAGATACTAAAAGCCCCCGCTTTAGATACTAAAGCAGGGGCAAATAGATACTGTTGTAGTGTTAAAAACTGTTTCACTTGATATACTTCAGCATACTGACCCGCAGACGGTTGCCATTGTAGCACACGATGGAGTTGAGTGGAGTGGCCTTGGCGTTGTAGGCTATGTGCAGCCAGAGCGACTTGCCCCGTTGCGACAGAATCAGCTCGTCGTAGCCAATGCCCTGCTCCACGAACCGTTTGTGAATGAAGCTAATCATGTGAACCCCGCGCAGTATCGACGGCAGCCTGATGTCAGCAGCAGAGCCATAGGTGTGCCAGCTGTCCGAGGCCCCGCCCACTATCCTGTTCAGCTCTGGCGAGCGGAAGGCACTGTTGACGTAGATAGGCCCGAACTCGTCGCGCAGCGGTTGCAGAAACTGCTCGCACAAGTATTCCAAGTGTGCCCTCTGCACCCCGTTAGGTATATTCTCTATCGCCTGTTCCGGGTGTTCCTTGTTATACCTCTCCAAAGTCGCCGAAGCCACCATCTCGCCCCAGATAAAATTAGATGTAATGTGTTTGTTTAATTGAATGTTCATACTTACCTTCATTTTTAATTGTTAATACTTAATGTTTCCTGCAACGTTGCGCCTGCAAAAGTACGCCATTCCGCCCTCAGCCCCAAACAAAACCCTACGCAGAAACCCCACAAAAGTTACACATCTTGCCATATAATCTTAGCCATTTTTCAAATAAATTCCCAAAACAACTTGGGATATAAAAGAAATATGCTATCTTTGCAAACAAAGAGAGCTATTAAACTAATGTTATTTTGAATCCTTTTATAAATAATTAATGTATGAAATACATATTAATAACAATCCTGTTGTCGGTTGCGAATGTTTTGTCTGCGTCTGAGCATGTAAAAACTCGGATTGATAGTGTTGTTGTACTATATTCTGATTGGAATCTTCTTACCGTTATTCCTACTTCAGGATATGATTTTGACGAGATAGCAAGGTCCAGATATGTAGTAACAGATACGAAAACGATATTGAAGTTTCAGGAAGAAATAGAATCCTTAACTCCAAAGAAGAACAAAATATTAGATGTTCGTTGCAAATTGTATTTTTTCTCTGGTGATAGTATCGCATCCATTGTTTGCCTACACTCGGGGGAGGTTTTTTATATGGGAAGGACATTCACTACTTCTGAAAGACTACTTTCTATGATAAATAATGTTATAGATTCTTATCCCGGTTCTTGTCCAATACCGGGCGAGTTTCCTTTATACAAGAAAACTTATATTACAGAAATGGAGCAAAAGAGAATCACTAACCTTATAAGTCCGTATTTCTATAATAAAGCAGAAAATGCTTCACAGGAGTACACAATATTTGTTGGCTGTTATGCAGATGTTTATGGTAATACTGTGGATGTGAAATTTTATCGCCTTCCAGACTTTATAGATAAGAGTCTTGAAGATAAGCTGAAAGACTTGATTATTAAAAACTTAACGTGGGATAAGAATCCAGAGCGTAGCCTTGCTGACGAAATCTTTTTTAGTATAAAAATAGAAAGAGAATGAAAACAATATTTTTATCTTTATCACTTATGACGCTTTTGTCATGTTGCAAAAGTAAAGCAGGAGAATCTCTGCCATCACAAAACAATATGAGCAAGAGTAAAGATGATATTTCAGTTATTGCGGAAGATGGAGTTTCCCCAAGTGTTGAGTCAACCCAAGGCGTTTCTATTCCTTCTCCTGAGGAAAAGATTCCTCCAACTCAAGATGATATCAATCTTTTTATTATTCAGCGGGGAGAGCATTATTGGTTGCTGACCCGAAAGTTTGAGAAAGCTGATTATTGGGGAGAAGCTCTCCTTTATGAACTAATTGCTGCAAATAAGTTTAAAATAGTTGAGGCAAGCTATGATATAGCATCTCGTTTATCAGATATGTTTAGTAAACCAGATGTTGGAAAACATTCAAAGGATATAGTTTTACATTTTGCTAACAAGAATAAGAAAGGAGGGAACACCTATGTAATATCACAGATAGAGCATTTCAAAAAGATGGAAGGAAAAGGAGAGCCTTTGTTTGGAGCCAATGGCCAAGGGAAAACTCCTATTAAGAAACTCAAATTAGAAGTGCTTAATGGAAACCGTAATAGCTATGACATATTGAAGAAGAAACTATATGAGAAAAACGAAGAGGAGCGTTTGTTGATTTATGCCTATTTGATGGCCGATAGGTATAACTATAGCCCAGCAAGAAAGGATGTTGTCAGTATAATTGAGAATGCGTTTAAGAAATATGGTATAGGGGAAATAGATTCAGACACACAATATTTTATTAACAAGGCCACAAGCGAAGAATGAAAACAATATATAGATTGCTGCTATGCTTTATTTTATGTACTACGACATCATGTAGTAGTACTGATGAAATTGTAGTTTATTACAAAACGGGGTTTATTGCATCTCCTGTTTCAAAGTCGTTTGAAGATTGAATAGAAATAGCTCGCTCGTATGATGCAAAGTAATCAGAAAAATCAAATTCTACTCCCAATAATGATGTATATTATTTTATTTAACCTCTTATTCTGGTTTCACCAAATGGCCGTTTGTGCTCAAACCGACTCTTTATTTGAACACTCAAAACGAGAGTTTCTAAAGTATGACATTAACACAGAAAGAGATTCGATAATCAATGACAAGCTGTACTACATAAGGCAATGCTATGCTACAAGCAGTGATTTCAAAAAGATTCTGACTTCAATTTCAGAACTAAAGCCATACCCAATGGTATATATGATTAACATATCAAAAAACGGGGATGCTGTATTGATGACTTTTGCACAATATGAATCTAATGATGAGATTATAAATCACAAGAATGCAGAGATAGAAGGATGTATAACTATCAATAACGCCTCATTTTACGTTCAGAATATGGGTGTTGATAAGTCTATAATAAAAAAGATATTAAGAAAAAGTGATTCTTATATAGCCATCATGAAACTAAACTATCCAGAGGACGGCATACCATTTTATTTTCATGACAACCTACCAATATTCATAATTGACAATGGGAAGTTTTACGAATATACTGGACAAAATGATGAATAATAATATATAGAGAGAATAAGGAAAGTTATTTCGACAAGGAAAGTAAGGCTGCCAAACAGGGGGATGTAGAGGCACAGAAAAGACTGAAAGAATTAGGAATATTGTAAATCTTCAACGGTTCGTTTCTTTGTTATCAAAGAAGTAGTATAGCCATATAAAGCAAACAAATCCTTGCTAATTTTGCAAAAACTTGCAAGAATTAGCAAAGATTTCTAATGTTATTTGTATCTTTGCAGGCAGAATATAATTAAATTCCTATGATAGAATTGCCTCCTAAGATAGATAGTCAGATTTATATCGAAGCATTAACAAAAGAAGTGCCTGAAGATATTTGTATGCTTATTGATAAGATTAACGATGACTACGAATATTGGGATAAGGTGAAACACAAGTCACTTCCTGAAGGGTATACGCCACAGATACTGTGGACATACGTCAAAGCGTCACGGTTGCGTGGTATGATAAAGGTTTGGGATAAATATGGCATCAACCTCTGTATTACAAGTCAGATGCAACGCCTGTGTCATGAGTTTGATATGCTTTTCGGTAGTTTTTGGTCAGCCGACAACGATGCCCAAAGCGTTGAAAAGAAACATTATTTGGCAAGCTCTTTGATGGAAGAGGCCATCTATTCCAGTCAGATGGAAGGGGCTTCTACCACCCGTATAGTGGCAAAAGATATGTTGCGGAAGAAAAAATCGCCTCATAACAAATCGCAGCAGATGATAGCTAATAACTATGCAACAATTCAGTATATCACCCAGCATAGGAATGAACCATTGACGAAGGAGAGTTTGTTATATATTCATCAGTTGATGACGGAAAACACTCTTGACAATCCAGACAGTGCTGGTCGGTTTAGGACAAACGACGAGGTGGTAGTGGCAGACACGATAACTAATGAGGTTGTCTATAGGCCACCGTCGTGTAAAGAGATACCAGAGTTTGTCGAGTCCCTTTGCGATATGTTCAACAACGACAATCAACGCACTTTCATCCATCCTATTATCAAAGGCATTATTATCCATTTTATGCTGGCTTTCATGCATCCGTTTGTAGATGGTAATGGTCGCACGGCGCGTGCGCTGTTTTACTGGTATATGCTGAAAGAAAACTACTGGCTCACTGAATATATGTCAATATCAAGAGTTATTGCAAAGTCGAAAAACAGTTATGAGAAGACTTTTCGTTACAGTGAAAACGATAACAATGATATTGGTTATTTCGTAGCCTATAATTTGCGGGCATTGAAAATCTCCTTTGGGCAATTGACTGCGTATATCCGCAGGAAACAGCAGGAGAAAAAGGCTGCAAGTGCTTTTATGTTAATGGGCAATATCAATCAGAGGCAGGCAATGATACTTCAGCGTTTGACAGAGGAGGCAAATACCGTTCTGACCGTCAAAGACATACAGGAGGAGTTTGCTGTATCGTCAATGACTGCGAGAAAAGACCTTACCGAATTAGTTATGCAAGGCTACTTGAGTGAGATTGCTATTAATAAAGTGACACGTGGGTATATCAAAAACTCTCAATCTCAAACGTGACGTTGTAGCCGCTGATGGGGTGCTCTCTTAGGGAGAGGGCGAGCTTCTGCATCATGAGAATCTGGCGGGAGAGGGATAAGCCGATTCCAGAGCCGAACTGTTTGGTGGTGAAGAAAGGGATGAAAATCTCACGGGCTACATCATCGGGGATGATGTGACCGTCGTTGCTGATTTGCAGTTTGCCAAATGCCGTTTCTCCTTGTTTCATTGCCTTTGTGGGGGCAATATGCCTGATTCCTATGGTTTTGGCGTTTGCCTCAATGGCATTCTTTACCATGTTGATGAAGACCTGACGAAGCAGGTTCTCGTCGGCATGGATTGACAGGTCGGCTGGTATCTCAAGTTCCCAATGAAGGTTGGGGTAGAGGGTTGAGACTCCTGTGCAAAGCGTGTTTACGTTGATATGTTTCAATACAGGTTCTTGCAACTGCGTCAGTTTTCGGTAACTGTCCGCAAACGTGCCAAGCCCCATGCAGGTGTCGTGGATGGCTTTTATTCCTTCCTCGTAGGGGGTGCCCTTGATGTGCGGATTGGCAAGAAATGCCTGACTGATGCTCAGGATAGGCGTTGTGGCATTCATGATTTCGTGGGTCAGCACTCGGGTGAGCCGCTGCCATGACTCCACCTCGTTGTGAGCCACAAGTTTCTGAATGTCCTGCCCCATATCGTTGAGTGCCTCCTGCAAGGCTCGTTCACCAAACAACAGTCCTTTGGTGGGCAGATGAAAGGAGAAGTCATGATGACGCATAGCGTCACGCATCAGCTGTGCCCGGTCTTGCAACAAGCATTGGTGCCTGTAAATCGTCACAACGATGACGACAACAAGGCAGAAGACAATGGCGGCAATCATCATGGCTGATACTTCTTATATAACGTCTGACGGGTGATGCCCAACAGTTCGGCAGCCTTGCTCATATTGCCATGACATCGGTCCACCACCTTCTTCACGTGTTCCTTCTCCACCTCGTCCAGTGGCACCAGCTCCTTTGAATTGTCAATGGCATCCTTCAGCACCCGTATCAGTTCCTCATTATTCCAAGGCTTGGTGACAAAATCCACCGCACCGTTCTTCAGTCCTCTGACGGCCAGCTTCACGTCAGCGTATGCCGTCACCAGCACCACTGGAATATCGGGGTGCTTGCGATGAATGGCCGAAAGCCAAATCATGCCTTCCTGCCCGGAGTTCACACCGAGCGAGAAGTTCATGTCGAGCAGAATCACATCCACGTGCTCTTGCTGGATGGTGGCAAGGATGGTGTCGGGCGCAGCGAGGGTAATGATACGTTCAAACACATCGCCAAGACAAATCTTCACGGCTGTAAGTATGGCGGGATTGTCGTCCACCACAAGTATGGTGCCATAGTTGGGTTTCATGGTGCAAAGATAGTCATTTTCCTGTTCAAATCACGACGGAATAGACCGAAATCAAAAGCCTGCTTCCGAAAAGTGTATGATTTTCATACAGTAAAGTGTATGATAATCATACAATCTGCATTCGGACGATAGGAAATCCATTGCCATTCCACCGTATGCACTTACCTTTGCATCACAAGAATTGAGATAATGAAGAAGATAACAGGCATATTACTGATGTGGATGTTCAGCCAAAGCATGGTTGCCGCCGAGGCCGATACCTTGGTGCTGAACCTGCAGGACGCCATACGCCTTGCCCAGCAGCAGTCGCCATCGGCCCAGCGTGCCCGCAACACCTTTCTCTCGGCCTACTGGCACTACCGCTACTACCGTGCCAACTATCTGCCTTCGGTCACGCTGTCCTCCTCCCCCTATATAAATAAGGAGATGAACAAGATAACCCAGTCAGACGGTACGGCCATGTTCATCCAGCAAGACCAGTTTGGGGCCGACCTCACCCTCAAGGTGAATCAGAACATCAGCTGGACTGGTGGCAGCTTCTTCCTGAAGAGTTCGCTCAACCGCCTTGACGAGTTTCAGAACAAGACCACCGCCTATAGCAGTCAGCCACTCGTCATGGGCTATGAGCAAAGCCTGTTTGGCTACAACTCCCTGAAGTGGGACAAGCGCATCGAGCCTATTCGCTACCGCGAGGCCAAGAAGCAATATGCCGAGGCGCTCGAAATCATCTCAGCCACCACCTGCAACCATTTCTTTTCGCTCACCTCTGCACAGACCGAGCTTGACATGGCTCGCCAGAACTTCGCCTCTGCCGACACCCTCTACAGCATGGCACTGGGTCGTTACAAGATAGGCACCATTACAGAAAACGAGATGCTGCAACTGGAAATCAATCGCCTTAATGAGGAAACCAACGTGATGGATGCTGAGGTCAATCTGAAGGAAGTGTTGCAAAGCGTCCGTTCCTTCCTTGGTTTAGAGCAGGAGGTGGAGCTCAGGCTCAACATACCCGACAGCGTACCGCAGTTTGAGGTGCCGCTCGCACCAGCCATAGAGCTGGCCATGCAGCATAGCCCTGACCCCGAATATTACCGACGCATCATCAAGGAGAGCGAAAGCAACCTGTCGTATGCCAAAGCCAATGCAGGGCTGAAAGCCGACCTGTATGTACAGTTCGGCCTCTCACAGACGGGGCGCGACATCAGCAGTTCGTACAGCAACCTGATGC
The DNA here is from genome assembly GCA_947174945.1 of uncultured Prevotellaceae bacterium. GTDB lineage: Bacteria > Bacteroidota > Bacteroidia > Bacteroidales > Bacteroidaceae > Prevotella. Next base: position 12,349 of record CAMWKZ010000023.1, on the reverse strand, counting down.
ACCAAGAGTACGCCAGCATCTCCCTGTCACTCCCCATACTGGACTGGGGGCGCGGACGCGGCCAAGTGAAGGTGGCCAAATCGCAGCTGGCACTTACCCACACACAGGCAGAGCAGGGTATGAACGATTTCAGTCAGAACGTGCAGAAACTGGTGCTCCAGTTCAATATGCAGGCACGCAAGGTGCACATTGCCTCGCTGACCGACCGCAGGGCAGCACAACGGCACTCGGTGGCCAAGCGCCTGTACGTCATGGGGCGCAGCAGCATTCTCGACCTCAATGCGGCAGTCAACGAGAAGAACGCTGCCAAGCGTAACTTCATCAACACCCTGCGCACATACTGGAGCCTCTACTACACCCTGCGCAGCATGACCGCCTACGACTTTGAAAGAAACATAGCACTAACCGAAGAACTACCAGTCAACTAATATGGACATTCAGCTAAAAAAGAAATCTTGGTACATCAGATACCGCTACCACATCATGACGGGCATCGCCTTCCTTGTCTTGGTCATCTATGTCTGCCTGCTTGCTTTCGGTCCCCGCCAGTTGAAGATTGACACCGAGGACTACGAGATAGCAGAAGCAAAGGAAATGCCGTTTATGGAGTATGTGGATGTGGAAGGCCTTGTGCAACCCATCCAGACCGTTCAGCTCAACGCACAGGAGAGTGGGTTTGTAGAGCGGCTCGTGGCCGAGGAGGGTGCCATGCTTCAGGCGGGCGACACGATTCTCGTTCTCTCCAATCCCGAACTGCTTCGCACCATAGATGACGAACAAGCGGAAATGGAAAACCAGCAACGAAACTATCGTGAACAAAAGATAGAAATGGAGCAGAAGAGCATCACCCTGCGCCAGCAGGCTCTGGATGCAGCACACCAGATGTCGTCGCTCGACAAGTCGCTGAAGCAGAGCCGCGAGGAATATCGCATGGGCATCAAGAGCAAGGCAGAACTGGATGTCGTGGAAGAAGACTACGACTATCAGCACAAGAAGACGCAACTGCAGATGCAGAGCCTCCGACACGACTCGGTGGCCATACACCTCAAGCGCGAGATGGTTCGTGCCAACCGTGAGGCATCGTCGCGCAAGCTCAGTCGCTCGGCTGGCCGGACCCACAACCTCGTTGTCCGTGCCGCCGTGGCTGGCCAGCTGAGTTTCCTGAATGTCACCTTAGGGCAGCAGGTGGCAGCCGGTTCGAGCATTGGCGAGATAAAGGTGCTGACGGAATATAAGGTGCGCACCTCGCTCTCGGAATACTACATCGACCGCATCACAATGGGGCTGCCAGCCAATATCCAGTATCAGGACAAGAAATACCCGCTGCGAATCAGCAAGGTCGTGCCCGAGGTCAAAGACCGCAGCTTCACGTGCGACCTCGTCTTCACCGCCGACAAGCCCTCCAACATCCGACTGGGCAAGAGCTACCGCGTGCAGATAGAGCTGGGCCAGCCCGAGACAACGCTCACCATACCTCATGGCAACTTCAGCCAAGTCACTTCCGGCCACTGGCTCTACCGCCTGTCGCCCGATGGCAAGACGGCCCGCAAGGTGGAGATAGAGATTGGCCGCCAGAACCCGCAGCAATACGAGATAGTCTCAGGTCTGAAGCCGGGCGACAAGGTGCTGGTGACTGGCTACGACAAGTTTGGCGATGTTGAAGAGCTGGTGGTAAAATAAAAACATGAAAAACCCATTTATAAGAATATGAATATGCTTATCCACAACCTCAAGGTTGCCGTGCGCAACCTGATGAAGTACAAACTTCAGACATTCATCAGCGTGCTCTGCATAGCCATTGGCATCGTCACGCTCTCGTTTGCCCATTCCGTCATGACAAAGTTCCAGTTGCCGGACATTTGCAACGAGCCTTACTACGACCGTGCCTATCAAGTAAGTTTCGTCGAAGAAAAGCCGAGTAGCGACGTCTTCAGAATCAATAACGACGTGGTTCGTGCCCTAAGGCAGAACGGCGGACTAAGGTGTGCCGAGCAGATGGTTGTACCCAATGGCCTTCGGACGGCTTTTCATGTAGAGTTTCATTTGGCCGACTCTACGGTGCGCAAAGGGAATATAGATGCCAAATACATCGAGCCGGGATATGCCAACTATGCAGGCTTCCGCTCAGCCATCACGGGCAAGAAGATAAGGGTGCTGAAACCCGGAGAGGCCATCATCAGCGAGACACTTGCAAAAATCTTCTTCAATGACAAAAATCCCATAGGTGCCGTACAGATATATACTGACGGAGAAAGTCAGCCCATGCCGGTCACCATCGTGGATGTATATAAATCTCTTTCTCTGATGGGCCACGTATACGACAATAGGGAATTTTGCTATTGCGTTGCGGACGGTGTAGAGAACTATGGGGATGGATGTTATGCAGCTTGGATAAATGTAGTGCTGAAAGAAGGGTGTACTAAGCAGCAACTTCTGAAGGAAATAAGTGGCCGTGTGAAGCCATTGGGATTGAAGCCACTATTGGCAAGTGCTGTGTCCAATGATGAAATCAATATGGTAACTACCGCCAATGCACTTGTTCATATCATCGGGGCGCTGATACTCTTGGCTGCCATCATCGGTTTCCTGCGCATACAGACACAATTATTCTGGCTCCGCCGTCGTGAGGTGTCGCTTCGTGTGGTCAACGGAGCAAGCCGTATGCAGCTTTTCAGCCTGCTCGTCACAGAGGTGGTCATTGTCATTGCCCTGTCCGTGGGCGTAGCCGTGATGCTCGGTATGCTGTTGCAAGACTTCATCAGTACAGACCTGAACGAGATAATGGATGATGCTGGGCTTATCATTCAGAACTTGTGGCTCTATAGTCTTGTGACTGGAGGAGGGTTGCTGCTCTTGTGCTGTCTGCTCACGTGGGTGACACTCTTGCGTGTCTGCAAGGCAAGACAAGGTCTTGCGGCAAATATGCGCCGCAGCCGGAGCCACCTGTTCCGCAATGTGATGCTAGGCATTCAGATAACCATCAGCATTGTGTTTGTCTGCGGCACCTTCCTCATAACGGATGGCGTGGCTCAGATGGTGAAGTCGTATAACCTGCCTGAAAATCACGACCTTCACAAGGAGTGTCTGTCGCTATGCCCGGACTATGCAGACCAACCAGGGCGGCTGATTGACGAGATAAAACGTCTGCCCGACTTTGACAGGATGGTGGAGTGGAGCACTTGGTTTGAGAGTATTGAGGAGGTTGCAGCGAACCCAGAGGTTATGGAAAAGTTGGGTGGAGGTTATTTCAGGTGTTACTGCACCACGGACACCGCGGCACTTTCTTTCCTCGGCGCGGACGTGAAATGGTTCAATCGGGATATTGACCGCACCAGGTGTCTGCTCCTCTCTGAGAAATTTTATAAACAGTTGCGGGAATTTGGCCTTCTCGACAAGAATACACTGACTTTCGCCAGGAGTTCCGAGAGTTATGTGATGCCCATTGCCGGAATCGTCAAGAACATTCCATACGATAATTATAAGCGCGGGTCATTGATAATCGTTAATTCCGACAAGCAATGGGCTCAATGGGTTTATAGCAATTACATACTTGTTCCTAAAGCCAGCAGAGGCAAGGCGCTCGCGCGAAGCGTGGACGAAACGATAGAGCGGCTTGAGCCGACAATCATCAACAAGTTAGTAGCCCGTTTCGTTGAAACGGCTATTGGAGAGTTGAAGTTGGTGGAGACTGCGCGAACTGGAGGCTGGATTTTAGGCTGTGTCAGCCTGCTCATCTGTATTATGAGCATCTTCAGCACCATTGCGCTCGACACCCGTGCCCGCAAGAAGGAGGTGGCGATACGCAAGGTGAACGGGGCAAAGGGCAAGCACATCTACCGTATGTTCGGCAGGGTTTATGTGGTGCTTATCGTCGTGGCCTTGTTTATTGCCGTCCCTGTGTGTGTCATGTTCAATCTGTTAATGGAAACTATAGTAACAGAGGCTGTTCCGGGAGCCACGCTATCGCCTGTCGTACCAATCATTCTCGGCATCGTCGTCGTCACGCTGCTTATCCTCCTGATAGTAGGCTGGCAAATTCACAAGGTGATGCAGGTCAATCCGTCGGAGATTATTGCAAAAGAATAAATATATAACTATGAATATCATCATCCACAACCTCAAGGTTGCCGTGCGCAACCTGATGAAGTACAAACTTCAGACATTCATCAGCGTAGTCAGCATTGCCATTGGCATTGTCACACTCTCGTTTGCCCATTCCATCATGACAAGGTTTCGGTTTCCGGCCATTTATGACCAGCCTTACAGTGAGCGTGCCTATAATGTAAGTTTCAAGTCGGTAGAAGAAGGAAACGAAAAACCTATAGATATAGACATCATCCGTGCCGTAAAGCGGGATGGCGGGCCGAGGTGTGCCGAACGGATTGCTGTGCCCAATAGTAACGTTGACAACTTTTATGTGGAATTTCACTTAACCGATTCCACTGTGCGCAGAGGAAATGTAACAGCACAAATCATAGACCCGGAATATGCCAACTATGCAGGTTTCCGCTCTGCCATTACGGGCAAGAAGATAAAGAAACTGAAACCCGGAGAGGCTATAATAAGCGAAGCATTTGCAAAGCACATCTTCCACGATGCCAATCCCATAGGGGCTGTCCAGACATACGCCAGCGACTTCCACGCTATGGCAGTCACCATCGTAGATATATATCAGAATCTGTCTATATATGACTTGCCATTAGACAATCACTCTTTTTATTCTTGCGTTACCGACAGCATTGAGAATCAGGCTATGTTTAACGATTCTTATTTTTACGCTTTCTGGATAAATGCAGTGCTGAAAGAAGGTTGCAAAGAGCAGCAACTGTTGAGAGAAATCAACGAACGGGTCAAGCCATTAGGATTGGAGGCAACGCTTTCAAAGACGTTGAATGATGATGACCTCAACATCAACATGGCCATCAGGGGATTGGCCTACATCATCTGCTCACTCATACTCCTGGCTGCCATCATTGGCTTTCTCCGCATACAGACACAGTTGTTCTGGCTCCGCCGTCGGGAGATATCACTTCGCGTCGTCAATGGAGCCAATCGGATGCAACTTTTCTGTTTGCTCATCACAGAAACGGCCATCTCCATCTGCTTGTCTGTTATTACTGCCGTGTTGCTCTCGTTCATGTTGCAGGACTTCTTTGAAACAGAAATAATTAAGGTAACATACTATATAGAATTCGATATCGTGAACCTGTGGTTTTACAGTCTTGTGATTGGAGGAGCGGTGCTTGCCCTGTGCTGCCTGATAATATGGATAACACTCGCGCGTATCTGTAAGTCAGGACAAGGCCTCGCGGCAAGTATGCGCCGCAGTCGGAACCATCTGTTCCGCAACGTGATGCTGGGCATCCAGATAGTCATCAGCATCATATTTGTCTGCGGCACCTTCATCTTAGGGAACGGTGCGGAAAAGATACTGAAGTCATTGAACATACCAGAGAATGACGATTTCTATAAGACGTGTCTTCTTCTGAAGCCTCCGTATGCTTCCCAGCCGGAGCGGTTGGTTGATGAGATAAAGCGTTTGCCCGACCTCGACAGGATGATTGTACATTGCAGTTTCTATACTCCTATCAAAGAGATAAAAGAGAATCCTGATATAGAAAAGTTGCAAAAACAAGCTTATTTCTTTGCCTTTTATACCACGGATACGACGATAGTTTCTTTCCTCGGGATGGATGTGGAGTGGTTCAACCAAGACATTGACCGCAACCAGTGCCTGCTTATAGGTGAGGAGTTGTATAGAAGATTCGAGGAATATGGCATTCTCGGCAACAACACACTGAGCGTTCACGTCCATTCGGGGAATGGAATGTCATATCAACCTTTTCCTATCGCAGGAATCATCAAGAATGTTCCATACGTAGACCGTTGCGAGGCACTCGTGGTTATCAATCCTGACGAACCAAATAGACCTGCCGATGGCAGAGTATACCTTGTTCCTAAAGCCGGCAGAGGCAAAGCACTGGCACGAAGCGTAGATGAAACGATAGAACGCCTTGAACCAGAATGTATCAACAAAATAGTATTCAATTTCCGTGAAGATACAATACCACAATCAACCATCGTGGAGATTGCACGAACTGGAGGGTGGATTTTAGGCTGTGTCAGCATGATAATATGTATTATGAGCATCTTCAGCACCATTGCGCTCGACACCCGTGCCCGCAAGAAGGAGGTGGCGATACGCAAGGTGAACGGGGCAAAGGGCAAGCACATCTACCGTATGTTCGGCAGGGTTTATGTGGTGCTTATCGTCGTGGCCTTGTTTATTGCCGTCCCTGTGTGTGTCATGTTCAATCTGTTAATGGAAACTATAGTAACAGAGGCTGTTCCGGGAGCCACGCTATCGCCTGTCGTACCAATCATTCTCGGCATCGTCGTCGTCACGCTGCTTATCCTCCTGATAGTGGGCTGGCAAATCCACAGGGTGATGCAGGTCAATCCGTCGGAGATTATTGCAAAAGAATAACCACTAATAAAGTATAAACATTAAAACACCAAACAAATTATGATTAAGTTAGACAACATCAAGAAAGTGTTCCGTACAGAGGAAGTGGAGACATGGGCGTTGCGCGAGGTCAGTCTTGAAGTGAAGGAAGGCGAGTTTGTAGCCATCATGGGCCCCTCGGGTTGTGGCAAGTCCACCCTGCTGAACATCTTAGGACTGCTCGACAATCCCACCGAAGGCACCTACGTGCTCAACGGCAATGACGTGAGCCAGCTGAAGGAGAACGAGCGCACCGACATCCGCAAGGGTACCATCGGCTTTGTGTTCCAGAGCTTCAACCTCATCGACGAACTCAACGTCTACGAGAACATTGAGCTGCCCCTCCTATACATGGGTATCTCGGCCAAGGAGCGCAAGGCTCGCATCGAGACAGTGATGGAGCGCATGGCCATATCGCACCGTCGCAAGCACTTCCCCAGCCAGCTGTCGGGCGGTCAGCAGCAGCGCGTAGCCATCGCCCGTGCCGTGCTGCCCAACCCCAAGATTATCCTTGCCGACGAGCCGACGGGCAACCTCGACTCGAAGAATGGCAAGGAGGTGATGAACCTGCTGAGCGAGCTCCACAGCGAGGGCACCACCATCATCATGGTAACCCACTCGCAACACGATGCCTCCTATGCCGACCGCATCGTCAACCTGTATGACGGCCAGATAGTCGACCAAGTGGAGTTGTAGGCAGTGCCTTCTTCGGGCAACCCCAGTATTTGCATGGGGTTGCCCGAGTATTTCAATTTGTTCCGTTTTGCTCTAAAAAGAACTGTTTTTGCTGCTCAATCTCATTTCGTAGTTCGTCTTCGGTTGGCATATAAGTCATGTACTTAGTAGCATAGAGTTGGTCGTTGTCGTGGAGCACCGAGTATCGGGCAATCGTGCTATCTGTATCGGTGCAGAGCAAAACTCCTATGGTCGGTGCATCGTCTGCTCCTTTTACTAAATCGTCATACATACGGACATACATATCCAACTGTCCTATGTCTTGGTGTGTAAGTTTGTGTGTCTTTAATTCAAAGATTACAAACCGCTTCATCTTGAAATTGTAAAACACTAAGTCAATGTAAAAATCGGCGGTGTCTGTAACGATATGTTGCTGTCTTTCTACGAATGCAAAACCTCGTCCAAGTTCGAGAATGAATTTCTCAAGGTTATCAACAAGAGCTTGTTCTAATTGTGATTCTGAATAGTTATTGTTTGGACGGAATCCCATAAACTCTGCTACCATAGGATTCTTAATATATTCCATCGGATTGGATTCGCTCAAAGGTGCAGAATTTGCAGAATCTTCACATTGTACGGCTAGTCTTCGTTCATAATACTGTGTAGAGATATTGCGGTCAAGTGTCTTGACACTCCACATGTCATTTGCCGCAGTTTTAAGATACCAGTCGCGTGCTTCAGGGTTGCTTACGGAGAGTAGGCGACGAATATGCGACCAAGTTTAGATTTTGCACACGCGTGTGCAAAATCTCCAAATCATTAAATTCCAAATAGAATTTTCGATAATAAGCTAAGTTTCGCTTACCATATCCAGAGCCATATTCAGCAGTAAGTCTGTCGGCAAGGGCTGGAATAAGATTCTTGCCATAGTCGGCACGTTCATTGCCTTGTTGTTCCTCCTCTACAATTCGGCGTCCAATATTCCAATAGGTCAGAATGGCAATCTGTCCTGCTGCGACAAAAGCATGTTGCCGTCCTTTGTCAATAATGGCACGGACATCGGTAATGAATGAATCTGGTATGATATTATTTTTCTTTTCCATAATTACTGGCAATAGTCGCTATAAGAGCTGAGGACAAAGATACAAAAATTCTCTGTATCGCAGACGATTTCTGTAAAGTTTCTGATGCCCTGATGGTAAAAAAGTTGTGTCAGTCGGCAATATCGCCGTGATTCCTCTATGTCAAAGGTTGAGATAATGAAAACTATAGAGTTAGTTAGCTACAGAATGTTTATATTTGCATTTATCGGAGAGTAGTATCTCCTTCGGGCAGCCCCAGTATCTCCTTCGGGTTGCCCGAGTATCTATAGCATAGAGAAACAGATACTAAAGCACCCCGAAGGAGATACTAAAGCAAGGGCAAACAGATACTATTGTAGTGTTAAAAATTGTTTCGCGTTAATATACCCCGATATATTACGCAAAAAATGATGTAAAAACTTACGGATAATGTTTGTATGTTCCGTAAGTTTTTACATATTTCTTCGTTGTTTTTGACTTATTTTAGTATCTTTGTGCCCGTTAGGCATTAGCAGCTATATGCTTGTGCATTAAGATTCATTGTATTTATATTAAATTTTATGGAAAGCAAGGACGTATTTATCAGTTATAGTCGTAAAGATACCGAAGTTGCTAACAAGATATGTGAGGCTTTCGACCGTGCTGGCATAACATATTTCATCGACCGTCAGGGAATTGTAGGTGGCATGGAGTTCCCAGAGGTACTTGCTGAGGCTATTCTTAATTGCAGGCTCTTCCTTTACCTTGCCAGCAACAATTCATACGCTTCGAAGTTCACCAATAGTGAAATTACATTTGCTTTTAACAAAAAGTCCAGTAACTCTCTTCTCCCCTATATAGTTGACAATTCAAGTCTGCCGGTTAGAATGGAATTTATCTTTTCATCCATAAACTGGCGCAATATTACCGACCATCCTATTGATACAACACTTGTTGATGATATCTGTTGCCTTCTTGGCAGGGCAAGGAAGAGTATCACCACGTCACCTGCCCCATCTGCCTCAGAAAATGCCGAAGAGCTTTATAAGAGAGGAAGAGAATATTACTGTAAAAAAGACTATACCGTTGCTGTTCCTCTGTTATCCAAAGCTGCTATAATGGGAAATGTGGAGGCACAATATAATTTGGGTGTTTGCTATAAGAATGGTTATGGTGTAAATAAGGATTACGTTGAGGCCGTCAGGTGGTATCGCAAGTCTGCTGAGCAGGGTAATGTGAGAGCTCAAAACAATTTAGGCATTTGCTACGAGTTTGGCGAAGGTGTAAATAAGGATTGCGATGAGGCCGTCAGGTGGTATCGCAAAGCCGCTGAACAGGGAAATAAATACGCACAATGTAGAGTTAATGATATCTGTTGCCTTCTTGACAGGGCAAGGAAGAGTATCACCACGTCACCTGCCCCATCTGCCTCAGAAAATGCCGAAGAACTTTATAAAAGAGGAAGAGAATATTATGATATGGGAGACTACACCTCTGCTGTCCCTTTGTTATCCAAGGCTGCTGAACAGGGGAATGCGAGAGCACAAAATAAGTTAGGTGACTGCTATTGTTGGGGCAAAGGTGTAAATCAGAATGACAGTGAAGCAGTTAAGTGGTATCGTAAGGCAGCTGAACAGAATTATCCAGATGCTCAATATAATTTAGGTTGGTGCTATTGTTATGGTCATGGTGTAAATCAGGATTATCCTGAGGCAGTCAGGTGGTATCGCAAGGCAGCTGAGCAAGGGAATAAAATGGCAGAATATAGACTGAAAAAATTGGGATATTCGTAGTTCTACGATTATTTTCTTATCCCAAATAATGGTAATTCTTGCAAATTGCAAGGATGTGGAGCATTATCTGTATCTTTGTGGATAGAACTTAGGAAAGACAGGGAGTTTTGTCCATCGCTATCAGAGAATTGTTGCGCCAAATTGCCAAACGAATTTGCGCCAAATTGCCAAACGAATTTGCGCCAAATTGCCAAATAAATCTCGAAAATGGACTGAAATACTAAAGAAATATATTACCTTTGCAGAAAAATATAATTCTATGGGATATAAGAATCGAATAGCAGACCAATTACTCCGAGAAAAATTAGAAGCTATGGGAGCTGTTTTAATAGAAGGCCCCAAGGCTTGTGGCAAAACGACTACAGCTGAGCAACAAGCTAAGAGCATTATCTATATGGACAATCCTACACAACAGGAACAATACAAGCAGATGGCACAAACTAATATTAGTTTCTTACTTGAAGGGGAAACGCCTCGCTTGATTGATGAATGGCAAGAAATCCCTCAATTCTGGGATGCTATACGGTTTGAGGTAGACCATAGAGGGGAGGACGGACAATTTATGCTTACAGGTTCGGCCGTACCTGTTGACACTAAAGATATTCATCATACGGGGACAGGAAGATATGGATGGCTTACTATGCGACCTATGAGTTTATGGGAGTCTGGAGAGTCTACTGGTGAGATTAGTCTGTCAGATTTGTTTCTTACTCCTGATAAAATAGGTGCTTCGAATAAACTCACATTGTCAATGCTTGCATTTATTGTTTGTCGTGGAGGATGGCCTAAGGCACTACAAAAGAAGACAGAGAAGGCAGCATTGTTGCAGGCAACAGAATATTATAAAGCCATTACGAATAGCGATATATCACGAGTTGATAATGTAAAACGAGATGCAGAACGGGCAAAAAGAATCATGCGCTCTTATGCCAGGCATCAAGGTTCACAGGCAAGTGTTGCAACAATCCTTGCTGATATATCAACAAATGAGCCGGAGGATGTCAGCGATGAAACAGTGGGAGCATATATTACAGCTTTACGAAAGATATTCGTGATAGAAGATATGCCTGCGTGGAATCCCAACCTGAGAAGTAAGACAGCTGTCCGTACATCAGATACAAGGTATTATATTGACCCTTCAGTTGGTGTGGCTGCTCTTGGTCTTGGACCAAATGACTTGATTAACGATTTAAATACATTCGGGTTGTTCTTTGAAACGATGTGTATTCGAGACCTCCGGGTTTATGCTGACGCTTTGGATGGTTCGGTTTATCATTATAGAGACAAGAATGGTTTGGAATGTGATGCAGTGGTGCATCTGCGCAACGGTTCGTATGGTCTTGTTGAAATAAAACTGGGTGGAGAGAAGTTGATTGAAGATGGTGCAAGAACATTAACGGCACTTTCAAATATTATAGACACCTCTCGAATGAAGGCACCTGCTTTCTGTATGGTGTTGACAGGTGTTGGTGACTTTGCCTATAAACGAACAGATGGGGTTTATGTTGTGCCTATTGGATGTTTGAAGAATTAATGGTTAGTAGCAAGAAATTATATGAATAAAGTCATTTCGTCTTTTATCTTGTTGGCTATTGCCATAGGGGTTAAAGCTAATACTTTGGCAAACAAATTTATAAAAATGTCTGCAATCCAGAAAATTTTAGTATCTTTGTACCCGTTAGGCATTAGCAACTATATGCTTGTGCATTAAGATTCATTGTACTTATATTAGATCTTATGGAAAACAAGGACGTATTTATCAGCTATAGTCGTAAAGACACCGAAGTTGCCAACAAGATATGTGAGGCTTTCGACCGTGCTGGCATAACATATTTCATCGACCGTCAGGGAATTGTAGGTGGCATGGAGTTCCCAGAGGTACTTGCTGAGGCTATTCTTAATTGCAGGCTCTTCCTTTACCTTGCCAGCAACAATTCATACGCTTCGAAGTTCACCAATAGTGAAATTACATTTGCTTTTAACAAAAAGTCCAGTAACTCTCTTCTCCCCTATATAGTTGACAATTCAAGTCTGCCGGTTAGAATGGAATTTATCTTTTCATCCATAAACTGGCGCAATATTACCGACCATCCTATTGATACAACACTTGTTGATGATATCTGTTGCCTTCTTGGCAGGGAAAGGAAGAGTATCACCACATCACCTGCCCCATCTGCAACAGAAAATGCCGAAGAACTTTATAAGAGAGGAAGAGAATATTACGATAAAGGAGACTATACCTCTGCTGTCCCTCTGCTATCCAAAGCTGCTGCAATGGGGGATGCAGATGCCCAATGTAATTTAGGTTTTTGCTA
>CAMWKZ010000022.1 GCA_947174945.1 uncultured Prevotellaceae bacterium | reverse complement strand
GTATAAAAATAGAACGACTTAGGGGTATACGTGAATGTATTTTAGAAGATTTTGGGAGATTCAATATCTTCCTTGGTCATAATAATTGCGGAAAAACAACAGTATTAGAAGCGATATATCTTTTTCTTGGTAATGACAATATTATTGCGAATGTTAATATTAACAATTTGCGTCAGCTGATAGTTGACAATGATGAGAAGTACCAGTTGAATTTCTATGATTTGGATACGAGTTACCCTATTACCCTTTCGGGAATATATGATGATGTATCACGAAGTGCTGAGTTCAAATATTGGGAACAGTTTGCAGAGGCTATTGATGTAAATGATATAAAAGACAAACAGACTGCTTTAGAAAAGGAGTATGGCCTGCAACTGAAATTTGATATATCTACAGAAACATATCAGTCAAGATTGATATTGAGTAGCAACGAAGAAAAGCAAGCTCGAACTGAGGTTCCTAACGATTTAGGTAATCATATTAACTCTGTTTACCTGTCTTCTATTATTGGTCATAGCAATTTTGTGAATGATTTTTATTCTACAGTGCTAAAACAGAAGAAAGAAGAAAAACTCATTGCTATACTTAGAGAAATTGAACCGTCTATACAAGATGCTGTTATTGCAAATAATCTATTGATGGTAGATATAGGTTTAAAGCAAAGGGTACCTATTCAAGTCTTAGGTGATGGTATTAGAAAAATCTTTGATATAATTACAGCAATGTTTCAATGTGAGAATGGAGTGCTACTAATTGATGAAATGGAAAATGGATTTCATTTCAAAACAATGCCTATTCTTTGGCGAGCAATTATCCAGACTGCAAAGGAATTGAATGTTCAGGTTTTTGCTACGACACATAATATTGATACGCTTCAAGCTGCAAATGCAGTTCTTCAGGAAGATATATATACAGATATGCAAACGCAATGGCGTGCTTATACCTTGCGGAAGTTTCCTGACGGAGAATTAAAGTCATACAAGCATACTTATGAGCAATTTAGCTATTTGTTGAATAAAGATAGAGAAATCAGATGATTAAGATATTCATTGAGAGTGGTGTAAATGATTCCCAGAAAAGAGGCAAGGATACGACGAACGAACAAGATTTTATTGTCAATATAGTTGCTAAGCATTTTCCTGAGTGTCAATATGGAAAGGATTACGAAATAGTTGGCACGGGTGGATGGACCAATCTGCCGAACCTTGTATATGAGTTTAAATCAAATAGTGATGTGGAAGGACAGAATCTTGTCATTTTTGATGCTGACGAAAATAGGAATGGTGGTGGATTTGCTAATCGCCAAGGCGAGATAAATAGACTACTAGAACCACATCAAATTGAATTCAGGTTATTCCTGTGGCCAGATAACAGGACAGATGGGGACTTTGAACTTCTTTTATCGAAAATAGTTAATTCAGAGCACAGATGTTTATTGGATTCTTATGAACATTTTGAGGAGGAAGTACGTAATAATGACCCTGATAACGAGAAATATGATATTCCCGGACGAAAAGGAGAAATGTACACGTATATCTCTTTACATAAGAAGTCTGGCATACAAAATAAGAAATTTAAAAAGGGCTATTGGCTTTTTGACGATGAAAGATATTGGAATTTGTCAAGTGATGAGTTAAGGCCACTTTTGGATTTTTTTAGACCATATTTCTCTAATAGAGGATAGGGTTGTTGTTTATTTACTACGCTTTAGTTCGTCTGTTAGGAATTTAGGTGTGAAGCCTAACTTCGACTGGGCGACCTCTTCGGGTGTGCCTGTTGATAGTACGGTGCCACCGTTGCGACCACCCTCGGGGCCCATGTCGATAATCCAGTCGGCCAGCTTAATGACATCCAGATTGTGCTCGATGACGATAACTGTGTTGCCTCGGTCTACCAGTCGTTGCAGTACGTCCATCAGGATGCGGATGTCTTCGAAGTGTAATCCTGTGGTTGGTTCGTCTAAGATGTAGACGGTCTTGCCTGTATCCTTTTTCGACAGTTCGGTAGCCAGTTTGACGCGCTGGCTCTCGCCACCGCTGAGGGTGGTCGACGACTGACCCAGCCTGATGTAGCCCAGTCCGACATCCTGTATTGTCTTGATTTTTCGGAGTATCTCGGGGACATTCTCAAAGAACTCAACGGCTTGGTTGATGGTCATGTCAAGCACGTCGGCAATCGACTTGCCTTTGTATCGCACCTCCAGTGTCTCGCGGTTGTAACGTTTACCATGACACTCCTCGCAAGGCACCTGAATGTCGGGCAGGAAGTTCATCTCGATGGTTTTATAGCCGTTACCGCCGCACGTCTCACAGCGACCACCTTTCACATTGAACGAGAAGCGTCCGGGCTTATAGCCTCGGATTTGCGCCTCAGGCAGATTGACGAACAGCGAGCGTATGTCGCTAAATACGCCAGTATAGGTGGCAGGGTTGGAGCGTGGGGTGCGTCCGATGGGTGTCTGGTCAACGTTGACCACCTTGTCTATATGTTCCAGCCCCTTAATGCTGTCGTAGGGCATGGGTTGCTGTAAGGAGCGGTAAAAGTGTCGGGAGAGGATGGGGTAGAGCGTCTCGTTGATAAGCGTCGACTTGCCCGAACCCGATACTCCCGTGACGAGAATCAGCTTGCCCAACGGGAACGTTACGTCAATGTTTTTCAGATTGTTGCCGCGACAGCCGTGCAACACAAGATTATAGCCGTTGCCTGGGCGACGAGTAGGAAGAGGGATGCGCAGTTGGTTGTTCAAATACTGCGCCGTAATGGTGTTGGCCTTTAGCATATTGGCAACGGTGCCTTGGAAGACTACCTCGCCACCCTTGCGACCAGCCTTAGGGCCAATGTCAATGATATAGTCAGCAGCCAGCATCATGTCGCGGTCATGCTCGACGACGATGACCGTGTTGCCCAAGTCGCGCAGTTCTTTGAGCGAGCGGATAAGGCGGTCGTTGTCGCGCTGATGCAGTCCGATGCTGGGCTCGTCAAGGATATAGAGCACGTTGACCAGTTGCGAGCCTATCTGAGTGGCCAGTCGGATGCGCTGGCTCTCACCGCCCGACAGCGAGGCCGACTGGCGGTTCAGGGACAGATAGTCAAGCCCCACCTCCAACAGGAAGTCTAGTCGGGTGCGTATTTCTTTTAGAATCTCGGTGGCAATCTGCTGTTGCTGGTGGTCCAGATGTTGCTCTGCCTCGTCAAGCCATTGGCGCAGCCCAGTCAAGTCCATTGATGCCAGTTCAGAGATGTTTTTATCCCATATCTTATACGACAAAGCCTCGCGGTTGAGCCGCTGGCCGTGGCACTCAGGACATTCACATTCAGCCAGAAACTGGTCGGCCCATTTCTGGCCGCTCGAGCTGTCGTCGTTCTCCATGACCGAACGCAGGTATTTCACCACACCATCGAAGTCGACAAAGTAGTCGCTCGACGTGTGAACCAGCTCCTTGTCAATGCGCACACTCTCCAGCGACCCATACAGAATTTCGTTAAGAGCATCGTCTGGAATGTCCTCTATTTTCGTCTTTAGGTCGCACTCGTATTTGTGTAGAATGGCATCAATCTGCCAAAATATCATCTGGTTCTTGTATTTCCCCAGCGGCACGATAGCCCCTTGATAGATACTGTGCTTACGGTTGGGTATCACCTTGTCAAGGTCAATTTCGTTGATGTAACCCAGACCCTTACAGCGTGGGCAGGCTCCTTGAGGCGAATTGAAGGAGAACGTGTTAGGCGCAGGGTCACTATAAGATATGCCCGTTGTGGGGCACATCAGTCGGCGGGAGAAATGCTTAACAGTTTCTGTCTCATTGTCAAGAATCATGACCAGCCCGTCGCCCTGCTTCATGGCCAAAGTAACAGACTTTCTAAGGCGGTCGTCGGGTGGGGTTGTAGACTTGACCGCCATACGGTCGATGACCACCTCAATGTCGTGGTTCTTGTAGCGGTCTACCTTCATGCCGCGTGTGATTTCCTGCACTTGACCGTCAACGCGGACGTGCAGATAACCCTTGCGGCGCAGTCCCTCAAACAGCTCGCGATAATGTCCCTTACGACCACGCACTAACGGAGCCAAAATAAGAATCTTATGGCCAGCATAGTCGTGGGTAATCATGTCGATAACCTTCTCCTCGGTGTACTTGACCATCGGTTCACCAGTGGCATAGCTATATGCACGTCCGGCACGGGCAAAGAGCAGTCGCATATAGTCGTAGACTTCCGTCGTAGTGCCTACGGTAGAGCGTGGGTTCTTGTTCGTTGTCTTTTGCTCAATGCTGATGACGGGCGACAAGCCCGTTATCTTGTCAACATCGGGGCGCTCCATGCCCCCCAGAAAGTTACGGGCATAGGCCGAGAAAGTCTCGATATATCGGCGCTGTCCCTCGGCAAAAATCGTGTCGAAGGCCAGACTGGACTTACCGCTGCCGCTCAGTCCTGTGATGACGGTCAGCGAGTTGCGGGGTATTTCTACGTCAATGTTTTTGAGGTTGTGTACGCGGGCACCCCATACATTTATCTTGTTGTCGTTACTCATTGCTGTTGGTGGTCACTACGTTGAAATGGCGTATTAGGTTGACATCGCGCCGAATGTTATATTCAATGCCGTCGGCACCGCGGGCCTTGACATAGACATAGTAGACACCGTCCTTGACGGGCGAGCCGTGGTAGGTGCCGTCCCAGCCCTTGTCGGGAGACGTCCAATCACTCCACTCGTAGAGCTTCTGTCCGTGGCGGTTAAAAATGTAGGCGTGAAACTCGATGATACTCTTGTAGTTCGACTTGGCTTGATATATGTCGTTGATGCCGTCGCCGTTGGGCGAAAAGGCATTCGGCATCTCCAGATGACTCTCGGTAATGGTGATGCCGATGCTGGCAGAGTCGACTACCTCGTTGCCTTGGCGCACCCATAGCGATATGATGTTAAGTCCGGCTTCGGTAAACTCAAAGTCTAACTCCGTATCATAGCGGGTGATATTGGTGCCCGAATTTTGGTGGCGTATATGCCACTCGGTGGTAGTTCCGTCCGTCAGGCTCGACGCATCGTAAGTGAAGTGTACGTGCAACGGAGCATCAGCCGTGAAGCTCTGGCTGGTTGTTGTCTGCATCCCCTCCTTATCTATATAGGTGGCTTGCAGTTCGATGGCAGAGGCACCCAAGGAGGAAAGCAACATAGCGAAAAGGCAGTAAAATAGTCTTAATTTCATTCTTGTTCTGCGAATATTTGTGCAAAATTAGCGAAAAAAGTAGAACTTCCGCTACTTTTTTTGTAATTTTGTAGCGCAAAACTAAAAAACAGGTCGATTTATGAAGCGAATAATGAGATACTTTCTGCTGCTAACCGTACTTGCCATGATGGCAGAGACGGTCTTGGCGCAGGTACAGAAATACAAGGAACTGCATCAGGTGAAGCGCAAGGAAACCATCTTTGGCATTGCCCGTGAAAACGGCATTACCATTGAGGAACTGGTTAAGGCCAACCCTGAGATGAATACACCGGGCTATGAACTGAAGAAAGGCGACTACATCAGAATACCCTATCCGTCGGGTGAGGAGCCGCAGACGGCTACGTCGGCTGCTCCCCAGCAACCCCAGATGCCTACAAAAGGAACAGCCGACAAGCCAGCAGGCAAGGATATGCGTCAGCGTGAAATCCGACTGGGTATCATGTTGCCCTTGCACAATAATGACGGTGACGGCAAGCGTATGTTGGAATACTACCGAGGCGTGCTGATGGCCTGCGACAGTCTGAAGATGCAAGGTATCTCAACCGATGTCCGTGCATGGAACGTGGCAGAAGATGCCGACATCAACAAAATACTGAAAGACCCCAATGCGGCTGACCGAGACCTGATAATCGGCCCGCTCTATACCAAGCAGGTGAAGGCACTGGGTGACTTTGCCTTGGCGCATGACATTCGTGTGCTGATACCTTTCTCAATAAATTCGCAGGAGATTTACAATAACTATAATCTCTTTCAGGCTTATCAGAACGGCAACCAGCTGAACGAGGCATACGTGCAGCGGTTTATGCAGCGATTCAAGGACTGCCATCCCGTGCTGATTGACTGCAACGACTCAACCAGTACGAAGGGTGGGTTTACCACGGTGCTGAGGCGCAGGCTGGAACAGGAAGGCATTGCCTATTCGATTACCAATCTGAAGTCGAGCGAGGCGATGTTCAAGAAGGCATTTGCCATGAATCAGCGTAACATCGTGATTCTGAATACCAGTCGCTCAACCGAACTGAACGTGGCCTTTGCCAAACTGAACGGAATGCTGACCACTACGCCCGGTATTCTGGTGACGATGTTCGGCTACACGGAGTGGCTGATGTACACCCGCTCTCATTTGGATAACTTCTATAAGTTTGACGTCTACATCCCCTCAACCTATTATATGAATCCACTGTCGCCACGGGCTGAGCGCATCAGACAGAAGTACCGTTGGAATTTCCATCAGGATATGCAGAGCTATCATCAGCGTTTTGCCGTGACAGGATTCGACCATGCCTTTTTTATGCTGAAGGGACTACATCTTTATGGTACTCACTTTACGGGAGCATCGGGCATGGCAGGCTATACGGCTATTCAGACCCCGTTGCATTTCGAGCGTATCGGCAATGGCGGACTGCAAAACCGTGCGGTACTCTTTGTACACTACACACCTGATAACAAGGTGGAAACCATCAATTTCTAAGTTTCATGAGGCGACTTCTCTTCCTTTCATTGTTTCTTGGCTGCTTCATGACGAGAGCGGTGGCACAGGTGGGTGAATACCGCACTGATTTGGCCGTCGGTGTCAACGCAGGCTATATGCTTAGCAACGTCGGCTTTATGCCTGAGGTGCCGCAAGGAATGTTGGGTGGACTGACTGGTGGACTGACCATCCGCTATACCTGCGAGAAATATTTCCAAAGCATCTGTTCCATTGTGGCTGAGGTAAACATGGCCCAGACGGGATGGAAGGAGGACATCAAGGATATTGACAATCAGCCCGTCTATTATGTGGATGACGTTGATAAGACCAATCCGCTGGCCTATGAACGGAAGATGACATACGTGCAGGTACCGCTCATGGCTCGCTTAGGGTGGGGACGTGAGCGCAAGGGATTGCAGGGGTTTATCCAGCTGGGGCCTCAGGTGGGTGTCTTCATGAATGAATCGACTAATTCAAATCTGGTGCCGGGCAAGGCTACTCAGACAGAACGCTCGTCGCGCGTTGTGGCTCAGGACACGATGGCTGTACAGTGTAAGTTTGACTATGGCATCGCAGTGGGTGCTGGCATTGAGTTTTCGCATCCCAAGGTCGGGCACTTCATGTTGGAGGGG
Organism: uncultured Prevotellaceae bacterium; assembly: GCA_947174945.1. Taxonomy (GTDB): domain Bacteria; phylum Bacteroidota; class Bacteroidia; order Bacteroidales; family Bacteroidaceae; genus Prevotella. The sequence goes on along the minus strand of CAMWKZ010000022.1, from coordinate 33,607 downwards.
CGTTACTACTACGGATTAGGCGACATCTACAAGAACTCGAAGAGCGATTATTTTGGTCGCTCAAACTTCGGACAGATAGTTATAAAGGCTACCTACCTCTTTGATATTATCCGCACGAAAAACAACAAGATAAAATAATATAAATCGTAAAAGTTATGTTTGAAAACCAACCTAAAGGACTTTTTGCATTGGCACTGGCCAATACAGGCGAGCGTTTTGGTTATTACACCATGCTTGCCGTCTTTGCTTTGTTTCTGAGAGCCAACTATGGATTGTCGCCCGCTCTGGCTGGCACTATCTACAGTGCGTTCCTCATGTTCGTCTATTTCTTCCCGTTGTTTGGCGGTATGCTGGCCGATAAGTTTGGCTTTGGTCGTATGGTCACCACGGGCATCCTCATCATGTTTGCCGGCTATCTGCTGTTGTCGGTGCCTTTGGGCGGCGATACCACTGCGCTGGTCGTGATGCTGGCTGCACTGCTGCTGATAGGTTTCGGCACGGGATTGTTTAAGGGTAATCTGCAAGTGATGGTGGGCGACCTGTACAACGACCCGCAGTATAAGGATAAGCGCGATGCAGGTTTCTCTATCTTCTACATGGCTATTAACATTGGTGCCCTGTTTGCTCCGACGGCTGCCATTAAGATTAAGGAGTATGCCGAGCAGTCGCTGGGCTATTCAAGCAACGATGCCTACCACTTCTCTTTCGCTGTGGCTTGTGCTTCGCTTATCCTCTCTATCGCCATCTATTACATCTTCCGTTCTACTTTCCGTCATGTAGAGGGCGGCACGAAGAAGCAGGCAAAGGCAGACACGGCCAGTCAGGAGCCAGAGCTGTCGAAGGAAGAAACCAAACAGCGTATTGTGGCACTCTGCCTTGTTTTTGCTGTTGTCATCTTTTTCTGGATGGCTTTCCACCAGAACGGTCTGTCACTGACTTATTTTGCCGATGAGTTCACGGCTCAGAGTGCTGACGGTGTGCAAGCCATGTGCTTCAATGTATGGAACTTGGTGGCTATCATCTTTATCGTCTATGCCCTGTTCTCGCTGTTCCAGTCGAAGACTTCCAAGGGTAAGACCATTTCTGGCCTTGTTATTGTTGCGGCTGTAGCTTTCCTCTGTCTGCAATATGGCAATTTGGATGGCTCGGTATCTGTCTCTGCTCCTATCTTCCAGCAGTTCAATCCCTTCTATGTAGTGGCTCTGACCCCAGTGTCAATGGCAATCTTCAGTTCGCTGGCTGCCAAGGGCAAGGAGCCTTCTGCACCTCGTAAGATAGCCTACGGTATGATTGTGGCAGCCGTTGCCTATGCGCTGATGGTGTTTGCCTCTTTCGGTCTGCCCATGCCACAGACGGAGGTTGGCCCTGATGGTAATCCCGTAGCTGTCCATGTAGCTGACATGACACCAAACTTGTTGATTAGCGTTTACCTCATCCTGACCTTTGGCGAGCTGTTGCTGTCGCCGATGGGTATTTCCTTCGTGTCGAAGGTGGCTCCTCCCAAGTATAAGGGCATGATGATGGGTGGCTGGTTTGTAGCTACTGCTTTGGGCAATCAGCTTGTTGTGGTCGGTGGCCTGCTGTGGGGCGCTGTACCCTTGTGGGTATGCTGGAGCGTCTTCTTGGTAGTCTGCCTTGTTGCTGCCATCTTCATGTTCGCCATGATGAAGCGCCTCGAGAAAGTATGCTAAGTCTTTTACTGGCATCATGGCTGACGCTCGTAGAGCTGAACTGCGAGAATCTCTTTGACTGCCGACATGATACACTGAAGCAGGACACCGAATGGTTGCCTGCTTCAGTGCGTAAATGGACCCCAGCTCGCTATTGGCGCAAGTTGAACTATATCGGACAGGAAATCCTGTCGTGTCAGGAATCTGTACTGCCTGACTTGGTGGCACTGGTAGAGGTGGAGAACGACTCGTGCCTTTACGACCTGACACGTCGCTCGTTGCTGCGCAATGCAGGTTATGAATACCTGATGACCGAGTCGCCCGACGTGCGAGGTATTGACGTGGCACTGCTCTATCAGCCCTTTTCTTTTCGTCCTATTTGTTACGACTGTCTTGACATCCAGCCTTTGGCGGGTATGCGTCCTACCCGTGACATCCTGTATGTACAAGGTGAAATCATATCGGGCGATACGCTCCATATCTTTGTGGTTCATGCCCCCAGTCGGTATGGTGGCGAGAAGGCGACGAGGCCTAACCGTCGGCTGGTGGCTCGTCGCTTGATGGATGCTGTTAGCCAGTTGCCTGCCGATGCGAAGGTTATTGTGGCGGGTGATTTCAATGACTATGCCGACAGCCCGGCTTTACAAGAACTGGAGGCCAGCGGACTGCGTAACGCCACCCGCGAGACGAAAGGTCTTCATGGGAAGGCTAAGGGCACCTACCGCTACGAAGGTCGTTGGCAGACCATCGACCATGTGCTACTCAGCCCAATACTATGCGATTTCGTAGCACAAACCTATATCAACGACCCTCCCTTCCTGTTGGAGGAGGATAAAAAATACGGAGGGTTTAAGCCGTTCCGTACCTTCAATGGACTGCGCTATCAGCGAGGCTTTAGCGACCACCTGCCGCTGGTCGTCCGCTTCTGTTTTCCTTGATGCTTACAATAATAGACAAAAATGGTAGAATCAAAATAATATAAATTATGGCAATTTGGATTAACGACGAATTATGTAACTTCGTCAAGAAATATGTAAAAGAAACATGGTCACGCAAGAGAGTTAAAACAACATGTAAACCTCATTCGTGGCAGTCTAGTAGATATATACAAATTTCCACTCCTATCAAGGATATGGATATTCACTATGAAATAACTTTGGGTAGGGTGCAGTTTCATATTGAGGGTAAGTTCACTAAGGATGAATATAAGCCATTTCTAAATTACCTTAGAAACGAGGTAAGAAGTGATGGAGATTTTCAATGGAGAAGAAGAATGAACATGACTCAAGGACTTTGTGAGGTCAACTATGAGGTGGAGCATAGAGATGAGTTGACAAAATGTATAACTCAGATGATAGACAGATTTGATTCTCTTATTGAAAGTTATGTTGGGGATAATCCAGATTTGTTTCCTAATCAAACTGTAAAGGAAGAAGTTCCACCGTTATCGTACAAGATACAAGAGTTGCCTGTAACGTCAACCCCTGAACCACAGATAAAGCCTGTGGGTAAGATAGAGTTTGACAAACTTATTGTTCCACCATACCAGCGTCCATATAAGTGGACAGCAAAAAATGTGAATCAGCTTATAACAGACATAATCACATTCCAGAACAAGAAACAGTACAGATTAGGGACTCTCGTCTTGTATAACAACGAAATAGTTGATGGGCAGCAGCGTATCATTACCCTAGTCCTTATAATAAAGAAGATATTTGAAAAGATAAAGGATGATAGACGTAAAGAAAGTTACAAAGAGATTATAAAGAAGGTTAATGTTTTTACCACTTCTACAAAATTTCCTAATAGATATTCCCTTCATAATGTCGTTGAAAATATTCACGCAATAGAAGCGAGGGAATCTGACCTCGACGAAAAGTTTCTATACTTCGTGCTTAATAAGTGTGAATTTGTAGTTGTTGAATTAACAGACATTTCCGAAGCATTCCAATTCTTTGATTCACAGAATGCACGAGGAAAAGACCTAGAAGCGCATGATTTGCTGAAGGCATATCATCTGAGAGAAATATTAGAAATGAAGGAGTCTGATTCTGAGAACATTAACAAGTGGCAGTGTCAACAAACAACATTTTTGAAAGAAGTATTTCTTACCTTATTTAGAGCAAAGAGATGGTCACAGGGCAAAAGTGCTAGATACTTTACAAAGAACAAGATAGGAGTATTTAAGGGCATATCTTTAAAGGATGGTAAGCGTTATCCATTCTATCAGATGGAAATCATTGCTCACGTCTTCTCTGAGATTTATTCCAATGATTCTATACGTATTATAGACCAAAACAAGATGGAATACCCATTCAATCTTGATAATCAAATTATAAATGGAAGTCGATTCTTCGACATGATACGTCACTATATGAATCTATACAGAACCATACAGAAAAAAGAGTCATATAATGAAAATGGCAGCGCATTTGCCATCCTGGATTGTATTAGTAACTATGAAGGTGAGTCAAGAACAGGAGACCAATATATTAAGAGCATGTTCTTTACATTGTTGCTATATTATGTTGACAGATTCGGAATGGAAGAGATGGATAAAGTTATTCCTAAATTCTTTATCTGGGCATACAAATTAAGGTTGGAAAGTCCAGCCGTCCAGCTTGCATCTATAGATAATTATTCAAAGGATTATAGTTCTATGTTACGTCATGTTCATAATGCCCAAACTCCGTATGACATCATAAATCTCAGTCAGGATGGTGTCACGATGAATGCCATATCATGTACTAAATGCGAGAAGATAATAGACATGTTTAAGAAATTCAATAAGATATACAACAATGATTAATGATAATATTCAACCACTTACAATAAAAGAGCTGTTATCAGAAGACCAATATCACATACCAGTATATCAGCGTAATTATGATTGGAGCGAAAAAGAAGCTCGCCAACTTATTGAAGATATAGCCGATTATGCAACTATTAGAAAGAATAAAAAGTACTATATAGGTTCTGTTGTGGTATTTGTAAGAAACAAGGACGGTGAAGAATATTTTGAAATTATAGATGGGCAGCAGCGTCTTACAACATTCACCATCATGATGAACGTGCTTCGTACAATTGACGAAGCAAAACCATTAGTTGCGTGGTATCGTCGGGTAAACTTGTCATACGACCATAGAAATGAAGCAGATGAAGCTATCAGAATGTTAGCAGATGGAAAGTTGTCTGTTCATCCATCTGGGGTAAATCTCTCTGAGGTCTATCGTATTATTCAGAAAAACATCAGGAATATTTTGAAAGATAGAGGGTTAGTAATCACAGACTTTGTCGAATACCTTCTTTCCAAAGTAATAATCATGCGCATTCCTGTTCCAAAAGATACAGAGTTGAACCATTACTTTGAAATCATGAACTCTCGTGGCGAGCAATTAGAAAAACATGAGGTGTTGAAAGCAAGTCTTATGGATAATCTGGAAAATGACAAGGCTATTATGTGCTTGTTCAATGATATTTGGGAAGCTTGTTCTGATATGAATACGTACGTGCAGATGAAGATGAAACCACAAATGAGAAAACTCATATTTTCTGATTCATGGGCTGATTTCCAATTTGATACAAATCGCTTTGAGTCACTTTCTATATCGTATCGTGATATGGATAATGATACAGATGAATCGGATGGCTTGGATGAATATACAAGCAGAACCTTAGCTGATTTGTTTGAAGATGCAAGGAGTAACGTTAAGTACGAATTGCCTGACTCAGATAAGGATGCGGAAGGTGGTAATGACAGATTTGGTTCTGTCATCAATTTCCCAAACTTCCTTCTTCAAGTTTTGAAGGTAATGTATAAAAACGATAATGAGTACCAAAAAGATATAGATTCAGAGATTAAGCTTGACGATAAACGTTTGATAGATATCTTCCAAATGGTTCTTCATTCTTGCTCAGACAAAAGCGGATTTGTTAAAAGGTATATTGTGGCATTGCTTCAAATGCGATACCTTTTTGATTGTTATGTAATTAAGCGTGAGAGCTATAATAACAAAGAGGGTTGGAGCTTGAAGAAATTAAAAAAATACGATAAAAGCAAGGTTAATTATGTTGGAACATTTAGTGACTCAGACAATGAGGATGATTTAAGTAAAGATATTAGGATGCTTCAAGCGATGTTTCATGTCTCTGCTCCTACCTATACATATAAGCATTGGCTTAATGCTCTACTCTATTACATATATAGTGTTAAAAAGGTAGAGCAAATAGAGATGAGGGAAAAGCTGTATACATTGGCTTGTACCTATATGCTTGATCGTTATTTGTGTCAGATAAAAACAGATTTCGAGGAAATCATATATATCAACGATTTCAAGGCTAATAACAATACATTGTATTGGAAAATGCTTGATAATGGTTGTAACGTGGAAAACTTTATATTCAATTTTTATGACTATGTAACATGGAAGGAAAAGCCAACTGCATATCCAAGATTTGAATTTACCTATCGAACTTCTGTTGAGCATTTCTATCCTCAGAAGCCAATGGATGGCCATCCTATCCTTGATGAACATACAGGATTGCACGATTTTGGAAACCTTTGTCTTATCAGTAGAGGTATGAACTCAAAGTTCAGTAACAATATGCCAATGGCAAAGTATATGAATTTTGGCAACGAGGAAGTTCTTAAGAAACTAAGTATTAAGCTTAATGAAATGATGTTCATTGTCAAAAACAATGATGGGAAATGGGGTATAGATGAGATTCGCGAATTTGAAAAGAAATCAAGAGATAGGCTGTATGTTGCAATTTCTAAGGGTTGTATTAAACCTCTAAATCAGATGGACGAGGACTATGCTGAGGAATCCCTTACGAATATATTATGAGGGACAGATGTTTGAAGGGAAAGTTACACTTAGTGTTGCTTTCCCTTCGAGTATCTATTTCGAGGTGCTCCAGTATCTAAAGCCATCTGCTCCAGTATCTGTTTACAGGGGTAAATAGATACTAAAGCACCTCGAAATAGATACTAGAGCACCCCCAAAGAGATACTGGAGGCAAAAAGAGGGCTATATCTTCTGTTTATTGAGGGTGTTAGCGGGATAGATAGCTTACCTTTTTGTTAGTGTCTTTGTTGGGGTAGTGTTACGCAGAATATCATATATGTGCGTAACTTTGCTGCAAAAAAAGACATGAAAGAACCTGTTTTGCATTTTGACGGTCCAGTATGGCGACCGCCTTACGAAGCTACATCACAGCTGTTGCAAGTGACATCGGGATGTACATGGCATCGCTGCCATTTCTGTACCTTGTACGGTGAACAACGATTTAGAATGTCGCCCATGTCGGAGATAGAGGAGGACTTGCGTGTCATACACCAGTTTCAACCTCGCGCCCATAGGGTGTTCCTGACGGGTGCCAACCCTTTTGTCCTGACGGCTAACCGCTTGATTGATATTGGACTGCTAATCAGGAAGTATGTCGGCGAAGGCCAGCCGACCATTGGTTGCTTTGCCCGTATAACGGACATAACACGAAAGTCGGTGGAAGAACTGCGACAACTGCATCATTTAGGATTTGACTACCTTACTATCGGGGTAGAGAGTGGGGACACGCAAACGCTTGCAAGAGTGAACAAAGGCTATTCGGCTGATGACATTATCGAGCAATGCAGCAAACTTGATGAGGCTGGCATCCATTACAATTTCTTCTATCTGGTTGGGCTGGCTGGCAAGGGTTGTGGTGAACGGAATGCTATGCGGTCAGCCGAGGTGTTTAACCAGTTGCACCCTGTTACCATCGGATTCTTATCGCTGACCTTGTTTCCTGAAAGCCGATTATATCGCGATATAAGTGAAGGGCTGTATGAAGAAGCAACGGAATATGAGCGTATTGACGAAATGATATGCTTGATTGAGAACCTGACGTGTCATACGCATATCCTTGCCCGAACCGTCAGTAACCCCATTCCGCTTACGGGCTCTCTGCCTGCCGACCGCACGTTGTTGCTCGACAGTCTGCGTGAGGTAAAGGAAAAAGTCAGTGAGGAAGCGTTGCGCAACTATCGCGACAGTATAAAGTCGCTGTAATCGTGCTATCTCTTTGAATGTCGGGCACACTGTATTTCATCGAAATGCAGTGTGCCCCATTCTATGACATAACTAATTTCTCTGAGGAAATTGCGCCCGAGGGGAGTAACGGCATACTCCACCCGTGGCGGTTGTTCTTCGTAGGCTGTACGTGTCACCAGTCCTTCTGTTTCAAGATAGTCGAGCGTAGAGGCTAACATCTTCTCCGATATGTGAGGGATGGTGCGGAACAAGTCGCTAAAGCGGATGCTCTGGTCTGCATGACCTCCGCACTCATCCTCGATGCGCAGCAATGTGACGATAGCCCACTTGTGGCTCATCCATTCCAGCACAGGAGCTGCCCGACAATAGTCGTAGTCTAACTTCTTCATCAGAACTGGTGCAAACAGCCCGCAGTCTTATCCCTTGATGTTGGGCTCTTCCAGTCCGAGACCCTTCTTCTTGTCCACTACCTTCAGCAGCAGACCCAGCAAGAGGGCGGCTACACCTAACGAGGCCAGCATGACCAGCGGAGCGGTGTAGTTGAACTGTGTCGGGTCGGTAACACCGGGGTTGGTAGCATCAAGCACCTTGCCAATGAGCAGGGGGAACAGCCACAGACCGATGTTCTGAATCCAGAATATCAGGGCATAGGCAGAACCGATGACCTTGGCATCCACCAACTTGGGTACTGACGGCCACAGCGAGGCGGGAACCAGCGAGAATGACGCACCGAGCACTAGAATGGTAGCGTAGGCAATGATGATACCACCAACGGCAGAACCCTTGAAGATGGGCAGCACGAAGGCAAACGTCAGATGACAGCCGATAAGCAGCAGTGAGCCCAGCACGAGCATGGTGGCTGCCTTGCCGTGGTGGTCGAGGTAGCTACCTAAGATAGGCGTGATGAGCACAGCCAACAAGGGGAACACAGCGAAGATAGACTCAGCCGACTGGCGCATGAAGCCCATATAGCAATAGGCAATGAGGGCCAGAATAGAAATACCCAGCAGTATAGAGCGCAGGTTGGCTTTCTTCTGGAAGTTAGAGGCGAAGCCGGCAGCCGCCACGATGAGCATAATAACATACTGCACGATGGTGACTGAGGGGCTGGCCCAGAACGAATCGGCATCAGGCGGTGTCAGCGTCAGGTTGCACTGCAACATATTGACGGCATACTTCTGGAAGGGGAATATGGCCGAATAGTAGAGTACGCAAAGCAAGGCAACCAGCCAGAAACCACTGTCGGAAAGAATCTTGCCAATGTCTGAAATCTTGAAGGGGTCGTCCTTTTCCTCGGCCTCGCCCGTTTGAGCATCGAGCTTCAGGTCCATGAAGAAATAGACGATGGTCATGATAAGGGCAATGCAGAGTAGCACAACACCAAAGGCAACGGAGCGGCTAACGCTGACTTCGCCACCCAGACGGGCAAAGAAGGGCGAGAATATCATGCAGGTGGCTACGCCCAGACGAGCCAGTGCCATCTCTGAACCCATAGCCAGTGCCATCTCGCGGCCCTTAAACCACTTGACGATACCTCTTGATACGGTGATGCCAGCCATCTCACAGCCGCAACCGAATATCATGAAGCCGCAGGCGGCAAACTTGGCAGAGGCGGGCATCCCAGCGTAGAAGGGCGATACGCCCAGTTCGTCGAATACGGGGATGTAGTTCAGGTGGGTATTAAACCACTGCTCCAGTCCGCTGCCCATAAAGCTCTCGCTGACGGCATACCACTTGATAATGGCACCAATCAGCATGATGGCTGCCGAGAGGACTGCCGTAAAGCGGACACCCATCTTGTCGAGGATAATACCGGCAAAGATGAGGAAGAACACGAATACGTTGAGGAATACCTCCGAGCCTTGCATGGTGCCGAAGGAGGTTGAGTCCCATCCGCGGGTTTCCTGCATGAGGTCCTTGATGGGGGAGAGAATGTCCATAAAGATGTATGAACAAAACATGGCGAGTGCGAGCAGCAACAGGGCTGTCCAGCGCATGGCCGCCGAGTCTCTCAAGGTCTTTTGAATTTGTTGTGTCATGATTATTTGTTTTCTGTTTTGTTATTTCAGCCAGCGGTCAAGCCAGTCAAAGAAGGTACGCTGCCACAGGATGCCGTTCTGAGGCTTCAGCACCCAGTGGTTCTCGTCGGGGAAGATAAGCAGCTCTGCAGGAATACCGCGCAGGCGGGCTGCATTGAAGGCGCCCATGCCTTGGTTGTAGACAATGCGATAGTCCTTCTCGCCGTGGATGCAGAGGATAGGTGTGTCCCACTTGTCGACAAACTTATGCGGTGAGTTCTCGTAAGTCTTGGCGGCACGTTGGGTGCGGTTCTTGTTCCAGTAGGCATCGTCGTATTCCCAGTTCGAGAAGAACACCTCCTCGGTGTCGGTGTACATCGACTCGAGGTTAAAGGCACCGTCATGCGAGATGAACGCCTTAAAGCGCTTGTTGTGGTGGCCAGCCAGATAATAGACCGAGAATCCGCCAAACGAGGCACCAACGGCACCCATGCGGTTGCGGTCAACAAAGGGCAGAGAGTCGGCTGCGAAGTCGATGGCCGATAGGTAATCGTCCATGCACTGACCTGTCCAGTCGCCGCTAATCTGCTCCTTCCACTCCTGTCCGAAGCCAGGCAGTCCGTGGCGGTTGGGGGCTACAACCACGTAGCCGTTGGCTGCCATCATTTGGAAGTTCCAGCGATATGACCAGAACTGCGAGACGGGCGACTGCGGGCCACCCTCGCAGAAGAGCAGGGTGGGGTATTTCTTGCCTTCCTCATAGTTGGCGGGCAGCATCACCCAGACGAGTTCTTTCTTGCCATCGGTGGTGGGCACCCAGTATTGCTGCATCTTGCCAAAGGTCAGTTGGTCAAGAATGTGCTTGTTCTCATGTGTAAGTTGTACGGTCGTGGTGGCCTGCTTCTTGGCAGCCGGTGTCACCATGTAGATGTCGGTCGGAGCACTGAGGCTCTGACGGGTGGCTATGATGCGCTGACCATTGTTAGCCATCTGCAACGAAGTCCAGTCGTCCCATGTCTGGGTCAGCTGCGTTACCTCGCCCTTTTGGTTGGCGCTGTACATATTGCAGCAGCCGTGCCATACACTGAGGAAATAGAACCGTGCATCGGTGGCCTTAACCTTCTTGCCCGTAACGGGTGCCCAGCAGAATGCCTCCACATCGCTCTTCCAGCTCAGGAATCGCTTGCTGCCGTCGGCCAGCGAGTAGATGCACAGGCGGTTGAGGTCGGCTTCGTAGCCGTCGCGCGCCATCGACTGCCATGCGATATACCGTCCGTCGGGCGAGAACTGCGGGTTCTGGTCGTAGCCCGTCATCATTTGTGCGTCGCGGTTCACGGCCTGGTCGGCCTTGGTGTGGCTGGGGTCGCTCTTCGGAGCCTTGTAGCCCTCGGGCTTGCAGAGGTTCTTGGTCTCTCGCGTACCTATATTATATAGATAGATGTCAGAGTCGGTCGACGTGGCATAGTCGGTGCCTGTCTTCTTGCGACAGGTGTAGGCGATGGTCTTCGAGTCGGGGCCCCATGCCAACTGCTCGATGCCGCCAAACGGCTCCATCGGACATTCGTAGGGCTCGCCCTCCAGAATATCAACTCCGCTGGCAGCAATGCCGTCGGCACTGACGGTGTAGAGGAAGGGGTGCTGGATGGATTCCACATAGTGGTCCCAGTGGCGATACATCAGGTCGGTCACCCGTCGGCCCGTAGCCTTGGGCAGGTCGGCAGGGTTCTTCTTGATAACCTCGTGGAAGGGCATTGACTTGATAAGAATGACCTGCTGACGGTCGGGTGAGAACTTAAAGCCCTCTACCTCGCCATTAGTCTTCGACAGCTGGCGGCGATTGGAGCCGTCGGCCTTCATGCTCCATACCTCGCCACCACTCAGGTAGGCGATGGTCTCAGCATCGAGCCATGTGGGGTCAGTCTCGCTCTTGCTGCTGGTGGTTAGCTGGCGGTTCTGAGAACCGTCGGCATTCATGAGGCAGATAACCTGATGGCTCTTGTTCGCCTTCACCGAGTAGTAGCCTACCTGATAGACCACCTGCCGCCCGTCGGGCGAGGCCTCCACTGTGCCGATGCGCCCCATAGCCCATAGTGCTTCGGGTGTCATCATCCGGCTGCTCAGTTTGATATTACTCTTTCCGATGTTCACGTCGTTTTGTGCTTTAGTGATGGAGGGCACGCTCAGCAGTGCCGCAACCATAAGTGTTAGAAGTTTCTTCATCGTTTTTTGCGCATTTTGTCTGCAAAGGTACTGTAAATCGTGCGAAATACAAAAGAAAACCCTGTTTTTCTTTCTCTTTTGCACGATGGGGTGCCCGCTGTGAACGTAAGGGCCAAGAAAATTCAGTAGGAACATTTGGCTGTTACGAAGATTATGCTTACTTTTGCAAACAGAATAAGAAAGATTATTATCATGACTACGGTTGAACTGAAAACATCCATTGCTGCCGAACTGGAGCAAATGAACGTTGAGATGCTTGAAAGTGTGTCGCGTTATGTGAGACGCTTACGCCGCCGTTCTCGTAGTGTTGCGCCCCAGCTTACTGCTCGGCAACACAAGCGTGAGGCAGCCATGCTGTTTGTGAAGACCCTTTCAGTACAGGGGGGCAATCCTGTACCTGTTGATGAACGAGGCATTGATGCCCTCGTCAATGAGAAATACGCCCAATAATGCGAGCTTATATTGACACGAACATCTTGGTAGACCTTGTGTTATCGCGCAAAGAGTTTCTGCCCGATGCCCAGCGCATTTTTGCGTTAGGCTATGCGGGCGAGGCTCAGCTGATGGTGTCTGCCCTATCGTTTGTCAACACTATCTATCTTGGAAGAAAGTATAAATTTCCGACCGAAGATGTATATGAAAAACTTCGACTGATTGCTGACTTTGTAGATGTTGTTGACTTGCGTGGCCAAAACGTTGTCGATATGCTCAATAGCGGGTGGAAAGACTATGAGGATGCCACGCAGCATCGCTCAGCTATTGACGAGCAGGCAACCTGCATTGTAACACGAAACAAGAAAGACTATAAGCATAGTACCATAGAGGTATTGTCACCTTCAGAGTTCATCAATCGAATAGATGCGATATAATTTGCAAGTAGAATAAGACAAGCCATATTATGTATAACCCTTTAAATAATAAGAAGTAAGAAACAGATAGTACCGAAGCAATCAGAGTGGTAGATGGCACAAGGTGTTACCCTCTCAACATAGGGATTGGATAAACAATTTTAATAACCAAAACTGAAATTGTGCGTCGTATCCTGTTCGTACTTTATAAATAAATGAGCTTTTGGCTCTTGTTCTTTTCAATCGAATACCGCCAATATTCAACCACGAGAGCAAGATGCATGAAAGTTCGCGTTTAGGCGTGAACTTATTGTGTGTTTGTATGTGGTAAGGTCACTTGGCGGTAACCTGATTGAAATACAAGTCGCGAATGGTTGGCGCCTTTTTCGTTTCAAATCATTAACAATGATGAAACAACAATTACTTAAAGCATTATTCATGTGTATGGCAGTGGCTTTCCTGCCACAGGTTGCCCGTGCAGCCGGTGACGTAGAAATCAACGCCAAAAACTTCCCTGATGAGAATTTCCGCAATTACTTGTTACAACAGGACTATGGTAAGGACGGGAAGCTGACAGAGGAAGAAATCAAGGATATTACAAGTCTGGATGTACCTTACAAACGGATTAACTCTCTTCAAGGGATAGAATATTTTACCGCATTGACAGAGTTGAATTGTGTCTACAACCAGTTGACATCCTTAGATGTTTCAAAGAACATCGCATTGACAGAGTTGAATTGTGGCTACAACTCACTGACATCCTTGGATGTTTCAAAGAATACTGCATTGACTGGGCTGTGGTGTGGCGAGAACCAGCTGACATCTTTAGATGTTTCAAAGAATACTGCATTGACTGGACTGTTTTGTTACAAAAACCAGCTGACAGCTTTGGATGTATTAAAGAACACTGCATTGACAGAGTTGAATTGTGTCTACAACTCGCTGACATCCTTGGATGTTTCAAAAAATACCGCATTGACTGAGCTGTATTGTGGCAGCAATCCGCTGACAGTATTGGATGTATCAAAGAACACTGCATTGAGTAAGCTGGATTGTTACGACAACCAGCTAACGGCCTTGGATGTTTCAATGAATACCGCATTGACAAGGCTGTATTGTACCAGCAACCAGCTGACATCCTTGGATGTATCAAAGAATACTGCATTGACTGGACTGTTTTGTTACAACAACCAGCTGACATCCTTGGATGTATCAAAGAACACTGCATTGACTGAGCTGTGGTGTTACAACAACCAGCTGACATCCTTGGATGTTTCAAAGAACACCGCTTTGACTGAGCTGTATTGCTCCGTCAACCAAATCAAAGGGGCTTCGATGGATAATCTTATCAACTCTTTACCAATAAACAATACAGATAAACCATCTAAGTTTTATGTATATGATACTCAATCATCGGATGAAGGAAACGTATGTACCAAAAAGCAGGTTCAGGTTGCAAAAGGAAAAGGATGGAAAGTTTATTATTATGATTATAGTGAATGGAATTGGTTGGAATATGAAGGCAGCGACGACACGTCTTCAGTCGCAGACGGCATCAAGACGGAAGCTGGCAAGGATGCACCCGTCTACAACCTGCGAGGTGAGCGGCTGACGGCTCCGCAGAAGGGTGTTAATATCATTGGCGGGCGTAAGGTAGTTGTGAAATAGGGGCTTAAACTTAGCGGGGTGGTTCTGTATAGGAGCTGCACCCGCTAAAAACAGGTTCGGGGCGGGCGCTCTGAATGTTGAGGGCGGTCGCTCCAATGATTAAGGGCGGCCGCCCTTAATGATAAGCACGGGCGCTCTACGACCAGAGGGAGCCGTTCCGGCACCCACGCCCGTCGGCTGTTTATCCCTCTCCGAGCGTCTGTTTATCCCTTCCCGAGGCACTCCGCACGGTGTAAAGAGCTACTCCGCACGGTGTGCGGATGCGTTTCGCGTTGTTTATAGTGTTATTCCGGCGGATGAGGGGCTTATTTGTTTAGCCCTTTCATGCTGAGCGAGATGCGGTGACGGCGATGGTCGACGGCGATGACGCGGACACGGACGTGCTGGTGCAGACGGACTACTTGCGTGGGGTCGCTGACGTAGCGGTCGGCTATTTGCGATATGTGGACGAGGCCGTCTTGGTGGACGCCGATGTCGACGAAGGCACCGAAGTTGGTGATGTTGGTGATGATGCCGGGCAGCTCCATGCCTTCGCGCAGGTCGTCGATGGTCTGCACGGTGTCGTCGAACTCAAATTCTTCAATCTGTTCGCGAGGGTCGCGACCGGGCTTCTCCAGCTCGTGCATGATGTCGGTGAGGGTGGGCAGCCCTATGTCGGCGGTGACGTAGCGGCGGATGTCTATCTGGGCGCGCTTCTCGGGCTGGCTGATGAGGTCGCCGACGGTGCAGTGGCAGTCGGCGGCCATCTGCTCCACCACGGCGTAGCTCTCGGGGTGTACGGCTGAGTTGTCGAGTGGGTTCTTGGCTCCGGGTATGCGCAGGAACCCGGCGCACTGCTGATAGGCGGCTGGCCCCAGCCGAGGCACTTTCTTCAACTGGGCACGGCTGGTGAATGCGCCGTTCTCGCGCCGATAGTCTACGATGTTCTTGGCCAGTGTGGGGCCCAGCCCGCTGACGTAGGTCAGCAGGTGTTGCGAGGCGGTGTTGAGGTTGACGCCCACCAGATTGACGCAGCTTTCGACGGTCAGGTCGAGCGAGTGCTTGAGCTTGGTTTGGTCTACGTCGTGCTGATACTGCCCTACGCCGATGCTCTTCGGGTCAATCTTCACCAGCTCGGCCAAGGGGTCCATCAGTCGGCGACCGATGCTGACGGCTCCGCGCACGGTGACATCCTCGTCGGGAAACTCGTCGCGCGCCGTCTTGGAGGCTGAGTAGACGGAGGCTCCGTCTTCGCTGACGACGAAAAGGCGAGGGGCAGTGGGGGCTGTGTAAGTCTTCAGAGCTTCCTCTACAAACACTTTCGTGTCGCGGCTGGCCGTGCCGTTGCCGATGGCAATGGCCTCCATCTGGTATTTCTGGAGCATACTGAGCACGCGCATGGTGGCTTGCTCACGGCGGTTGACGGGTGGGTGGGGGAAGATGGCCTCGTGGTGCAGCAGGTTGCCTTGTGCGTCGAGGCATACCACCTTGCAGCCCGTGCGGAACCCTGGGTCGATGCCCATGACGCGCTTCTGACCTAATGGGGCGGAGAGCAGCAGCTGGCGCAGGTTCTCAGCAAACACGCGAATGGCCTCCTCGTCGGCACGCTCCTTGCTTTGATTGACGAACTCCGTCTCGATAGAGGGCAGCAGCAGTCGCTTGTAACCATCCTCAACGGCCTCGCCCACCAGCCGCTGACAGGCACCGCTGCCCCGCACGAAATCGCGCTGCAGTCGGCCTACGGCCTCGTCGTCGTCAATAGCCAGGCCGATGCGCAGTATGCCTTCGGCTTGACCGCGCAGCATGGCCAGCAGTCGATGAGAGGAACAGCGCTTCAGCGGCTCCTCCCATTCAAAGTAGTCGCTGTACTTCTGGGCCTCGTCCGTGTCCTTCTTCGCCTTGACCGCCTTCGACCTGATGACGGCTGCTCGACGGAAGGCGCTGCGCACCTGATTGCGGCTGCGCTCGTCCTCGCTCACCTGTTCGGCAATGATGTCCTGTGCCCCCTTGAGCGCATCGGCAGCCGAGGCAATGTCGCCAGTGACATAGCGCAGGGCGGCCTTCTCAGGATTAGGCTCGCGCTGCAGCATCAGCAGCATGGCCAGCGGCTCCAGCCCCTGCTCGCGAGCCACCTGTGCGCGGGTGCGCCGCTTGGGCTTGTAGGGCAGGTAGATGTCCTCCAGTGAGGTCAGCTCCCAGCAGTTGTCAATGCGCTGGCGCAGGTCGGCTGTCATCTTCTGCTGCTCGGTGATGGTCTTGACGATGGTCTCCTTGCGCTTGGCTATCTCGTGCAGCCGCTCCTTGCGGTCGCTGATGGCCGTAATCTGCACCTCGTCGAGCCCGCCCGTGCGCTCCTTGCGGTAACGGGAAATAAAGGGGATGGTGCATCCCTCGTCAAGCAGTTTCAGCGTGTTCTCCACAGCGTGCTCGGATAGATGCAGCTCGCTGGCAATTAGTTGGGTGAATATCTTTAAGTTGTCCATGTCGTGAGGTTTATTGGTAAATAGTGTTGCTGATGAGCTGGCAAACCTGCTCAAGGTACTCTTGGTCGGTGGCATCGAAGGTGTTCAGGTGCTCGCTGTCAATGTCGAGCACGGCCACTACGTCCCCCACCTTATTATATATAGGCACCACAATCTCGCTCCTCGACTCGCTGCTGCACGCAATGTGACCTGCAAATTGCTCTACATCGGGTACGGCCAGCGTGCGGCGCTCAGCCCATGCCGTGCCGCAGACCCCACGCCCGTGGGCAATATGGTAGCAGGCCACTGGGCCTTGGAAGGCTCCCAGCAGCAGTTCGTTGTTGACAACACGGTAGAACCCCGTCCACCAAAAATGGAACGTGTGATGGATGAGCGCAGCCGTATTGGCCATCACGCTCGTCTCGTCGCTTTCTCCCTGAATGAGGCCGCTCAGTTGGAGCAGCAGCTCGCGGTATTGTTCTTGCTTGTTCATGGGTTAATAGAGGCTGTCGCGCTTGATGCTGCGTATGTGCAGGACGATGCCCGCCACGATGCAAAACAGTCCCGCAAGCAGCAGTGCGTTGTGGGTGGAGAACTGGCTGATGCGGGTGGCGACCAGTATCAAAGTGCCCGTGACTATCAGTATCAAGCCAATGCGATGGGTGATTTTCTTCATAAAAACGTTAAATTTCAGGCAAAATTACGAAATAATTGGCAATTAGCAGTTGCCGATTATCAATTTTTTCGTACCTTTGCAGCCGCTAAACGCAAAAATAACATTTATTTAATTAATTAAACGTAGTATGAATCAATACGAAACCGTTTTCATTTTGACTCCCGTTTTGTCTGATGAACAGATGAAGGAAACGGTCGCTAAGTTCAAGAAGGTGCTCACCGACAAGGGTGCAGAGATTCTGAATGAAGAGGCCTGGGGACTGAAGAAGATGGCTTATGCTATTCAGAAGAAATCCACTGGCTTCTACTGCCTGCTGGAGTTCAAGGCTGAGCCGACAGTAGTGAAGGTGCTGGAGACAGCTTGTCGTCGTGACGAGAAGGTTATCCGTTTCCAGACAGTTAAGCTTGACAAGTATGCCATCGAGTATGCTGAGAAGCGTCGTAACAAATTTGGTAAAAAAGAGGAGGCTTAAATCATGGCACAAGAAACAGAAATCCGCTATTTAAACGCTCCTTCTATCGACACGAAGAAGAAGAAGTACTGCCGCTTCAAGAAGAGTGGTATCAAGTACATTGACTATAAGGACCCTGAGTTCCTGAAGAAGTTCCTGAACGAGCAGGGCAAGATTCTGCCCCGTCGTATCACGGGTACATCTCTGAAGTATCAGCGCCGCGTGGCTCAGGCTGTTAAGCGTGCCCGCCAAATCGCTCTGCTGCCTTACGTAACTGACATGATGAAATAATAAGGAGGAGAACGCATTATGGAAATTATACTGAAAGAAGATATTATCGGACTGGGATTTAAGAACGATATCGTAAACGTAAAGTCGGGTTATGGCCGTAACTACCTGATTCCTCAGGGTAAGGGTGTTATCGCTTCTGAGTCAGCCAAGAAGGTGCTGGCTGAGAACTTGAAGCAGCAGGCTCACAAGCTGGCTGCCCTGAAGGCTGAGGCTGAGAAAAAGGCCGAGGCTATCAAGGACGTAGCCCTGTGCATTGCCGCTAAGGTAAGCGCCACTGGTCAGCTCTACGGTTCTGTAGGTGTTAATCAGGTTGCCGAGGAGCTGAAGAAGCTGGGTCATGAGATTGACCGCAAGATTGTCACCATGAAGGATGCCAAGCTCGTTGGTGATTATGTAGCCCTTGTACACTTCCATAAGGAGGTTATTGTTGAGATTCCTGTAAAGGTGGTTGCTGAGAATGCCCCCGTAGAGGAGAAGAAAGAGGAAGCCCCCGTTGCTGAGGCTCCCGTTGAAGCTCCTGTTCAGGAAGAGGCTGCTGCAGTTGAGGAATAAACCCGCTGTAAAGCACATCATAGTTATTATACACAGGGAATCCCGATTGCCATTAGGCAGTCGGGATTTTTTTGCATATTAGGCCGTATGTTAGGTCGGATTCTCTTATGCGCTGCGCTGGGCTTCGCCACAAAAAAGAACCGCCGGATTCACATCCGACGGTTTGTTCTCTCAATTTAGAGTTCGTGCTAATTACTGAACGCTATCAGTAGCAACGCTGTCAGCAACAACAACGGTGTCAGCCTCTGCGCTGTCAACAACTGCGATTGAATCTGAATCAACAGCCTCAGCCTGAGCGGTCTTGTTACCACATGATGCGAAAGAAATAGCTGCAACAGCTACGAACATAAATACTAATTTTTTCATTTTTTCTAAGCTTTTTAAATCTGTAAAACAATCATTTGTTTATTAAAACGCTGCAAAGTTAGGCATTTTTTTGATACGTTGTTCTTTTTTTAGCGATTTTTTTAGGGGTGTTTTTGTAACTTTTTTGCAAACGACTATAAATCAGTGGTTTGTGAAGTGTTAAAATTCGTGTATAGATTACGCTTTATTGAATAATTGCTAAAAAGTAGGCGTTTTACGATAAAAATGAGTACCTTTGTGCTCGTAAACAGATACACCTTATTATATATAATATAAGATGATAGATACATCAGCCTTTCAAGGTAAGCGAGCTGCGTATTATACGCTGGGATGTAAACTGAACTTCTCGGAGACGTCGACTTTCGGCAAGATGCTTAGTGAGATGGGGGTGCGCACGGCGGAAAAAGGAGAGCCTGCGGACATCTGTCTGATAAACACGTGCTCTGTAACGGAAGTTGCTGACCATAAATGTCGGCAGGCTATTCATCGGTTGGTTCGGGAGAATCCCGGTGCCTTTGTGGTGGTGACGGGATGCTATGCGCAGTTAGAGCCGGTGAAAGTGAGCCAGATTGAAGGAGTAGACCTCGTGCTGGGTTCCAATGAGAAGGCTAATCTGGTGCAGTTCTTAAGCGATGCCTTTGTTGGGAAAGGCAATACATTGCCGTACCAGACGGTGAAGACGAAGGACATTAAAACCTTTGCACCAAGTTGCTCGCGGGGTAGCCGTACCCGCTATTTCCTGAAAGTGCAGGACGGATGCGACTACTTTTGCACCTATTGTACTATTCCTTATGCCCGCGGGTTTAGTCGAAACCCTACGATTGCCTCGTTGGTGGCGCAGGCGGAGGAGGCTGCCCGTGAAGGAGGCAAGGAGATAGTGCTGACGGGGGTCAACATTGGTGACTTTGGCAAGACGACGGGTGAACGCTTCATAGACCTTGTGAAGGCACTGGATGGTGTGGAGGGTATTAGTCGCTATCGCATCAGTAGTCTGGAGCCCGACCTGTTGAGCGATGAGCTGATAGACTATTGTGCCCATAGTCGCGCCTTTATGCCGCATTACCATATCCCTTTGCAGAGTGGCAGTGATACGGTGCTGCGACTGATGCACCGTCACTACGACCGCCAGCTGTTTGCTGACAAGATACAACGTATTAAAGAAGTAATGCCCGATGCCTTTATTGGAGTAGACGTGATGGTGGGCTGCAGAGGGGAGACACCAGAATGCTTTGAGGAAACATACGAGTTCTTGGAGGGCTTGGATGTTACCCAGTTGCACGTGTTCCCGTATTCCGAGCGTCCCGGAACGTCGGCACTGAGCATCCCCTACGTGGTGGCCGATGCTGATAAACGTGAACGTAGTCGTCGGCTACTGGAGCTATCAGACCGCAAGACACACGACTTTTATCAGCAGTACATCGGACAGGAGGCAGAGGTGCTGTTTGAGAAAGCACCCCGCGGACGCGCCATGCACGGTTTCACCAAGAACTATGTCCGAGTGGAGTTGCCGGCAACGGAGGCACGCGAAGAATATGACAACCAGTTGATTCGTGTCCGTCTGGGCGGTTTTAACCACGATAGGACGGCACTGAAGGTTGATGAACTGAAGATAAAAAACAATGGATAAGGTTGCAATCGTCATACTGAACTGGAACGGAGCCAAGATGCTTGCCCAGTATATGCCCGCTGTGCTGAACTACTCGCGTGACGAGGCAGTGGTCTATGTTGCCGACAACGCATCGACGGATGGCTCGCTGGAACTGCTGCGACGCAAGTTCCCTGAGTGCAAGACCTTGGTGCTGGAAAAGAACTGGGGTTTTGCCGAAGGCTATAACAAGGCACTGGCACAGATAGAGGCAGAATACTATCTGCTGCTGAACTCGGACATCGAGGTGACGCACCACTGGCTGACACCGCTCATCGAGTTTATGGACGTACACCCAGAGGTGGCCGCCTGCCAGCCCAAACTGCTCTCCGCATTCGACCATGATATGTTTGAGTACGCAGGGGCGAGTGGGGGATTTCTCGACCGCTACGGCTATCCATTCTGTCGGGGACGCATCTTTGATACGGTTGAACGCGACAACGGGCAATATGACTATCAGCAGGCAATACTCTGGGCGACGGGTGCTGCCCTGATGATACGCTCCCGAGACTATTGGGAAGCAGGGGGGCTGGACGGTCGCTTCTTTGCACACAACGAGGAGATAGACCTCTGCTGGCGCTTGCGCATCCGTGGTCGCAAAATCTATTGTCTGCCCGAAAGCTATGTCTATCACGTAGGAGGCGGTACGCTGCCCAAGTCGAACCCCATGAAGACGTTTCTTAACTTCCGCAACAACCTGACGATGCTCTATAAGTGCCTGCCTGACGCGGAACTGCGTCATGTGATGCGGATGCGCTGGGTGCTGGACTATTTGGCCGCATGGGAAATGCTGCTGCTGAAGCGCAACTGGGGGGACTTCAAGGCCGTGTTTAGGGCGCGCCATGCCTTTGCCAAGTGGAAGAAAGACTTTGAGGCCGACCGCAGAGCCATCCAACAAAGTCGGGTGGCAAAGGAAATCCCCGAACAATGCACGTTCTCATTGCTTTGGCAGTATTATGCAAAAGGACGCAAACACTACTCCGACTTGAAATAAACTGAAAGCAAATGGCGCGGAAAACAAAATAAATGTTTGTTTCCTTTGGCGTTTTGCTTGCAAATGATTACCTTTGCAGCTGGATTTTTAAGTTAACCCCTCGTCGGTGCCTCGTGCAGGCACGGAATGGACTGACAAGACGACGGCTCTCGGGATTAGGGCTGGCACGGGACTATAGGGATATGTATAACACTCAAAACACAACAATTATGGCAGAAATGAACTTTGGTGGCGTTATCGAGACTGTAGTCACCAGCAAGGAGTTTTCACTTGAGAAAGCACGTGAAGTATTGAAGGATGAAGTAATTGCCGTCATCGGTTATGGTATTCAGGGCCCCGGTCAGGCCTGCAACCTGCGTGACAATGGATTCAACGTCATCGTAGGACAGCGTCAGGGCAAGACCTACGACAAGGCTGTTGCCGACGGATGGGTTCCCGGTAAGACCCTCTTCTCTATTGAGGAGGCTGCCGAGAAGGGTACTATCCTTTGTATGCTGCTTTCCGACGCTGGTCAGATTCAGGTTTGGCCCACCCTCAAACAATACTTGAAGCCGGGCAAGACCCTGTATTACAGCCACGGCTTTGCTATCAACTGGAGCGACCGCACGGGCGTTGTTCCCCCGAAGGACGTTGACGTTATCATGGTGGCCCCGAAGGGTTCAGGTACGTCGCTCCGCACTATGTTCTGCGAGGGTCGCGGTCTGAACTGCTCGTATGCCGTCTATCAGGACGCTTCGGGCAAGGCTAAGGAGAAGACGCTGGCCTTCGGCATAGGTATCGGTGCTGGCTATATGTTCGAGACAACCTTCCAGCGCGAGGCCACTTCTGACCTGACCGGTGAGCGCGGCTCGCTGATGGGAGCCATTCAGGGCCTGCTGCTGGCTCAGTACGAGGTGCTGCGCGAGAACGGTCACACACCGTCAGAGGCTTTCAACGAGACCGTTGAGGAGCTGACCCAGAGCCTCGGCCCGCTCTTTGGTGCCAAGGGTATGGACTGGATGTATGCTAACTGCTCGACCACCGCACAGCGTGGTGCGCTTGACTGGGCTCCCCGTTTCCACGATGCCGTCAAGCCCGTGATGGAGTGGCTCTACTATTCGGTGAAGACGGGCAACGAGGCTCAGATTTCCATCGATGCCAACTCGAAGCCCGACTATCGTGCCGGACTGGAGAAGGAACTGGAGGCTATGCGCAATCAGGAGATGTGGCGTGCCGGTGAAACCGTGCGCAAGTTGCGTCCCGAATATCAGGAAGACTAATATGCAGAGCCTTGAAACCATAACCCGCCTCGTGTGTGACATCGCACGCGAGGCGGGTTCTTATATAAGAAAGGAACGCGCGAGCTTTTCCGTAGACAAGGTGGAGCGCAAGCACGCCCACGACTACGTGTCGTATGTGGACAAGGGTTCTGAGCAGATGCTCGTCAGTGCGCTGCGCGAGCTGATGCCTGAGGCAGGCTTCATCACCGAGGAGGGCTCAGCCGGACATACCGATGAGCAGTACGTCTGGGTGGTCGACCCGCTGGACGGCACCACCAACTTCATCCACAACTTTGCACCCTACGCCGTCAGCATTGCACTGTGCAAAGGTCGTCAGATAGTGGTCGGCGTGGTGTACGAGGTCGTTGCCGATGAGTGCTTCTATGCCTGGCAGGGCGGTGGGGCATGGGTCGACGGTCAGCTCCTTCGCGTGGGGAGCAGTGCCATCAACGATGCCCTCGTCTGTCTGCAACTGCCTTACAACAGCGATGCCTATAAGCCCGTTATCACCCGCCTGCTCCAGCACTTCTATGGCCGTGTGGGCAGCATCCGTATGCTTGGCTCGGCGGCCATCGCCCTCTGCTACGTTGCCGCAGGCCGTCTGGATGCCTACGCCGAGCGCTACATCGGGCAGTGGGACTACATGGCTGGCTCGCTTATCGTGATGGAGGCCGGAGGGCGCGTCACCAACTATGCTGGCGACGACTACTTCATGACGGGCGACAGCGTTGTCGCCACCAACGGAGTGGTACATCAAGACCTGCTCGAAGCCCTCTCCGAGGCAGGAGCCATCGACCCTGTTTCAGCCGACAAGGAAGCGTAAGCCCATTCAAGGCTTGCGCTTCCTTGCGCTTTTTTAGCCTCCCGTTTGCTCTCGTTATACCCCTCAGTTACCCCCTTCTATGGGGCGGGTTTGATGGGCATATTGTGCGGACTGCGTCGGCACATCGTGCGGAGCGTGTCGGCGCATGATGCGGAGCGTGTCGGCACATGATGCGGAGCGCGTCGGCGCATGGTGCGGAGCGCATCGGCACATGGTGCGGATAGGGTCGGCACAAAATGGGGGCTTGGCATGAAAAAAAGCAGCCCTTTTTTAGGACTGCTTGAGATAGTTGCGGAGGCAGGACTCGAACATGCGACCTCCAGGTTATGAGCCTGGCGAGCTACCAACTGCTCCACTCCGCGATGTTATTGCTTGTAAGCGGGTGCAAAGGTACAACTATTTTCCGAAACCACCAAAAGTTTTGTGGAAAAATCGCACGAAACGGGTGTTTTAAGACATTTTAAGGCGAAAAACTTGGCTGTATCGCTACTATTCCCTACATTTGCACATTGTATTTGCGATGTGCAATGCGGAAAAGTTTGGGAGGACAATCAATATGTCAATATCAAAGACAAGACAGAAGTTAGTGGACGTAGCCCGTCAGCTGTTTGCAAAGAACGGGTTGGAGAACACCACGATGCACGACATCGCGCAGGCCTCAGGCAAGGGGCGCCGCACGCTATATACTTACTTCAAGTCGAAGGAGGACATTTACTATGCGGTGATAGAGTCTGAGCTGGAGCGATTGTCCGACCAGCTGGACGAGGTGGCTGCGAAGAAGACACGCCCCCAAGACAAAATCATCGAGCTGATATACCTACACCTGAGCATGATTCGAGAGACAGTAGTGCGCAACGGAAACCTGCGCGCTGAGTTCTTCCGCAATATCTGGATGGTGGAAAAGGTGCGCAAGAACTTCGACGATGCCGAGATAGAGCTATTCCGCAAGGTGTTCCGCGAGGGCAAGGAAGAGGGCGAGTTCGACATCGACAATGTAGACTTGGTGGCCGACATCACCCACTATTGCATCAAGGGACTGGAGGTGCCCTACATCTACGGGCGCATTGCCCACGGCATGAAGGAAGAGGACACGAGGCCCCAGGTGGCTAAAATCGTGTACAGCGCCTTGGGCAGAAGAAAGAGTTAAGCACACAAACATATTTATTAAATAAACAAGTATTATGGGATTACTACAGGGAAAGACGGCACTCATCACGGGTGCTGCACGCGGTATCGGAAAGGCTATCGCGCTGAAGTTCGCCGCCGAGGGCGCCAACGTTGCATTTACTGACCTCGAGGTGAACGAAGAGACAGAGAAGGAAATTGCCGCTCTGGGTGTAAAGGCCAAGAGCTATGCCTCAAACGCTGCCGACTTTGCACAGACGGAGGAGGTTGTAAAGGCCGTAAAGGAAGAGTTCGGCTCGATTGACATTCTGGTGAACAATGCCGGTATTACGAAGGACGGACTGATGCTCCGCATGACCGAGCAGCAGTGGGACGCCGTGATTGCCGTCAATCTGAAGTCGGCTTTCAACTTCATTCACGCCTGCGTGCCTGTGATGATGCGCCAGCGTGGCGGCAGCATCATTAACATGGCCTCTGTCGTAGGCGTTCACGGCAACGCTGGTCAGGCTAACTACGCTGCCTCAAAGGCTGGTCTGATTGCACTGGCCAAGTCGGTCGGTCAGGAGATGGGCCCGAAGGGCATTCGCGCCAACGCCATTGCCCCGGGCTTCATTGACACGGCTATGACACAGGCACTGCCTGACGACATCCGCAAGGAGTGGATTCAGAAGATACCCCTGCGCCGTGGCGGTCAGGTGGAGGACATTGCCAACGTGGCTACGTTCCTCGCCAGCGACCTGTCAAGCTACGTCAGCGGACAGGTTATTCAGGTTGACGGTGGCATGAATATGTAGTCTGTAGCCGCTTGTCGCAACGACATTACAAGGCCTTAATGCCATACCCGCCTGTAAGCACAGTGGCGGGTATGGCATTTGCCGATTAAAAAATTAAGTATTTTTATCTACATCTTTTGCCGATAATTCTACGGAAAGGAGTATCTTTGTACTCACTATGAAAGTTGTCTACGAGGATAATCATATCATCATCGTTTCGAAGGAGAGCGGCGAAATCGTGCAGGGCGACAAAACGGGCGACGTGCCGCTGTCGGAAACGGTGAAGCAGTATATCAAGGATAAGTACCAGAAGCCTGGTGCTGTCTTTCTGGGTGTAACCCACCGGCTCGACCGTCCCGTCAGCGGATTGGTCGTGTTTGCCCGCACGTCGAAGGCGCTGACACGCCTGAACAATATGTTTCGCAACGGCGATGTTCACAAGACCTACTGGGCCATTGTGCAAAACCCGCCCCAGTCGCAGGAGGGTACGCTGTGCCACTGGCTGGTTCGCAACGAGCGGCAGAACAAGTCGTATGCCTATGACCATGCAGTGCCCAACAGCAAAGAGGCCGTTTTGAAATACCGGCTCGTGGGGCAGACGGAGCGCTACTGGCTGCTGGAGGTCAATCTGCTGACGGGTCGCCACCATCAGATACGCTGCCAGCTGGCCGCTATGGGTTGCCCTATCAAGGGTGACTTGAAGTATGGCGCACGTCGCAGCAACCCCGACGGCAGCATCTCGCTGTTGGCTCGGCGCATCGAGTTCGTCCACCCCGTTTCCAAGGAAAACATTGTGGTGGAGTCGCCTCTGCCTGCTGACCGGCTATGGCAGTCGATAACCATAAATCGTTAGGACTATGAAGAAAGCGTTTTGGTGGATTTTGGGCATCCTGCTAAGTCCTGTTTTGTTGTTTGTCGTCCTGACCGTTTTGCTCTATCTGCCGCCCGTGCAGAACTGGCTGGTAGACCGAGTAGCCGCCTATGCCTCAGAGCAGACGGGCATGGAGATTACGGTGGACAGGGTCAACTTATCCTTTCCGCTCGACTTGGGAGTCAACGGGGTGCGGGTCATCCACCAGCCCGACACCATTGCCGATGTGGAGCGCGTGGTGGTCGATGTACAGCTATTGCCACTCTTCAAAAGCAAGGTGGTGGTCAACCAACTGGAACTGAACAATACCCGACTGAATACCAATGGCTTTGTGGATGCTGCCCGGGTGAAGGGCTATGTCGGTCTGCTCTCTGTCAAGAGCGACGGAATAGGCCTCAAGCAGGAGACCATTGCACTGAATGGAGTCCGACTGGAAGATGCCCAGCTGGACATTGCCATGAACGACTCCGTGCCTGAGGACACTACGACATCGGAAACCCGCTGGAAGATTTACGTGGACGAAGCACAGGTGAAACGCTCCGACATTGCCTTCCACATGCCCGGCGACACCATGAGTGTGCGTGCTCACTTTGGTACGCTGGCCGCCCGTGAAGCACGAATAGACCTAGGGTCGCAGACCTACACCATTGCCAGTGTCGACTGGGACCACGGTGCCTTGCTGTATGACCAGAATTTCCAGCCTCGCGTGGAAGGGCTCGACTATAACCATCTGGACTTGACCAATATTAACATAGGCATAGACTCCATCTATTACCACGACCCCACACTGCGCCTCCAGATGCGTAGCGTGGCGTTGCGCGAGAAGAACGGGCTGCAAGTGACCGACCTGACAGGCCCCGTAGTGATGGAGAACGGTAGTATCCTACTGCCTAAGTTCCACCTGAAAACCCCTGAGTCAGACATCAACGTAGAGCTTGCCATGCCGCTCAACCTGACTGACTCGATAGACCCGGGCAAGCTCCAACTGCGCTTGGCGGCACAGGTGGGGCGTAGCGACCTGCTCCACTTCATGGGCGGCACGCCACAGGCTTTCCGTGACCGTTGGCCCGACCAGTTGCTGACACTGAAGGGCGCACTCAACGGCAACCTGCAACACATGGAACTTAACGACATCGATGTTGCGTTGCCTACAGCATTTCATGTGCAGGCAACAGGCTTCGCAGCCAACTTGGATAACCCCAGTAGGTTGCGTGCCGATGTGCAGTTCAAGGCGCAGACCCAGCGTCTGGACTTTATCATGGCCTTGTTGCCACGCGACGTGCAGCGCAATTACCGACTGCCTAATGGTATGAGTGCCGCAGGACGGGTGAAGGCCGACGGTGCTAACTATACCACTGATGTGACGGTACAGGAGGGCAAGGGTAGGGTGAAGTTGCAGGGCGGTTTCAATGCCGACCGCATGAGCTACGATGCGAAGCTGGCCGTTAGCAATCTGAACGTTCATCACTTCATGCCCCGTGACTCTATCTACACCGTCACGGCTGATATTAACGCAAAGGGGCAAGGCACCGATTTCCTGTCGCCTCGCACACAGCTGACTGCCGATGCTCAGGTTCACAACTTGCGCTATGGGCATTGGGACTTCGACCATCTGACGGCGACGGCTGATGTGCAGAACGGTCACGCACTGGTTATGCTTGATAGTCGCAATCCGCTTGTTAATGGCAGATTGAATGTAGATGCCCTGCTGAATAGCAAGAAGTTGGTGGCTAACGTGTCTGCTGACCTGAATAGGCTTGACCTGTACAAGATGCGCTTGATGGATAAACCGCTGGCGCTCGGATTTTGTGGGCAGTTGGATGTCACGTCCGATATGAAGTTGTCGCACTATGTTAGCGGACTGCTCAGTGACATTACGGTGCGCGATACCAGCAAGACCATTAGTTCCGAGTTTGTGGGACTGCATATCAACACAACGCCTGACACTGTGCTGGTGCGTGCCCAGAGTGGCGATTTTGTTGTGAAGTTGGATGTCAGCGGTAACTACGAGCGGTTACAGAGGCAGTTGGCCGTCATGAGCGACTCAGTCAGTGCCCAGCTCAGCCGTAAGATGATTAACCAAGTAGCCCTGCGCCGACTACTGCCGACACTCAATATACACGTTGAAAGTCGTCGCGATAATCCATTGGTAACGATAATGAAAAGTCAGGATGTCGACTTCAAACAGCTGTTGTTCGATATGGATATGTCGCCTGCAACGGGTGTCAATGGTAACGGCTATATACACTCGCTCACGGTCAGCGATGTGCGTCTGGATACTATAAACTTCCGGGTGACGCAACGCGAAGACCACCTGTCGTATGGCGGTCAGATATGCAACAATAAGAAGAATCCCCAGTTTGTTTTTAATACTCTCTTCAGTGGTGTGTTGCAGGAGCGCGGAGCCACTTTCGGCATACGCTACTATGATGCTGACAATAAGTTGGGAGCCCGTATCGGGGCAAAGGCTGAGATGGTGGACAGCGGGCTTAATGTACACTTGATACCCGAGCGCCCATTGTTGGGCTACAAGGAGTTCAACCTTAACGCCGATAATTATCTGTTCTTTGGAGTTGATAACAAGGTGAAGGCTCATGTTGACTTGGTAGCTGACGACGGCATGGGTGTGAAGATATACTCAGGGGATAACGACCCCACTGCCTTGCAGGACGTTACCATCAGCTTGAATCAGTTTAGCCTGAACGAGATAACCTCCGTCATCCCTTATGTTCCGCGTATGACGGGCATGATGCAGGGCGACTATCACGTGGTGCAGAATGCCCAGGGGCGCATATCCGTCGCCAGCGATATGGCTGTGCGCGACATGACTTATGAGGGTAGCCCGATAGGCAATGTCAGCACTGAGGTCATCTATCTGGAGAAGGGCGACTCGGCTCACGCCGTTGAAGCCCACCTGATGAAGGATGACATCGAGATAGGTTTGCTCACGGGTACCTATTATAATATAGGTGGTGGTTCCATTGATGCGACCATGCTGTTGGAACGCTTACCCCTGTCGCTTGTCAATGGTTTGGTGCCTGACCGCCTGTTTGGCTTGCAAGGTTATGGCGAAGGAAACCTTACCATCCGTGGCTCTCTGTCCAGGCCGCAGGTGAATGGTGAGATTTATCTTGACTCGTCTTATGTTGAGAGCATCCCCTATGGCGTGACATTGCGCTTCGATGACGACCCCGTCCGCATCGTTGATTCTAAGTTGCTGTTGGAGAACTTCACCGTCTATGCCCATAACGAGAACCCGCTGAACATACAGGGTTCTGTTGACTTTGCCAATTTGGACCGCGTAATGGTTGATATGCGCATAAGAGCTCAGAACTATCAGCTTATCAAGGCTAAAGAGAATCCGCGTAGCGTGGCTTATGGTAAAGCCTTCGTCAATGTGTTTGCCATTATGCAAGGCCAGCTGGACAACCTGAATATGCGCGGACGGTTGGAGGTGCTGGGTACGACGGACGTGAGTTATGTCTTGCGTGACTCGCCTATCACAACGGATAATCAGCTGGATAATTTGGTTAAGTTTAAGGACTTCAGCGATACGACGCAGTTCGTTATAGACCGCCCGCCGCTGAATGGCTTTACGATGGATATGACCGTTGACGTGTCGAATGGAGCCCACATCATAGCCTATCTGAATGCCGCCCACTCTAACTATATTGACCTGATGGGTGGTGGAACGTTGCGTATGCAGTATAATCCTGCTGACAACTTGCGGCTGACAGGGCGTTATACGTTGTCGAATGGCGAGATGAAATACTCGCTGCCCGTTATTCCGCTGAAGACGTTTACCATCCAGAATGGCTCATACATTGAGTTTACGGGTGAACCGATGAACCCCACACTGAACATCACGGCAACGGAGCACAAGAAGGCTACTGTATCAAGCAATAACGGGGTTGGGCGCAGTGTTGACTTCGACTGCGGTGTTGTCATTACCAAGACGCTGAATGATATGGGACTGGAGTTTACGCTTGATGCTCCTGAGGATATGCAGCTGCACAGTGAGTTGCAATCGATGGGTGTTGAGCAGCGCGGCAAGCTGGCCGTTACGATGCTGACCACTGGGATGTATCTGGCCGATGGTAATACCCAGCCGTTCTCCATGAACTCAGCCTTGAGCTCGTTCCTGAATAGTGAGATTAGTAGTATCACAGGCAATGCTCTGCGTACACTCGACCTCTCGTTAGGCGTTGATCAGTCATTAGATGCTTCGGGCAGTACGCATACCGACTACTCCTTTAAGTTTGCTAAGCGGTTCCTCAATAACCGTCTGAAGATAAGTGTTGGTGGAAAGGTGTCGACTGGAGCAGAACTTCAGGACCGTCATAACTCGTTCTTCGACAATGTAGGACTGGAATATCGGTTGGATGATACAGCTAATAAGTATCTGACGCTGTTCTTCCAGAACAATTCTTATGACTGGCTTGACGGCTATACGCAGAAGTATGGTGGCGGTTTCATCTGGCGTCGCACGCTGCAAAACTTTACGGACATCTTCCGTTTTAAGGATATGACGTTGAGGCCTTTGGGTAATTCGAGACCTCAGGGCATTCCAAGCGATTCACTAAAAACAAAGCAAAGCAATGAAACGAAATAGCATCCTGTGTCTTTGTGTCCTTCTGTTGGCTTCATGCTCAATGACGAAGAACATTCCCGAGGGCGACCAACTCTTTACGGGATTGAAGAAGATTGCATACGAGGATTATGAGCAGAACGATAACTTCACGACGACTCAAGAGGAGGTGGAGGCGGCTCTCGCTACCGCTCCTAATGGAGCTTTGTTTGGTAGTAGCTATTATCGCTTGCCATTCTCGTGGGGTGTCAGTGTTTGGAATCATTATGCTGACAAATCGGGAGGCTTTGCCAGATGGATGACTAAGGCTTTAGGCAAACAGCCCGTATTGATGTCGTGGGTCAATCCGGGGCTGCGCTCGCAGGTGGCGCAGAACGTATTGCATAATCATGGCTACTTTAACGGACGGGTTGACTATGAGACAGTGCAACAGAAGAATCCTAAGACGGCCAAGATACAATACACAGTCCGCCCAGGGCGTTTGTATACGCTTGATAGTGTGGGCTATTTCGGTTTTCCGGCAGAGGCCGATAGTATCATAAAGAGTTCGTTACCCCAAGCACTGATTCATCGGGGTGACCCCTTCATTGTGAGTAATCTGGATGCAGAACGTAACCGCATCAATGTCTTGTTGCGCAACAATGGCTATTACTATTTTCAACCCGACTATGCCTCCTATCTGGCTGATACCTTTGTTGTTGATGGAAAGGCTCAGTTGCGTTTACAGTTGACTAATGATGTACCGCTGGCTGCCAAGCATAAATGGTATATTGGGCGGATAAACATCAATATGCGCAAGACTTTTATGGAACAGCCCACTGATTCGTTCAGAGGCCGCCTCTTCACTATTTGCTTTTCGGGTAAGAAACCGCCAATCCGTCCGCGTGTGTTGATGGCCGACCTAAAGTTGCGTCCCCGTCAGGCGTATAGTTATACTGATTATGTGGAGTCGCTTAATAAAATCAACGCGATGGGACTGTTCTCAATGACTGAGTTCCAGTTTGCACCTCGCGATACAATGCCCACTTGCGACACACTTGACCTCACTATGAATTGCACTTTTGATAAACCGTGGGACTTCTATGTAGAGACTAATTTCAATGCTCGCACTATCGGACGTGTAGGTCCTGAGCTCCGTATGGGTATTACTCGTCGTAACGCCTTCCGCGGAGGTGAGAAGATTGATGCCAACCTGCACGGTTCCTATGAATGGTCAACCAACAGTGGTTCCAGCATGAATAATTATGAGTATGGTGCTGATGCTTCTATAGAGTTCCCTCGTATCATTGCTCCCTTCTTTGGAGGCAACCGCATTCGGCGTGATAAGCAGGGTCGCATTATTCGCCGTCGTCGTTTCTATACGACACCTTCAACACTGGCAAAAGCATCGACTGATATCATCTATCGTCCCAACTACTATAAAATGCACGTTGTCTCGGGTGAATGGACTTACCGCTGGCAGACTAGTGCGCAGAGCCGTCATGAGTTCTCGCCATTGACGTTGAAGTATCAGTTTATGAATAGCCATACTGATGCTTTTGACTCTATAGTCATAGAAAATCCCTATTTGGCTGTTACCATGCAGGATTATTTTATTCCGCAGATGCGTTATACCTATACTTATACCAGTCCTGCAGGTAAGTTGCACCCTATTCGATGGGAAACAACGATTGCAGAGGCGGGTAATGTGACCTCGTTGGGTATGTTGATGGCTGGTAAGCGGTGGAACGAGAAAGATAAGGAATTATTTAAGAATCCCTATTCGCAGTTCATAAAGGTAGAAACTGATTTTACCAAGACGTGGACACTATCTGCGCATACTAAGCTGGTAGGACACGTTAATGCAGGTATGATTTATTGCTATGGCAATAGTGACTGGGTGCCTAATTCGGAGTTGTTCTACGTGGGCGGTGCCAATAGTATTCGTGCTTTCCCTGTGCGCGGTGTTGGTCCAGGGCGTTTTCCCGGCTATGACAATAAGGCCATATCTTATCTTTTGCAGAATGGCGATATAAAATTGGTGTTCAATCTGGAGTATCGCCGTCAGCTTTTTGGCAATCTTCATGTTGCCTTGTTTTTGGATGCAGGTAATGTCTGGACGAAGAATCAGGGATTTGAAAACGAGACAGATTATAAATTTGTTGGAGAAACCAACTTCCGTTTTAACCACCTCTTTCGTGACTTGGCTGTAGGCTCGGGCATTGGCTTGCGCTATGACCTTGACTTCCTTATCTTGCGGCTTGACTGGGGGGTAGGCCTGCATGTGCCTTACGACACGGGTAAGTCGGGTTTCTAT
>CAMWKZ010000021.1 GCA_947174945.1 uncultured Prevotellaceae bacterium | reverse complement strand
TTAG
Source organism: uncultured Prevotellaceae bacterium (assembly GCA_947174945.1). Taxonomy (GTDB): domain Bacteria; phylum Bacteroidota; class Bacteroidia; order Bacteroidales; family Bacteroidaceae; genus Prevotella. The sequence continues at coordinate 42,039 of CAMWKZ010000021.1, read as the reverse complement.
GACGAGAGATTTTCATTCTCTAAAGAGGAGTTCGACTCTCCTAGGGACTACCACTTAAATCTGCCATCTGCACAGCCAAGTGCTACTTCGCAAGGGGGAACGGTGGCAGAGGGTGTCACAACCCGCTCAGGGCAGCCGCAAGGCGCAAGACCCACAGGCTTTATGTAATTAACAATTAAACACTAAAATTAAAAGTTAAAATGGCAAATCACAAGTCATCCCTGAAGAGAATACGTCAGGACAAGAAAAAGGCACTGCACAACCACTACTATGCTAAGACCATGCGCAACGCCGTTCGCAAGCTCCGTGCAATGACCAACAAGGAAGAGGCCGTAGCCCTCTATCCCAAAGTGCAGAAGATGCTGGACAAGCTGGCTAAGACCAACATCATCCACAAGAACAAGGCCGCTAACCTCAAGTCGAGCCTCTGCCAGCACATCAACAAGCTGTAGGAAATATCCACAACACAGCATAGAAGACTGCAATTCTTAACAGATTGCAGTCTTTTTTTAGCCTTAAAAATTCGTTTAAGTCACAATTTATTAGTATCTTTGCAGCCTATTAAGGACTAATTGAACAATGGCAGAAGAACTGAACAAAGCAAGTAATTATTCCGCGAGCAACATCCAAGTGCTCGAGGGACTGGAGGCCGTGCGCAAGCGCCCTGCTATGTACATCGGCGATATCAGTGAGAAAGGACTTCATCACCTCGTCAACGAGACCGTCGACAACTCTATCGACGAAGCTATGGCGGGCTACTGCACACATATCGAAGTAACTATCAACGAAGATAACAGCATCACCGTACAGGACAACGGACGCGGTATTCCCGTCGACGAGCACGAGAAGATGCACAAGTCGGCCCTCGAGGTCGTCATGACCGTGCTGCACGCCGGTGGTAAGTTCGACAAGGGCTCCTATAAGGTCAGCGGTGGTCTGCACGGTGTGGGCGTGTCGTGCGTCAACGCCCTGTCCACTCACATGCTGTCGCAAGTGTTCCGCAACGGCCACGTCTACCAGCAGGAGTACGAGAAGGGTAAGCCGTTGTACGACGTAAAGATTGTGGGCGACACCGACAAGACGGGTACGCGCCAGCAGTTCTGGCCCGACGGGGGCATCTTCACCACCACGGAATATAAATACGACATCATAGCCAAGCGTATGCGCGAGCTGGCCTACCTGAACGCAGGCATCACCATCACGCTGCGCGATATGCGCCCCGACGAGGAGGGCAAGCTGAAGGAAGAGGTGTTCCATGCCGAGCAGGGACTGAAGGAGTTCGTCCGCTACGTCGACCGTCACCGCACTCACTTGTTCGACGACGTTATCTACCTGAAGACCGAGAAGCAGGGTGTGCCCATCGAGGTAGCCGTGATGTACAACACCGACTACAGCGAGAACATCCACTCCTACGTCAACAATATCAACACCATCGAGGGTGGCACGCATCTGGTGGGCTTCCGCATGGCCCTTACACGTACCTTGAAGAAGTATGCCGATGCCGACCCCAACATCTCAAAGCAGATTGAGAAGGCAAAGATTGAGATAGCCGGCGAGGACTTCCGCGAAGGTCTGACGGCTGTCATCTCCATCAAGGTGGCTGAGCCGCAGTTCGAGGGACAGACCAAGACAAAGCTGGGCAACTCGGAGGTGGCTGGTGCCGTACAGCAGGCCGTCGGCGAGGCGCTGACCAACTATTTGGAGGAACACCCGAAGGAGGCCAAGCTGATATGCGAGAAGGTGGTGCTGGCTGCCACAGCCCGTATCGCTGCCCGTAAGGCTCGTGAGAGCGTACAGCGCAAGAACCCCATGACGGGTGGCGGTCTGCCCGGTAAGCTGGCTGACTGCTCCAACAAGGACCCGAAGGAGTGCGAGATATTCCTCGTCGAGGGTGACTCGGCTGGTGGTTCGGCCAAGCAGGGTCGCGACCGTCACTTCCAAGCCATCCTGCCGCTGCGCGGAAAGATTCTGAACGTTGAGAAGGTGCAGTGGCACCGCGTGTTCGAGGCTGAGTCGGTGATGAACATCATCCAGTCTATCGGCGTGCGCTTCGGCGTTGACGGCGAGGGCGACCGCGAGGCCAACATCGACAAGCTGCGCTACGACAAGATTATCATCATGACCGACGCCGACGTCGATGGCTCGCACATCGACACGCTCATTATGACGTTGTTCTATCGCTTCATGCCGCAGGTCATTCAGGGTGGCCACCTCTACATCGCCACACCACCGCTTTACAAGTGTACGTACAAGAAGTTCTCGGAGTATTGCTATACCGACCAGCAGCGCCAGGCCTTCATCGACAAGTACGTGGACGGCGACGAGAACGCATCGGCCCTGCACACTCAGCGCTACAAAGGTCTGGGTGAGATGAATCCCGAGCAACTCTGGGAGACGACCATGAACCCCGAGAACCGACTGCTAAAGCAGGTAACCATCGAAAACGCCGCCGAGGCAGACGAGATATTCTCGATGCTGATGGGTGATGACGTAGAGCCACGCAGGCAGTTCATCGAGAAGAACGCCACATACGCCAATATCGACGCATAACAAACACATACGAAAAGGAGAACCGCCGTGGTTCTCCTTTTTTCTTTTCTTACCAGCCGTGCTGGCTCGGGGTTAGTCCTTCGGAGTATCGAAGAGCGTGGCCACCTCGCAAAGCTCCTGATACCACGCCTCGCCAAAGCGGCGAATCAGCGGTTCCTTCAGGAACTGATAGACGGGAATGTTCAGTGCCTTCCCTTTCTCCACGGCATCCTTACACACGGCCCACCTATTGTAATTAAGACCGATGACCCCGTTGCCGAAGTTCTTCTCACGGATAGGATACAACGCACAGCTGATGGGCTTGCAGAAGCGGGTCTTACCCTGTCGGTAGGCTCGCTCCAAGGCACACAGGCAACTGTCGCCCTCGTAGCAGGTGAACACGCAGTCCCTGCCCTGCACGATGCTCGTCACCAAGTCGCCGTCCTTGTCATTATAAGCCACGCCCTGCCTATCAATAACACTCTGTGCCGAGGCGGAAAGCTCGGGCCAGACGGTATCGAGCGCATCCTCGATGCCTGCAATCTCGTCCAGCGTCACGGGCGCACCCGCATCGCCTTCCACGCAACAGATGCCCTTGCACTTCTCATAGTCGCAGCAAAAGCGCTCCGTCAGGAGCTCGGAGGAAATCAGCACACCGCCAACTTCCAGAATGGGAGGTATCTCGTTTACCATTGTATTGGTTCTATTCCGTTTTGTTTCAGGTATTCATTGCAGCGCGAGAACTGGTGTTGCCCAAACCAGCCACCACGATTGGCCGACAGTGGCGACGGATGTACCGACTCCAAGACGAGGTTCTTCGCCTTGTCCACCATGTATGCCTTGCCACGGGCATAGCCGCCCCATAGCATATATACCAAGTGTTCGCGCTCGGCAGCCAGTGCGCGGATAGCGGCATCGGTAAACTGTTGCCAGCCCAGCGTGGAATGGCTGTTGGCTGCATGGGCACGAACGGTCAGCGTGGCGTTGAGCAGCAGCACACCCTGCTCGGCCCACCGCGTCAGGTTGCCCGTCTGTGGGATGGGCGTACCCAAGTCGTCGTGCAGCTCCTTAAAGATGTTTTGCAAGGAGGGCGGAAATACAACGCCGTCCTGCACCGAGAAACTCAGTCCGTGCGCCTGCCCCGGCTCATGGTAGGGGTCTTGCCCAATGATAACCACCTTCACCCGGTCAAACGGGCACAGGTTGAAGGCATTGAATATCAGCTTGCCCGGTGGATAGCACGTGCCAGCCGTGTACTCCTGACGAACAGCAGTGGTGAGCCCGAGAAAATAAGGCTTCTCGAACTCACCACTCAGATGCTGTTTCCACGTTGGTTCTATCTTAACGTCCATCGTTAATCAGGTTCTCACCCGTCATGTCGGCAGGCTGCTCCAGTCCCATAATGTGTAGGATTGAGGGGGCCACGTCAGCCAAGCGACCGTTCTTCACCGTTGCCGAATTGTTGTTAGTGACATAGATAAACGGTACGGGGTTCAGCGAGTGCGCCGTGTTGGGCGTACCGTCGGGGTTGACGGCATTGTCGGCATTACCGTGGTCGGCAATGATGATAGCCTCGTAGTCGTTGGCCTTGGCAGCCTCAATCACATCCTTCACGCAGTGGTCAACAGCCCATACGGCCTTGGCAATGGCATTGTAGATGCCCGTGTGACCCACCATGTCGCCGTTGGCGAAGTTAACGACGATGAAGTCGTACTTCTGCTCGTTGATGGCAGCCACCAGCTTGTCCTTTACCTCGTAGGCCGACATCTCCGGCTTCAGGTCGTAGGTAGCCACCTTTGGCGACGGCACCAAGATGCGCTCCTCGCCCTCGTAGGGAGCCTCACGACCACCGTTGAAGAAGAAAGTGACGTGCGCATACTTCTCGGTCTCGGCAGTGTGCAGCTGCTTCTTGCCCTGACGAGAAAGGTACTCGCCCAGCGTGTTCTCCACATTCTCCTTGGGGAACAGGATATGCACGTCTTGGAACGAAGCATCGTAAGGGGTCATGCAGTAGTATTGCAGCCCGGGGATGGTCTTCATGCCCTCGTCCTCCATGTCCTGCTGTGTCAGCACGACGGTCAGCTCCTTGGCACGGTCGTTGCGGAAGTTGATGAAAATCACCACGTCGCCCTCCTCTATCAGGCCGTTGACGCTGGTGTTGTGGATGGGCTTGATGAACTCGTCGGTCACGCCCTCGTCATACGACTCCTGCATGGCCTGTATCATGTCAGCCGACTGCTTACCCTCGCCCTTTACCAGCAGGTTGTAAGCCTCGCGCACGCGCTCCCAGCGCTTATCGCGGTCCATCGCATAGAAACGGCCAACGACGGAGGCAATAGCGGCATCGTTGTCGGCACACACCTTGGTCACCTGCTCAATGAATCCCTTGCCCGACTTCGGGTCAGTGTCGCGTCCGTCCATAAAGCAGTGAACGAACGTCTGGTCTTTCAGGCCGTAGTGCTTGCCCACCTCGATGAGCTTGAACAGATGGTCCAGCGAAGAGTGTACGCCACCGTTGGAGCAGAGGCCCATCAGGTGCAACTTCTTACCGTTCTCCTTGGCATAGGTGTAGGCGGCCTTTACCTGCGCATTCTCCACAATCGAGTTGTCTTTGCAGGCACGGTTGATTTTCACCAAGTCCTGATATACGATGCGTCCGGCACCGATGTTAAGGTGACCCACCTCAGAGTTACCCATCTGCCCGTCGGGCAAACCAACGTCCTCGCCAGAGGCCTGCAACTGAGAATGGGCAGAAACTGCCGTGAGATAGTCCAGATACGGAGTCGGCGTGTTGTAGATGACGTCGCCCTGTTCGTGTTTTCCGATTCCCCATCCGTCGAGAATCATGAGTAATGCTTTCTTTGCCATAATGTGCTTTCTTAATTTAATACGTTTTCTTATTGCTGGTGCAAAGTTAGTGCAAACCGAGCGAAACGCAAAATAAATAGGCGATTTATTTTCTATTCTCACTATGCAGACCCTATCTATAAAAGCTCCAGTATCTATTTCGGGTTGCTCCAGTATCTCTTTCGACATTAAACAGTATCTGTTTAGGGGGGTAAAGAGATACTCGAGCACCTCGAAATAGATACTGGAGCAACCCGAAGGAGATACTCGAGCATACCACGCTTTAAAAAAATACCCAAAACATGAAGGTCGTTTGAGAGAAATTGCGTAATTTTGCAACGGGCTATGTAATAGTCCAGACATATTGAAGGCGTTTACACGACGCATAGTTCAGCTGACACTCTGAAACGTGAGAAATTTCAAATAATGTTACTGCCTTGAACTTTGCAACGGTAGATGTCCATAGGTGTGATTATATCTCAGTCCTATGAGATTTTGTAAGCACAGATTGTGTCCTTTGGGATACAAGTCCTGTCGTTTATTAAATCTTCATGGCGAGGCGTATATTCATATCGGCGTGGGCTATACTGTTGTCTGTTCAGCAGTATAGGGCAATTCTCACGGCCTCAGAGTGTGAATCGGACAACGGACGGTTCACGCTTTTTTATGTCCATAACTGATTTCTGTTTAGGATGAAGCAAGGTCATAGATATGAAAAGTCGCCCGAACTGCTGAATATCCTGCTTAAAGACCATACAACAAGCAAGGAGGATATTCAGCGCAACATCTTTTGGGCAACTTCCGATTACGAGTATTTAGGCGATGGCTATCAATATGCCTCGCCCATTCTTCCCCATCTCATCACCGGGGATAACGGACATATCATCATGCCCCGCGTCCTCAAGAGCCGTGACACCCAAGCCGCGCGTTCGCGAGACATGGCAGAGGTGTTTACCCCGTCGTGGATATGCAATGCGCAGAACAACCTGATTGATGAAGCGTGGTTTGGAAGAAAGGATGTGTTTAACACGGAATACACCGACGAACAGGGTTGCCATCGGTGGCAAACCAATGCAGGGAAGATTCAATTTCCGAAAGGCAAGACATGGAAAGACTATGTCCGTGACATCCGATTGGAAATAACCTGCGGAGAAGCCCCTTACATCGTAAGCCGCTATGACACCACTACCGGGGAGGCTATCCCGATAGAGGAACGCATCGGACTACTTGACCGCAAGTTGCGGGTAGTAGGTGAAAACACGGAAACCACTGGTGAATGGCTGGAATGGGCACAGGAAGCATATAAGAGCACCTATGCTTACGAATGGCAAGGCGACAATTTGCTGATTGCCCGCGAATCAATGCTCATTTCCTTTATTGAATACTATCAACAGAAGTTCGGCAGGCAGCCCTTGCCGAAGTCCATCAACTATATTGCCTATATCATTTCGTGGAATGTATGGCAGATGGACGGGTTGAAAGGTGTCGTTCCGAATAGTTGCGGTGAACGCAGAAGGATTGTTCCTGACCTGTTCGGGACAAGGGAGGAAGTTAGCCAGTGCGAAGGTTGCCTGAAGGATGACATCCGCAGGCACAACGGTATCTACTGCCAAATCAAGGACTGGCGGGCAAAAGACCCCAAAACGGGAAAGACGGGAAAACGAATCCGATTTATCGACCTAATAAAATAGTGCTATATGAAATTTACGTCTTCACTGAAGTTAAAACTGATTTATGTGTTCCGCATCAACGATGCCGTACACAAAGGGTGTCTGAAAGTGGGCGAGACCACTTGCGACAATGACTGTGTTTTCGGTCATGCCCCGAACAGCAAGAGCCTCAACGAGGCTGCAAAGAAGCGCATCAACCAATATACGCAGACGGCTGGCATCGCATACGACCTCTTATATACGGAGCTTACCATATACAACAGCCCTCAGGGCTTGTGCTCTTTCAACGACAAGGAAGTACATGGCGTGCTGGAGCGTTCAGGCATTAGGAAGAAGATATTTGACACCGAGAACAAGGCCAACGAGTGGTTCATCACAGACCTTGAAACGGTCAAACGGGCAATAACAGCAGTCAAGGAGGGGCGGAAGTCGCTCACATCTTCCGAAATATCGCACGACAGAACGCCGATTGTGTTCCGTCCTGAACAGCGTGAAGCCATCGAAAAGACCAAGAAGCAATTCAAGAAAGGCAATCAGATGCTTTGGAATGCCAAGATGCGTTTCGGCAAAACGCTGTCGGCATTGCAGGTGGTGAAGGATATGGATTTCTGTCGTACTTTGATTCTTACACACCGTCCCGTGGTAGATAGCGGCTGGTTCGAGGATTTCGGCAAGATATTCTATGACAGCCCCGATTTCGCATACGGTTCCAAGAATAACGGAGAAAGTCATGCCTCATTGGAAATGAGAACGAAACAGGGCAGATGCAAGTATGTGTATTTCGCATCCATGCAGGACTTGCGTGGTTCTGAACTCGTCGGCGGCAACTTTGACAAGAACAATGAAGTGTTTGCCACCGCATGGGACTGCATCATCGTGGACGAGGCGCACGAGGGGACACAGACGGAACTGGGCAAGGCTGTCATGCAGGAACTGACAAAAGCCAATACCAAGATATTGCGTCTTTCAGGCACTCCGTTCAATCTGTTAGACGACTTCAAGGAGGATGAGATTTACACATGGGACTATGTGATGGAGCAACGGGCAAAGGCTTCGTGGGATGCGATACATTTCGGAGACCCGAATCCATACGCCTCGTTGCCCACGATGAACATCTACACATACGACCTCGGGCGGTTGCTCCATGACTTCGTGGATGAGGATGTGGCATTCAACTTCCGCGAGTTTTTCCGTGTCAATGAAGTCGGGAGCTTTATTCATGAGAAAGACGTAAAGGCATTCTTGAATCTTATCACCAAAGAGGATAAAGACAGTTGCTACCCGTTCGCCAATGATGACTACCGCAATATCTTCCGCCATACCCTGTGGATGTTGCCAGGCGTGAAGGAGGCCCGCGCGTTGAGTGTCATGCTGCAATCTCATCCTGTGTTCCAACATTTCAAGGTGGTGAACGTGGCAGGAGACGGTGACGAGGACGAAGAGAACAAGGACGCGCTTGTAGCAGTAGAGGAAGCCATCGGCAAAGACCCTGATGCCACCCGTACCATCACCCTGTCTTGCGGACGATTGACCACGGGTGTCAGTGTCGAGGCGTGGACGGGTGTATTCATGTTGTCAGGCTCGTACAATACCGCTGCATCAAGTTATATGCAGACCATCTTTCGTGTACAGACACCTGCCACCATCAACGGACGGGTAAAAGAGCAATGCTATGTGTTTGACTTCGCACCTGACAGGACACTGAAGGTCATTGCTGAGACAGCGAAAATTTCTGCAAAGGCAGGAAAGACCAGCAGTAATGACCGCAAGATGATGGGCGAGTTCCTGAACTTCTGCCCGATTATTTCCATCGAAGGTGCCAAGATGAGCCAGTTCGATGTGCCCAAGATGCTGGAGCAACTCAAGCGTGTCTATGTGGAAAGGGTTGTCCGCAACGGTTTTGAGGATAGGAGCTTGTATAATGACGAGTTGATGAGACTCGATGATTTGGAGTTGCAGGAGTTTGACGACCTGAAAAGGATTATCGGTCAGACCAAGGCCATGCCCAAGACCAATCAGGTGGATGTCAACAATCAGGGGCTGACCGATGAGCAATACGAGGAACTTGAAGACCTCGAAAAGAAATCAAAGAAGAGAGGCAAGGACAAGCAGCCCTTGACGGAAGAGGAGAAGAAACGGCTCGAAGAACTGAAAAAGAAAAGGGAGAATCGTGAAGCAGCCATTTCCATTCTTCGGGGTATCTCCATCCGTATGCCCTTGCTGATTTATGGTGCAGAGCTACGAAATGAATTTCAGGAAATAACGATTGACAACTTCGCTTCGCTCATCGACCCTCAGTCGTGGGAGGAGTTCATGCCGAGAGGTGTGACCAAGCAGAAGTTTAACAGCATCAAGAAATACTACGACCCTGAGATATTCTGTGCAGCAGGCAAGCGCATCCGTGCCATGGCTCGTGCTGCGGATAAGTTGAGCGTGGAAGAACGCATTGAACGCATTACGGATATTTTCAGTACGTTCCGCAATCCCGACAAGGAAACGGTGCTTACGCCATGGCGGGTGGTGAATATGCACCTTGGCGATTGTTTAGGTGGATATAACTTCTTTGAAAAGGGATATGAAACTACATTGTCCGAACCTCGCTTCATTGACCATGGTGAAGTGACAGCCAATGTCTTTGCCCCCGATTCCCGAATCCTTGAAATCAATTCAAAGTCTGGCCTATATCCTCTTTATATGGCATACAGCATCTACCGCACAAGGGTAAAGAACTCTCTGTCCGCAGTGTCAAGCATTGAGGATGAACAGCGTACATGGGATAAGGTCATTGCAGAAAACATTTTTGTCATCTGCAAGACACCGATGGCAAAAGCCATTACCCGCCGTACCCTTCTTGGTTTCCGCAAAGGAAAGACCAACATGTGGGCACCAGAAGATTTAATCAATAAAATTAAAAACCAGCCCGAACTCTTTATCAAGAAAGTGGGCGACTTAGTAGGAAAGAATGTGAAAATAAATGCAATAGTAGGGAATCCGCCGTATCAAGAAATGGATGGGGGAGGTGCTGGAACAAGTGCCATTACCATATATAATTTCTTTGTGGAAATCGCAAAAAAGATAAATTCTCGGTATATTTCAATGATTATGCCTGCGAGGTGGTACGCTGGGGGCAAAGGATTAGATGATTTTAGGGCAAGTATGTTAAATGATAGGAATTTATGTTCCATTATTGATTATCCCAATCCAAAGGACTGCTTCCCAACTGCAAATATTAGTGGTGGCGTTTGTTATTTCCTTAGAGATAAAAACTATACAGGAGATTGTTTGTTCTCAAATGTTGTAAATGGAGAAACAACTTCTGCTATGCGAGTTCTTAATGAATTTGATGTTTTTGTTAGATATAATAAGGCGCTCCCTATTATAAAGAAGGTACATTCTGATGAAGTTCTGTCCAATTTAGTCTTCGCAAGAAATCCGTTCAACTTAGATTCTTCTGTAAGAGGAAAATCAAAATCGGATAAAGATACAGAAATGAAAGTTTATTCCAGTAGAGGTATTGGATATCTTCAATATAGTGATATTACCGCAAATCAAAATCTTATTAATAAATATAAGGTTTTGATGGGTAAAGTTTTAAGTGGACATATAGGAGAAACCAATGAGGAAGGGCAGGTTAAAGTAATAGCAACACTGCAAGTTGCAGCCCCCAAGGAAGTATCAACTGATTCTTATCTTGTAATAGGTGAATTTTGTTCAAAAAATCAAGCTGATAATTTAATGTTGTACCTTAGAACTAAATTCTTAAGATTTTTATTATTGCAATCACTGGTGTCAATGAATATTTCGCGTAACAATTTCCGATTTGTCCCATTACAAAATTTTGCATCTTCCAGTGATATAGATTGGAGTAAGAGCGTATCGGAAATAGATACACAGCTTTATGCTAAATACCATCTCTCCGATGAAGAAATCGCCTTCATCGAATCAATGATAAAACCGATGTAAAAATAAAGCGCATAAAACACTATAACAGAATAAGAAACCAAGAATTTCTTCAAATATGCCGCCAGCGAAATAATCCGTCTTGCCTTTTTGCTTACGGACGAATCCTTGACCTCTTTGGCAAAGACGGCTCTGAATTTATTGGACAATCCCGATACCAATGGCATTATTGATTACAATGGTAATGTAAATGCCCAATGGCCATGACAGTCTTAGTCTAAGAAACATCGCTTCTGCTGGTAAAAGTCTGGAGCCAACCTGAAGTCTTTTGGCAGAAAGGCTCCCGCTTCTTCGTTAGTTTATGGTGCCTTATTTACATCTGTCCACTCCCCAAGTTCATCATTCTTCATAAATGCCTTCTTACAAAGTTTAATCAACTCATTGTTATATTTCCTCATTCGTGTTCTTACGAGTCCCTTTTCCAATGGCTCATTAAATTCCAAATCAGCATGCATAGGAGTTGAAATGCACGAGTCTGTATAGTAATCTCTATCTTGTTTCACATATTTCATGCCATCCATAGGTGAATACTTCAAATGGGCACACATACCATTGACATGCGCCTCGCCAGTTTCCTCATTTGTAACATTCGATGCGTCTGACTGTGCCCATTCATTCACTTTGTCCACATCATCTTGACAGAACTTCATCAATGCTCCCAACTGATGTTTCTCTTTATCCAGCCGCTTACCATAGTCAACACAAAAATCTAATGTAGTATAATTCAAACGCAAAACAGAAGCTCCCGTACCATGCTCCAACGGCAGAAACGCGTCATCCTTAATGACACCACGTTTCATCTTTGTCGGCATCACACACCTAATACACGGCTCATTATTAGCGATAATCTTAGATATTAGCCGATGATTCTCTTTATGACAGATACAATTCCAAAGTCTTCGGAACGGACACAAAATCCGTGCTAATACCTTCTGCTGCATAATTGTCACTTTCAGTAAAGTCTGTATAAAAACCCATTGTCATGTCACCCATCTCTACCGAGACAAGACCTCTATGAGTTTCAAAATCAAGAATCACAGACCCATAATCAGATGCATAAATGTCATCAGGATGTAGACTTTTAAGCATTTCTTGATTCAAGATATCTATAAGATGTCTTGCGTTCTTGACCGCATCCTTATTAGGCTTCTCTGCTCCACAACCATTCCAATTTTGTTGCAACTGCCCTATCTGATTTATTTTTGCTATATATGGAAGTCTTGCTATATCAATTAGAGGCTTAGTTGCTACTGTCTCTATCTGGGTTCTTTCTGTTTGATAATTATCAATTTTCCACTCTATTGATGCCTTATGGATAGGAGCAGCATATGACTTCGGAGTGGATAAAGAAAAAGTGAGAATAAAAGATCCTGCCATTATGCATTCGGCAATAATATTGCCATTATTTGATGCACCATAGCATTCATATTTATCGGGTTTCTTTGTTTCTACGTATCTCATCCTTTATTCTCCTTTTCCATTAATTGAATTATTTCATTACCCACGCACCAATGATATGCGTCAAATAATTGGTCATTCAGTTTCAATAAAATTCTATCTACAGCGCCTTCGCCGATTTCAGAGGGATTGACACAACGAGCAGACGAATCAAGAACAACATTGAAAGTTTTTTCATAACCTTGCGCTCTGGCAATTGCTATCCTTATTGTCACTTCATTCTCACTGTTTGAAAATAATCCTTTTCTGAAATCCAAAATCCAAGGTGCGTCATGAGACAGGTCCTCATTTGACAAAGCACCAGCACCCAATAAATCTATATTATAAATGTATTTGTATATTTCAAGGGTGTTTTCTTTCACTTCTTCAACCGAATCTGCCTGTATCGGAAATATATTCAGTTTCCTAACCATCACATTCTCTATCGATTCTCTTTCCATCACACCAAACATAAAATCTTTAAGCGGTAGTAATTCTGGAATAATATTATCAACAAATGTATGATACTTTTTTCTTCCTACTCTAAGATTTGCCTTGTCTGGTCGAAATGTAAAAGTAATTTCATCCTCGGGAGCTGTCATTGAAACCTCTTGTGTTTCTTTAAACAGCTGTGCATCCTTTTTTAGCCCAAAGAATCGCTCCACAAATTTTGGATAAAGATTCGTAAAGTTATCATTAAACTCACCATTCCATTTCCTAGAAATTAAGGTGACCGCAGTATTCTCAAGGAAAGTATTAGGATACTCCTTATGAGGTATAGTTTGAAACGGATAAGCCATGATGAATATTGAGTTGTTGTCGTTATTTGTTCAGAGTTTTTATATATTTTCCTGCAAATATAATGCTATTTATTCAAAAATGGGTGCAAAGGTAGTATTATTACCCCTGTTTTTCGACATAATTAGTCACATTTAACACTAATTTTAAGATTATTAAAGTTTTTGCCACATTTCTATTACTTACAAACACTATTTGGTCTATTCGTTGCTTATCTCTCCTATCCTTTAATTCTCGACATAACGTTTTTCTTGCGGTATACTTAATTCAACCCGTTGGCGGAATTAAGCCCAAATCGGTCATTAGAAATTTTCGCTATCTCACTAAGGAACGACAAATAATCAATACACGTTTTTTTCCAACTGACCAAGAATAATCGTCTCATTATGTGTTATTAACATAGTTTTCTGAATCATGTCTTTTGACGATGCAAAAGTACGCATTTGTAGCATGGTCATTTTCTGGATAAGGACAGAATAGACTTGAATACGCAGGAAAATGCAGATTCCTATCGGCTCTTGTCGATTTGCTTGAGCGTACTTTTCGCACTGAAAAGTGCAGGAATCCGAGGTGAAAAGTGGCACTTTTCATTGCTTTACCATACATCGTGCGCGTGTTATTTAATAAATAAAAAATAAATTAATAATTATATTGCCCCTATAAGGGGGGCAATAATTAATTAAATTAATTTTATAAGAAAAGAAATATATAAAGAAAAGAATGTTGCCGTTTTTAATGAAAATATTCGTAATTTTGTACCTGAAAACAATTGATGCAATCGATTATGGAAGAATATAAGAGCGGTTATCCGCGTAAGGAGTACGGCTTCCCAGTGAAGCGCTATTGTCAGACGATGGAGCTGAAGGACGACGCTGCCCTGATAGCAAAGTACGTGGAGGCTCACGACCGTGACCACTCGTGGCAGGTGATACGTGACGGAATCAAGGAGGTGGGCATCCTCGAGATGGAGATATACATCAAGGACAACCGACTGTTTATGATAGTCGAGACACCAGCGGACTTCGACTGGGACAAGGCGATGGCTCGACTGGCCACCCTGCCGCGTCAGGCTGAGTGGGAGGCTTTCGTGTCGCAGTTCCAGAAGTGTGCCGCCGAGGCCACGAGTGACGAGAAGTGGCAGATGATGGAGCGGATGTTCTACCTATACTGAATTACCAACAGAAGATAAGATAAATCAATGAGAAAAACCGTAAAACTATTGACGATTGGGCTTGCTGCCCAGATGTCGCTGACCACTGCCGTGGCACAGGACAAGTTGTATCGTGACGAATTTCCGCTGGGCGATGTGACGCTGCTTGACGGGCCGCTGAAGCACGCGCGCGACCTGAACATCGAAGTGCTGCTGCAATATGACTGCGACCGAATGCTGGCACCTTATCGCAAGGAGGCTGGACTGGAGCCGCGCAAGCCCTCCTATCCCAACTGGGACGGCCTTGACGGTCATGTGGGTGGCCACTACCTGACGGCGCTGGCCATGAACGCTGCCACGGGCAACGAGGAATGCAGAAAGAGAATGGACTATATGCTGGCCGAGCTGAAGCTCTGCTTGGAGGCCAACGACCAGCGTGGCGAGGAGTGGAGCAAGGGCTATCTCGGTGGGCATCCCGGAAGCGCACGACTGTGGTCGACATTCCGTAAGGGCGACTTCGGCCCATACTTCTCGGCGTGGGCTCCTTTCTATAATATACACAAGATGTACGCAGGCCTGCGCGATGCGTGGCTCTATGGTGGCAGAGAGGAGGCAAAGACTATGTTCCTCAGGTTCTGCGACTGGGCTGTTGACATCACATCCGACCTTAGCGATGAACAGGCTGAGCAGATGCTCGGCAACGAGCACGGAGGTATGCCCGAGGTGCTAGCCGATGCCTATGCCATGACCAACGACCAAAAGTATCTCGACTGCGCCCGACGCTTCTCCCACAAGATGCTCCTTCTGCCGATGGAGCGCCATGAGGACAACCTTGACAACCTGCACGCCAACACGCAGATACCGAAGGTGGTGGGATTCCAGCGAATAGCCGAGCTGGCTGGCGACGCTGACTACCATGAGGCCAGCCAGTATTTCTGGGACATTGTGACCAGAGAGCGCTCGCTTGCCATCGGTGGAAACAGTCGCCGTGAGCACTTCCCCACCAAGGAGACGTGCGTGGACTACGTTAATGACATCGACGGCCCGGAGTCGTGCAACACATACAATATGCTGAAGCTGACGGAGTTCCTCAACCGTGTGAATCCTAATGGTAAGTATGGCGACTTCTACGAGGTGGCCATGTTTAACCACATTCTTTCGGCACAGCACCCGGAGCACGGGGGATATGTGTACTTCACGTCGGCACGCCCTCGCCATTACCGCAACTATTCCGTTCCGAACATGGCGATGTGGTGCTGCGTGGGAACGGGCATGGAAGACCACGGCAAGTACGGGCAGTTTGTATGGACGCACAAGGGCAAGGAGCAGTTGGACGTCAACCTTTTCGTGGCTTCAGAGCTTAACTGGAAAGACCGTGGGGTCGTCGTGCGTCAGGAGACTGCGTTCCCATACTCTGAGGCATCGCAGATAGTCATCGCCAAAGGCAAGGGGCAGTTCACGCTGAGGGTCAGGAAACCGTCGTGGTGCGAAGGGTTTGCAGTGCGTGGTGTAGGCTTCGATGCCAAAGGAACCGAGCAGGATGGCTACTACTGCATTACGCGCAAGTGGAAGAAGGGCGACAAGCTCGAAATCTCACTGCCAATGCGTGCCTCGGTCAGACCGATGCCTAACGTGCCGCAGTATGTGGCTATCATGTACGGCCCAATCGTGTTAGGCATGAAGACGGGTACGGAAGACATGAGTTCGCTGCTGGCCGACGACAGCCGCTTTGGTCAGTATGCTGGAGGCAGAAAGCTGCCCCTCGACAAGGCACCCATCCTTCTGCCCAAGAATATCGACGACATTGCCCGTGACCTGAAGCCTGTAGAGGGCAAGCCGCTGCACTTCACCATAGGCACCCGCATGGAGAATGCCATGGCGGGCGAGCTGCAACCGTTCTTTGAAATCCACGATTCCCGCTACATGATGTACTGGCTTGCCCTTGGCGAAAAGGACTATCAGGGTTATCTCAACAAACTGGCGTGCGAGGAGCAGGAGCGTCAGGCACTGGAGGCCCGAACCGTCGACAAGGTAATGCCCGGAGAGCAGCAGCCCGAAACCGACCACGCTATGCAGACCGACCAGTCTGAACGCGGCAGTACCGAGGGCGTATTCTATCGTGATGCCCGCGACGGCCATTACTTCAGCTACCTGATGCAGACGGGCGGCGAAGACTCCCTTGTGCTCCGTCTGAAGTTCTGGGGACAGGACGAATGGCGCAGCTGCGAGTTTGACATCTATATTGACGACGACAAGCTGTGCAGCGTTAACAACACCCGCAAGTGGCGCACCACGCAGTTCAAGCATGAGGAATACCCAATCCCCGCCTCCATGCTCAAGGACAAGAAAGAGGTACGAGTGAAGTTCGTTGCTCACAAAGGCAGACAGGTCGGCCAGATTTATGAAGTCCGCCTAACGAGGAAATAGGCAGGGGCTGGTTCCCCTGTAACGAAAAAAGGGATGCAACCCGTGAGGTTGCATCCCTTTATTGATAGCGCAAAGCGCAATTACTTCAGCTTCGTGTAACCGTAAGCGGCACGCTCGCCCAGCTGCTCCTCGATACGGATGAGCTGGTTGTACTTGGCCATACGGTCGGTACGAGAGAGCGAACCAGTCTTAATCTGACCAGAGTTAGTAGCCACGGCGATGTCGGCAATCGTGGTGTCCTCTGTCTCACCAGAGCGGTGTGAGGTAACGGTGGTGTAACCGTGACGGTGAGCCATCTCAATAGCATCGAGAGTCTCAGAGAGCGAACCAATCTGGTTAACCTTAATCAGGATAGAGTTGGCAGCACCCATCTTGATACCCTTCTCGAGGAACTTCACGTTGGTTACGAACAGGTCGTCACCAACCAGCTGGCAACGGTCGCCGATACGCTCGGTCAGCTTCACCCAGTTGTCCCAGTCGTTCTCATCGAGACCGTCCTCGATAGAGTCGATAGGATACTTGGTAATCAGCTGCTCCAGATAGTCAATCTGCTCAGCGGCAGACAGCTTCTTGCCGTTGGGGTCTTTCTGCTTGCCGTTCTTCAGCTGACGGTAGTCGTAGAACCACTCACCGTTCTCCTGTACAGCAAACTCAGAAGCAGCGCAGTCCATAGCAATCTTCACGTCCTTGCCCGGCTCGTAGCCAGCAGCCTTGATGGCCTCGATGATAGTGTCGAGAGCGTCCTCAATGCCGTTGAAGTTAGGAGCGAAACCACCCTCGTCACCTACAGCGGTAGACAGGCCACGGGCCTTCAGCAGCTTGGCCAGGTTGTGGAACACCTCAGCACCCATACGGATACCTTCCTTCTCAGAGGTAGCACCTACAGGGCGAATCATGAATTCCTGGAAAGCGATAGGAGCGTCAGAGTGAGCACCACCGTTGACGATGTTCATCATAGGAACAGGCAGTACGTAAGTGTTGGTACCACCGATATAGCGGTAGAGGGGAATCTGCAGGTAGTTAGCAGCCGTGTGGGCAACAGCCAGTGATACACCGAGGATGGCGTTAGCACCGAGGTTCTTCTTGGTAGGAGTACCGTCGAGCTCCAGCATCTTGGCGTCGATAGCGCGCTGGTCGAGTACGCTCATGCCAATCAGGGCAGGAGCAATCTTCTCGTTAACGTTCTTAACGGCCTGCTGTACGCCCTTGCCCAGATAGCGGCCCTTGTCGCCGTCGCGAAGCTCCAAAGCCTCGTTCTCGCCGGTAGAAGCACCAGAGGGAACGCTGGCACGACCCATGTCGCCAGTCTCCAGAGTTACCTCAACCTCAACTGTAGGATTACCACGTGAATCCAGAATTTCTCTTGCGTGAATTTGTTCAATAATCATAATAAAACTTATTTAAATGTTGTTATGAAATTCTAATCGAATGCAAAGATACGAAGAAAAAGATGAATTAGGGGAATGAGAAAATGAGAAATTAAGAGTTTTAACCTTATTTATTATTACCGAGGGGCATATTGTCATACGGAAATGGCAATTCGAAGTGCATGGATGCGCCAGTGACGGGATGGCGGAACCAAATCTCAGCAGCATGGAGCCAAAGCCGGTCGCCACGGGTGCCGTAGAGTTCATCGCCACGGATGGGCCGCCTCAGTCCGTCGGGGTGGGCACAGTGGATGCGCAACTGATGGGTGCGCCCCGTGTGAGGATAGAGCGCCACCAAGTCAGGGGTAATAAACTCATAGTCGGTAACGGCACGTTTGCCATGCTCCATGTCCACCACTTGGCGCGGACGGTTCATCGGGTCTGGGCGCAGGGGCAGGCTGATGGTGCCCTTTTGCGGTAGCCCTGAATGGTCGGCAGGCTCTAAGAGAGCCAGATATTTCTTCCTGACCTCATGGCGCACAAACTGCTGTTGCATAGGACGATAGGCCTCCAACGACTTGGCTACGATAAGCAGTCCCGAGGTGCCCATGTCTAATCGGTGGGCAATGATGCTGCCGGGGTAGCGCTGCTGCATGATGGTCTCTACGGAATAGTCCTCAATGCGCCCGGGAGTGGAGAGCAGGCCGGTGGGCTTGTTGACCACCACGATATGTTCGTCTTCATAGACTATCGGCAGTTCCAGTCGGGCAAAGCCCAGCGACTCAGGGTCAGGGTCGACGCTTAGTCCTTGCAACATCCATGTCAGGATGGGCTTGCACTTGCCCCGACAGGCTGGGTAGTAGTTCAGGTGGTGGCGAAGTTCGGTGCGGGTCGTTGCGCCCCACCAGAACTCAGCCATGCAGACGGGGTGCAGCCCCTGCTGATAGGCATATTGCAGTAGCTTGGGCGCACAGCAGTCGCCCGTACCTCCAGGAGGTAGCGGGAACTTACGTTGCAGCTTGGGACGGTTGTAGTACGACTGCCAGATGTCTACCAAATCACGCTTCTCGCCCCTTGCGTTCTGTAACTGATATTGGTGGAAGAGCCACGTCTGCAACTCTTGCGATAGCTGCTTGTCGCCCCCTTTGGCCGATATTTCGCGCTCTGTGACCTTAAAGTGGCCGTCGGGCTGCTGGGCATCGTAGACGGGAGGCACGAAGAACGGCCAGTCGTTGCGCCCGGCCAGCAGTCCGCTATAGGCCGCCAAATAAGCCAGCGCACCTTCGTGTTCCACCACCAGCACACCGAACATCTTGCCTCGGTCGGCATCCTCGCGTATATCGGCATGAGTAGCTATATACTGCTGTACCTCACGGGCTGCCAACTGGCAGAGTGGATGGGGCTCGTAGCAGAAAGGATAGGTAAAGCGCTCGGGCTTCTGGATGTCGGTGTGTAGCGGATGTAATTGTTGCATAAGTGAGTGCAAAGTTAAGGAAAAATCGTCTATTATACATCATTAAAAGCAATAAAAAAGATGAAAAGACTACTAACAACAACCCTGATAATGTGCGGTGCGCTAAGTCTTATGGCGCAGAAGATTGACTTCAACTTCAACAAGTCTGAGGCGGAAGTACACGAGCCTGACTATATAGCATGGCAGGTCAACAAGAGTGCTACCGACTCGAAGACGCTTGACAACGGCATTACCATCACCCTGTCGGCAGCGGGCGGTGCTGATATCATGCAGACGCAATGGCACAAGAACACGTGTCAGGCAGGACAAAGAGGACAGACAGGACTGCGACTGTTGGGCGACGGCGTGATGGCCTTCAAGCTGGACGACACCAACAATACGCCCAACCTGACCAATGTCTCAACGGCTATCAAGGTAACTATCGAGGGACTTTCAGCCGGACGGCACTCCCTACTGGCCTATCACGTACACAAAGACCCTAAGACTGGAGAAATGCCCCTCATCAAGGTAGAAGTGAACGGCGAGGAGAAACTGGCCAACGTGGTGTTTGGCAATGTGATGAGCAACGTTGCAGACCTGAAGATGTCAAATGCGGCTGCGTCGTATGTTGAGTTCACCGTGGCTGACGGAGAGAAGGTAGAGCTTACCTACTCAACCGTTGTGGAGGAGGGCAAGACTTATCAGACTACCAACGTGATGCTCAACGGTCTTGTGTTCGACACCACACCTTATTTGGCGCAAGACCCCATTCCCGATAACAAGGACTATCACGTGGATGCTGACAACGGCTCTTATACCTTGCAGTGGACTCCTGCTTCAGTGGCTGTCAGTCATAAACTGGTCTTGGGAACTGACGCAGAAGCCGTGGAACAGGCCACGACTTACCAGTATGAAGGAGAGGCCGCCTCTTACACCGCCAGCAACCTCAAATCATGGGAGCGCTACTATTGGCGCGTAGATGAGGTGGAAGACAACGGTACCGTCCATAAAGGACAGGTCTGGTCGTTCCAGCCTCGCCAACTGGCTTTCCTCGGAGCCGAGGGTTACGGACGTTTTGCACGAGGCGGTCGTGGCGGCATGGTCTACCACGTCACCAGCCTAAGCGGTGACAAGGACACGCCGGGCACCCTGACCTACGGACTGGTCAACTTGGAAGGCCCCCGCTATATTGTGTTTGATGTCAGTGGTATCATTGAGCTTGACTTCGACTCCTATTTCACCAAGCCCTATGCCACCATTGCCGGGCAGACAGCCCCGGGCAAGGGCATCTGCATCAAAAAGTCGAATATCAATATCGGTTCTGATGTCATCTGCCGTCACGTGCGCTTCAAGCGAGGACTGGGCACCAGCGAGCAGACGGGTAATGCAATGGGTATGACGGGTGCCGACCACGCCATTGTCGACCACTGTACTGCTGCGTGGGGCACCGACGAGACGGTCAGCGGGCGCGGTGCCAAGAACATCAGTTTCCAGTACAGCCTCATCACCGAGGCGTTGGGTGAGGCAGAGCACAAGAACTACCCTTCGGGAACCAATCACGGATATGCTGCCACCATCGACGGACAGCGAGGCTCATGGCATCACAACCTGCTGGCCAACTGTGCTGGACGCAACTGGAGCATGGGTGGTGGAATGGCTGCCGACAACATGCCTATTGGCGGACTTGACTTGTTTAACAACGTTTGCTACAACTGGTGGAGCCGCACAACGGACGGCAACTGCCATGAGGTGAACTTCGTCGGCAACTATTACAAGATGGGGCCTGACACTCGGAAGAAGACGCTCTTTACGCAGGACTTTGAGGAGGTTATCAATCCCAACGGCTTCAACCGGGCTTATATCAACGGGAACATCCGCGAGAACAAAGACCACTCGCTGACAAAGGATGCCAAGAACGACACTTATAACGCCACTGGGCGTATTCCTACCACCTACGACTATGTGGTCAGCGAGCCGCTGTTCCCGTCGTATGCCACCATTCATAGTGCAAAAGACGCGATGAAGATTGTGACCAGCTATGCGGGAGCCACTATGCCCATGCGCGACGACCAGCACGTGCGCAATGTCAAGGAGACACTGGACGGTACCTATACCTACGTAGGCTCTAAGTCGGGCATCAAGGGCGAGATTGACAACGAGGCCGACATCACGGAGCACACCAACGGATGGGAGGTCTATCCCGAGGAGAAGCGTGCTGCCGACTGGGACACCGACCAAGACGGAATGCCCGACTGGTTTGAGAAGGTCATTGGCAGCGACCCG
Organism: uncultured Prevotellaceae bacterium; assembly: GCA_947174945.1. Taxonomy (GTDB): domain Bacteria; phylum Bacteroidota; class Bacteroidia; order Bacteroidales; family Bacteroidaceae; genus Prevotella. The sequence continues at coordinate 20,118 of CAMWKZ010000021.1, read as the reverse complement.
CTGACGGCCAACCAGAACGACGACCCTGACAAGGACGGCTGGACGTTGCTTGAAGACTACTTCGAGTTCATGGCACATCCGTATCTCATCGTAGCTCCGAACAGTACCCAGACTATTGACGTAAAGCCTTACTTCATAGGATTCTACGGACAGAACGGGCACGCTGTCACACCTACTTATAGCGTGGCTACCGCAAGCAATCTCTTTACTCCCTCGGTGGATGGCTCTGTCGTTACTGCCCAGACTGGTGCAGCAGGCGGTGTAGGCTATATCGACGTAACCGTCAACGACGGGGAAACGACTTTTACACAGCGCATAGGCGTGGCTGTAACGGGTGAGACCACGGGCATTCACACCGTATGGAGCGAAGCCAACATTGACGTGGCCAAGCGTGAGTTCTTTACGCTCGACGGCAAGCAGGTTGGTCAGATGCAGTCGCATGGGGTCTACATCATGAAGCTCACCGACACCAAGGGCAACGTACATACGGTTAAAGTCATCAAGAACTGAACAAAATGCCCCAGCAAGCATCTCCTATACAGGCACTCCAGCAGCAACGGCTTTTGTTGCAGTTGGAGTACAATACTGAGAAGGAGGCCTTCCGACAACAGACCGAGCAAATCGGCATTGAGCGGAAGGTAAAGCGCGGTGATGCGTGGTGGCCCGTCAAGGTGAGTCGCAGCTATTACAACTCGCTCAACCAACTGGCCATAGAGGTGGTGCGCACCACCGACACCGATATTGAGCATAGTTTTGAGTTTGGTCGACCTGTGCAGTTCTTTGCCTGTAACACCAAGGACGTGGGAGCCTCTAAAATCACCTATTCCCGCTTTACCGCTACCGTCAGCTATGCCGATGGCGACCGCCTTGTGGTGACTGTGCCTGACGGCACCAGCATCCTCGACCTGCAGAATGCAGAGGGGCTGGGCGTACAGCTATCCTTCGACGAGACCAGCTATCGCACCATGATGGAGGCGCTGGACCGTGCCATCCGTGGCAAAGGGCGACTGGGGGAGCTGCGCGACCTATTCTATTCGCGTCAAAAGCCAGAGACTTTCGTTTTCCCACCGATGCACTTCCCTTATCTCAACCCAACTCAGGAACAGGCGGTCAACATGGTGTTGCGGGCGAAGGATGTGGCTATCGTACACGGCCCACCGGGAACGGGTAAGACGACTACGCTGGTTGAGGCTATCCGTGAGACGCTGATGCGTGAGAATCAAGTGCTGGTGTGTGCGCAGAGCAACATGGCGGTTGACTGGATTTCCGAGAAGTTAGTAGACCGAGGCATCAATGTGTTGCGCATCGGCAACCCTACTCGGGTGAACGACAAGATGCTGTCGTTTACCTACGAGCGGCGCTTTGAGGCACATCCTGACTATGCTCAGCTGTGGGCTATCCGCAAGGCCATCCGCGACCTGCGCAGTCATCGCAAACGGGGTGACGAGCGGTATCACCAAAAGTTGGAAAGTCTGAAGGGGCGCGCCGTTGAACTGGAGCTCCGCATCAATGCCGACCTCTTTGGCGAGGCACGTGTTATCGCCTCTACCTTGGTGGGTAGCAGTAGCCGTCTGCTCGACGGTCAGAAGTTTGGCACGCTCTTTATTGACGAGGCTGCTCAGGCACTGGAGGCAGCCTGCTGGATTCCCATGCGGCGTGTCGGTCGTGTCATTCTTGCCGGCGACCATTGTCAGCTGCCCCCCACCGTGAAAAGCATTGCCGCCCTGAAGGCTGGGCTGGGCAAGACGCTGATGGAACGCATTGTTGAGCAGCACCCCGAGGCCGTTACCCTATTGAAGATACAATACCGCATGAACGATGACATCATGCGCTTCTCCAGCAACTACTTTTGCGGCGGTCAGGTAGAGAGTGCGCCCGAGGTGAAGTTCAGAGGTATTCTTGACTTAGATACACCGATAGAGTGGCTCAGTCCTTCTGAACATCCTGAATGCTCCGAGCAGTTCAAGGAACAGTTTGTCGGCGAATCGTTTGGCCGTATCAACAAGGCAGAAGCCGACCTCACCCTTGACACCCTACAACGCTATTTCGAGCGCATCGGCAAGCAACGCCTATTGGACGAGCGCATTGACGTGGGCATCATCTCCCCTTACCGCGCACAGGTGCAATACCTGCGCCGACTGCTGATGAAGCGGGAATATTTCAAGCCCTTCCGCCGACTTATCAGCGTCAACACCGTCGACGGCTTTCAGGGACAGGAGCGTGACATCATTGTCATCTCCCTTGTCCGCAGCAACGACGAAGGACAAATCGGCTTCTTGCGCGACCTGCGCCGCATGAACGTCGCTATCACCCGCGCCCGCATGAAACTGATTATCTTAGGCGACAAAACGACCATGACGCACCATCCTTTCTACCGTCAACTGGAGCAGTATATTCAGCACTTATCAGAGTAGTATCTCCTTCTATCCGCTCTGGTATCTCTTTCAGGATGCTCCAGTATCTAAAGCTATAGGAAACAGATACTGGAGCAACCCGAAATAGATACTAAAGCAGGCAGAAACAGATACTATTGTAGTGTTAAAAATAGTTTATGTATTTTTCTGCTCTATTTTCTCTGCTATTTGAGAAATATTTTCTATCTTTGCACTCGTTCTTGCTAAATGCTGAAAGCCCTTGGGTCATCAGGCGAGGCGGGACACATACATATAAAAGGCGTTTTCTGAACGCTTTGGTTTTGACGGCCTAAGAATCTCGCAAATTCAAACTGTTAGTCAAAAACAAAGCAACGGGAACGCCCCTTAGAGGTGTAGACTATTATACCCACCATTATGGTGGCATGTAATACATATACATCGGCGTGGGGCTTTCAGCGTTGCTCGGTTCGACTAACAGGGCAATGCGAGAGCCTTTAGACCGTGAACCGGGCACAGGACTGGCTCCACGTTTTGCGTATGTATGGTAAAACCTAAAATGAAAATATCTGCTGTGGTAGCCAGGCGGAAGTAAAAAGAATCCACTGGTGAATGAACATTATTAATAATAACCCATACCGCCAACTTGGTGTGTACTCAACATCATCTCAGAGAGATGTTATAGCAAATCAGGGTAAGATGAAGGCTTTCCTAAGGGTTGGTAGTCAAGTATCGTTCCCTCTTGACCTTAATGGGCTTTTGCCCGAAATCTCTCGAACAGAACAAAGTGTTGCTGATGCGACTTCAAAGCTGACGCTTCCTGCCGAACAATTGAAGTATGCTCAGTTTTGGTTTGCCAAATGTACTCAGCTGGATGAGATAGCCTTTGGTAAACTGATTAATGGAGATTTTGATGGAGCGATTAATATCTGGAACAAAAAAGTAACTGCATCTTCTTTGCAAAATCTTCTTGTATGCGCTCTCATGAAGAATCAATTAGGAGATGCAATTAACTATGCGCAAAGTCTTTACAACTCGTATGGTAATAAATTTGTCGAGATAGTATTGGGTGAAAACGCCCTTGCTACATCAGAAAATCTTGCTCATGATTTCCTTAATGTTTTGTGTGAAGAGTTCAAACCTGACCAGTTTGTTGGCTTTATAACAAATGAGGAATGGAAAGAATATGTTGGTAGTAAAAGCATTAAGCCATTAGTAGATAAGATTCTTACCGACATTGACGTTTGCAAGTCTTCCAAAGGTGAAGGTGCAACGGCACGTTTGAATGCTGGAACAAAGTTGATGAACAATACAAAGAATAACCTGGCTCAACTTAAACAGTATGTTTCGACTACTGATATACAGTATCAGATGATTGCAGACAAACTTGGCCTTGAGATTCTTCAATGTGGAATTGATTATTACAATGATTCGGAAGAACCTGATGCTGCACGAAAAGCAATGGTGCTTCAAAAATATGCACAGTCTGTTGTCATAGGAAAGATGGCAAAAGACCGATGTAAGGAGAATGTAGATATTCTGACAAAGATTATAGCACAACTACCACCATCACAAGTATTTGCGGAAGATAAGGCAATTAAAGCTGAATTACGAAAATACAGTAATTTGCCAGATAAAATCTCTCATGCTGTCACATTGCTTAATTCGACAAAACCTCATTTACTGTCTATTAAGAATAAGCTGGGGGCTTCAAATAGCTATTATCTGAAAATCTCAACACAAATTGTTGGTAATGCTTTACATAATGTAATTGAAGAGGTCAATGCATTACAAAATGATTCTACTTTTCAGCTGAATATGATTATAAATAAAACTTTAGCATTATCTTCATTGCAGTCAGTTTTGCGTTCAGCATGGAATGCTACGAAAATAATGGATTCTTTTGATATGGAAAGTGATTTTAAGAATAATCGTTACAATGAAAATCGAAAAACACTTTCTAATATGTGTCGTCAAGTTGGTGTTTCTACTTATTCTTCAACATCATCATATAGTTCGACAAGTAGAAGTTATTCGTCTATAAATTCTTCATCACGAGCATCAACTTCTTATAGCTCAAGTTCATCTTCAGATTCTTCTGATGATACAAATTGGGGCTGTATTCTTGTTGCTATAGTAGTATTTGTCATTTTCTGTATAATAGCCTCAAGTAAATAGTTAAATTATAATATAAGAGTAATGAAAAAAATTTTATTAGCATTTATGTGCATCTGTGTTACTAATGGACTTTATGCACAAAATGACTCAAAGGAATTGTCTTCCTTGAGAAACGAGATTAGCGTATTGCAGTCAGCACAAAATCGATTAAAAAGCAATATTACCATTCTCACGAGTAATGGTAAGAAGGCCGAATTGAAAATTAACGCGTTAACGTCTGCAAATAAAGAACTTGTTAGCAAAGTTGATAGCTTGCAAGAAAAATGCAATGAACTTGCTGACAACCAAAAAACAGACAAGTCAGAGCTTACCACAATTATTGGTCAGACAAATGATAAGGTACAAGCAACTGAAGACATTCTGTCTTCTCGTTCCCTATGGGGATTAGGCGGTATTATTGCCCTACTCATTGCTCTCGCTTCTATTGTTTGGATTTTTTTGAAGAAGTTCAAATCAGGTTCATCTTCTATTGATGATGTTCGTAAGGCACAGTCTTCTTTGGAGGTTGCGCAAGAAACTATTCGTAAAGCTCAGGAAAAGATGCAAGAGGAAACAATACAACTTGACAATAAGTTGATAGAAATATTGAGTAAGCAACCACTTGCCGACCCAATCACAAACGAGAGTGGCGAGATTGACCATTCTTTGACACTTAAAGTTGCTGATGAGATTGTAAAAATAGAAATGAACCTGTCTCGTATGGACGAGAGCATAAAAGGATATAAACAACTGGCAAGAGGGGTTCAGCGTATCAAAGACAATTTCAAAGCAAATGATTACGAGATAGTAAATATGTTAGGAATGCCATATCAGGCAGGAATGAAAGCGGCTGTGACATTTACAACTGATGACTCGTTAGAGCCTGGACAACAAGTTATATCTCGCATCATCAAACCACAAGTTAACTATAAACAAATAATGATTCAGGCTGCTCAAATCGAAGTTAGCCAAGCAGAATAAAAATAACTATAATAATCATGGCAAGATTAAAAATTGATTACGGTATCGACCTCGGTACAACCAACTCTGCAATATGCAGAATGGAGAAAGGTAAACCTGTCATTATTAAGACAGACGTTCTAAAAGACACAATGCCTTCTTGTGTGTCATTCACAAAGCGTCAAAGTGTTAAGGCTGGAGAGTCAGCTTTTAGTGACATGAAGAGTGACAAGCTTCGTGCATTGAAAGCTGGTAAAAAAGAGACTTCAAATGCTTACGTTGAGTTCAAACGAACTATGGGTACTGATACAAAATACAAGAGTACCTATATGGGACGTGACTATTCTTCAGAAGAGTTGTCAGCTGAAGTTTTGAAGACTCTGAAATCTTTTGTTACAGACGAAACCATATCTTCTGTAGTGATTACTGTACCAGCAAAGTTCACAGTAGGACAGAAAACTGCTACTATGGAGGCTGCAAAGATGGCTGGATTTACAAAATGCGAGCTTCTTCAAGAACCAATTGCAGCAGCGATGGCTTATGGTTTGACCACTGAATCAAAAGATGGTATCTGGATGGTATTCGACTTTGGTGGAGGTACGTTTGATGTGGCATTACTTAAAGTTGAGGATGGTATTATGCAAGTATTTGACACTGAGGGAGACAACTACCTTGGTGGTAAGAATCTTGACTACGCTATTGTTGACAATATAATAATCCCATACTTACAAAAGAACTTCGTTTTAGAAGAAACCCTTGACAATGAAGATAAGAAGGGTGTTCTTCGCGATGCTATGAAGACATCTGCAGAGGAGATAAAGAATCAGTTGTCTTTCAAAGATAAATATGATATTCTTTCAAATCTTGGTGATTTAGGTGAAGACGAAAACGGTGAGGAAATGGAACTTGATTTGACCGTTTCACAGAGTGAGGTGTTTGACATTATGCGCCCATATTTCCAAAAGGCTGTTGATATTTGTAAGGAACTTGTGAACCGTAATCATTTGTCTTCTTCTCAGATTAACAAGCTCATTCTCGTTGGCGGTCCTACTCACTCACCATTGATTCGCCAGATGCTCAAAGAGCAGATTACACCAAATATTGACACCTCAATTGACCCAATGACTGCTGTTGCTACTGGTGCTGCACTTTACGCTTCTACTATGGACGCAGTAGTAAACGAAAAAGATATTGAGGTTGGAACCGTTAAATTGGAAATTGGCTACGAGTCCACCTCCGTTGAGCAAACAGAATGGATAAGTGCGAAGTTGGCTGCTGGTAGCTCGTACTCAAAAGTATATGTTGAACTTGAAAGGAGTGATAAGGCATGGTCAAGTGGGAAGGTTGAAATTGATGCTACAGGTAATGTTATTGAAGCAAACCTTCTTGAATCCAAACCAAACTCATTTGCTATTGTAGCATATAACGAGAAGGGAAATAAGATACCTTGCTTCCCTAACGAAATAACAATAATCCAAGGTTCTAAAGTTGGTGCTGCTCCACTCCCATATAATATTGGTATCGCGACATGGAGTGATGTAAAAAAGCGTCCTGTCTTTCGTATGGCCAAGGGCTTGGAGAAGAATAAGCCTGTGCCTGCAGTAGGCGTTATCAATGATTTGAAAACAACAAGTAAACTTCGCCCTGGTGTAGAAAGTGATGTTCTAAAAATCCCCGTATATCAGGTTGATGATTTCAAGGGCGCGGAAGGACGTAGTGCTTCATTGTATGAATATGTTGCTGATATTGTTATTACTGGAGAAGATGTAGAATCATTGGTAACAGAAGATTCTTCTGTTGACGTTACTCTCAAAGTTGACACATCAGAGCAGATGACTCTTGAAGTTCATTTCCTTGCAACAGACACAACTATTGAAAAGCAACTTGATACGAGCAAGAAGCAGTCTATAGATGATGCCACAAAGGTTATTAATATGGGGATTGCTGAAGCTCAGCGCAACTTGAGGCGTTTAAGTAGTGCAGGTATTAATACGGATGAATTGCAAAACAAACTTGATTCCGTTAAAAACGAAGCGGCGAACAGTTCAGAGAAGAAGGCTGTACTTCAGCATCTTAAAGAAGTCCTTCGTGAAATAGAGGACCAAGATGATGCTACAGAATGGAGTCGCGTTGAAGCAGAGCTCCGTGATAAATTTGAACGACTTGAAAAGGCTCAGGAAGAGCTTGGTACTGAGAAGACTTTTCAGAATGTTGACCAACTTCGCCGTCAGACCGACCAAGTTATACGCAGTAAGGACGTAAAGATGGGACGTGAAGTATTAGAGCAAATCAATAGCCTTTTCGTTTCTCTGACATTATTATACCAGTGTATGGGCTTTATTGAACATTACAATGGAAGATTTGGTTCTGTACGTTGGACAGACTCAGGTCGTGCTCGTCAATTGCTCAATCGTGGTATGGAGGCTATCAACAATAATCCAACTGTTGACACACTCCATCCTATTGTATGTGGGTTGATAGACCTTATGCCAGACGAGGATAAAGCTAATGCTGACGGTATGCTTAAATAATTAATGTTACCTTCTGTGCTAATTGCACAGAAGGTGTATTTTTCTTTCATTTCAAATTTGACAAAAGCTATTTATGCTTTACGAAAAAAAAGATAATATCGGTTCATATACTGTAATATTTCAGCATAAAGAAGGCTCTTATGCTGAGACATATCGTGTCAAGGATGCTAAAGGTAAAACACGTTTTCTAAAACTTATCAATTATGCAAAGGTGAACAGACATCAGATAGATGATAGTGGACGTGTTGTGGAGGTCGAAATATCAAAACGGCTCAACCATCACAATTTATGTAGCTATATAGACTCTGGGAATATTATGGTTAATGGAGGGCAGCAGGCATATATTGTAACAGAGTTTGTTAGCGGTGAGACCTTAGCTCAGAGGATTATTCGTGACGGTGATATTAGTGTTTACGATATAAAAAAGATAGCTAAAGCAGTACTTTCAGCACTTGATTCTATTCATAATCAGGAAAACCCTATTGTACATGGTGAGGTGACAATTCAAAACATTATGTTGAATTTGGTTGGAGGATTAGAGGATTTGAAACTTATTGATTTTGGACATGCTCGATTCCTAAATCAATCTCCATACAAACCAGATTTGAATGAGCTTAACCCTTTTTATCTTGCACCGGAAAGATTCTCTGGTGTCTGTCAAATTCAGTCAGACATTTACTCTGTTGGTGTGATGATTTATCATCTTCTTTATGGAGAATTGCCATGGTTTATTGATATATCAAGGATAAAAGAGGACAAAGTTGAGCGTATCTTAGCAGAAAGGGAGAAGCCTGTCAAGATTCCAACAACTGATATTTTTGAGTTGGATGAACAGTTCCTTAATTGTATTGTTAAGGCACTTAGTTATGCTGTAGAAGCCCGCTTCCAATCTGCAAAAGAGTTTATACAAGCAATTGACGGAGAAATTAAAGTGGAGCGTCAGGACACATGCCGAAAAGTAAAATCTGATGAAGTGAAAAAAGAGGATACAGAAAACCAACAAACTCTCTCACGCAAAGTAAAAGGGCCTGGTTTCTCTGCAATCGCTGGTATGGATGAACTAAAACAACAAATGACAGAAGAAGTTATCGAACCGCTCCACAATCCAGAAGAATATCATAAATATGGAGTGACAATACCAAATGGGATATTATTGTATGGACCTCCTGGTTGTGGTAAGACATTCTTTGCCAAGCATTTTGCAGAAGAAGTGGGATTCAATTTTATGCAGGTTACTCCAGCTACCCTAAAAAGCAAATGGATAAATGCTACTCAGGAGAACATTGCGGCTATGTTCCAAGAAGCAGAAGAAAATGCCCCTACCATTATTTTTATAGACGAATTGGATGATTTGTTAAAAGACCGTGCTTTAGCTGATGACAAAGGAATGTCTGGTATAAATGAGTTTCTTGCACAAATGGACAGGACTGGCGAGAAAGGTATATTTATTATAGGTGCGACAAACAAACCCGATGTTCTGGATGCTGCGGTTCTTCGTGCTGGACGACTTGAGAAAAAGTATTATATAGGTGTTCCTGATAAGGCTGCAAGAGAAGCTCTGTTCAAATTGTATATAGAGAAACGACCATACGATTTTGGGTTAGATTACGCAAAACTTGCCGATTTGACACGAAACTATGTTTCTGCTGATATACAATTAATTGTAAATGATGCGTCAAGGGCTGCGTTAAAAGCACATAGCAAAATTACAATGGAGTTGCTTCAAAATGCAATTAGCAGAGTAAAACAGTCTATTTCAGATAATGACTTAAAAAAGTATGAACGAATCAGAGCCATAATGAATGGTGAAAAGATAACTTCTAATCACCCTAAAATAGGATTTTAAGATTACTTATATAACGCAAAAAAAGAAATTATGAATAGTCAAGATTTATTATTGAAGACCATCTTTGCTTGTATGGCATGTGATGGTGATATTGCATCTGAGGAAATACAACTATTGCGTGATTTAGTAGCTAATACAGAGTTATTCAAGGAACTGGATGTAGAGGCTACATTAAAGAAATATGTTGCTTCTATCAATGAAAATGGCGTTTCATTCCTTAATCAGTATTTAAGTGAAGTAGCTGAAGACAAACTGACAAAGGACGAGCAAATGTGTCTTGTTGATTTAGCCTTTAAGACAATAGAAGCAGACAATCGTATCGAATATTCAGAGGTTAAGTTCTTTAAGAAGATTCGCATTAGATTATCGCTTACTGATGAAGAAATCCTTGCCAAATATCCAGATAAAGAGGACTTTTTGCTTCCTGACATTAATATTGCTGCTGACCCAGAATGGAATGATGTTACATTTGCAGAAATAACTCTCAAATAGGACAACGAGACAGGCTCTAAGCAAAGTAGATAATATGGTAAGAAACATTAGAAGTCATGAAAATAGAAAAACAATGAAAAAAGTAAAGATGTTAGGAGCACTGGCAGGCGACATTATTGGTTCAGTGTATGAGTTTCATAATACGAAATCTACGGATTTTAGGTTGTTTAGTAGTACAAGTATGTTTACGGATGACTCTGTAATGACGTTAGCTGTAGCAAAGTGGTTGTTAGAGGATAAGCTGCATACGCCTAACCGACTTGTTGAGTGTATGCAAGAATTAGGACGCCGTTATGAGGATGCTGGTTATGGCGGGCATTTCCTTTCATGGCTATTCGCGCAATATCCAAAGCCCTATAATAGTTGGGGAAATGGAGCGGGAATGAGAGTTAGTCCTGTGGGGCTATATGCTAAAACGCTTGATGAAGCATTGAGGCTGGCTGCATTGACGGCATCTGTCAGTCATAACCATATAGAGGGAGTGAAAGGTGCTCAGGCAATAGCTGCGAGCGTATTCCTCTGCAAGCAAGGTAAAACGAAACAGGAAATCAAAGAGTATGTTGAGGAAACTTTTGGCTATAATCTGAGCAGGACAATTGCTGAGATTCGTCCTCATTATGATTTTGACGTTTCTTGTCAGGGCAGTGTGCCTGAAGCAATCATTGCGTTTTTGGAGGGTAACTCGTTTGAAGAGGTAATCCGTCTGGCTATTTCACTTGGTGGTGATTCTGATACTATCGGTGCAATGGCTGGTGCTATTGCAGCCTGTATGTACCCAATCCCTGAATCGATTGCAGAGCAATGCCACAACATCTTGACTGAAGATTTAAGAGAAATCAATGATACGTTTATGAAGCTAATATGTACACGGTAAAAGAATAGGAGTTGTCATTCTCGATGGAAAGTGCTACAATTTGAGGCGGAAAGTATAGGAATTCGACTTGAATTGTAGCACTTTCCATCGTAAATGGAATTATATTTCCAGTAATACTGCGTGTTAGAGTTTAAATAAAAAGAAAATGTTTTTTCTTTTTTGTAGTTCCCTTATTTTACATTATCTTTGCACACTGAAAAGAAAAATGAGCAATGAGTACGATTGAAATCAAGCAAGTAACCAATCGCAAGGAGCTGGTTCAGTTTGTCCAGTTCTACTATGACCTATATCGTGGCAATACGTGTGCCGTGCCTTATTTGTTCAGTGAAGAGATGTCTACACTTCGGAGTGACAGGAACCCTTCTTTTGAGTGTTGCGAAGCCAAATACTTTATGGCGTTCCGCGATGGTAAGCTCGTGGGGCGTGTGGCAGCTATCATCAATCGGCGGGCTAACGAACAGTGGCAGCGCAAGCAGATACGCTTCGGGTGGTTCGACTTTGTGGACGACAAGGAAGTGTCGGCAGCGTTGCTTAAGGCAGTGGAAGACTGGGGCCGTCAGGAGGGGATGACCGAACTGGCTGGGCCGCTTGGCTTTATTGATACCGACCGCGAAGGAATGCTTGTAGATGGCTTTGACGAGCTTTCCACCATGTATATTAACTACAACTATCCCTACTATGTGCAGCACATGGAGCAGCTTGAGGGATTCGAGAAAGTCAATGACTGGGTGGAGACGAAGGTAAGAGTGCCGGAGGTAGTGCCCGATAAGTTTGCCAAGATTACGGAGATGGTGCGCAAGCGCTACGGACTGCGGGTGCATAAGTTCACGCGCAAGGAACTGATTGACGGAGGCTATGGCCGCAAAGTATTCGACCTGCTGAACACGACGTATAAGAACCTCTATGGTTTCAGCCAGCTCAGCGACCGCCAGATTGACAAGTTGGTCAACGACTACATCAAGATAGCCGACCTGAATCTGGTGACTGCCGTTATGGATGGCGACAAGATGGTGGGCTTTGGCATCACGTTCCCCTCGTTCTCAAGAGCTTTACAGAAGACGCGAGACGGCCGCTTTCTGCCCTTTGGCTGGTGGCAGCTCCTGAAGATATTGAAGTGGCACAAGACGCCTATCGTCGATTTGTTGCTGATAGGTGTACTGCCCGAGTATCGTTCCAAGGGTGCTAACGCCCTCATCTTCGACGACTTGATACGCTGGTTTCAGCGCTACCACTTTGAATGGGCAGAGACGGGGCCGCAAATGGAGAGCAACGAGGGCGTGCTGTCGCAGTGGCAATACTTGGAAGCCACCGAGCACCGACGCCATCGTTGCTATCGGAAGGATTTATAAACGAAACTATTTCCTGTCGTTGTTGATAAGCTCCAAGAGTTTGTCAACAGCTTCTTCTTCGGGGATGTTCTTCTCCATGCAGACCTTCTGCTTGTAGAGTGAAATCTTGCCTCGACCAGCCCCCACGTACCCATAGTCGGCATCAGCCATTTCGCCAGGCCCATTGACAATGCAGCCCATGATGCCAATCTTCACACCAACCAGATGGCTGGTAGCAGCCTTGATGCGGGCAATGGTTTCCTGCAGGTTGTACAGTGTGCGGCCACAACCCGGACAGGAGATATACTCCGTCTTGGTGAACTTGATGCGGGCGGCCTGCAGGAGAGCATCACCCAGCTCTTCTAAACGGAGAGGAGCATACTGCGAGGAGTGTATCTCAATGTTCGTGGCCTTACGGTCGATAAGCGTTGAACTGGCAGCCATTGCGGCCTTTAACTGGAATGTTTCCCAGTCTGGCGCATCTATATACAGGTGCAGGGTGTCGTCCTCGATGTACATACGCTCCTGACTTCCTTCCTTCTGGAAGGGCAAGGGAAGACTTTTAGCCAGTTCCACCAACTTGCGGGCAACGGGAATCTCGCACTCAGGCTCCTCGGAGAGCGATACACGGATAGTGTCGCCAATGCCCTCGGTCAGCAGGGCGCCAATGCCCACGGCACTTTTGATGCGACCGTCCTCGCCCTCGCCAGCCTCCGTTACGCCGAGGTGCAGCGGATAGTGCATATCCTCCTTGTCCATCGTCTCAACCAACAGTCGCACGGTAGTCACCATCACCACCGTGTTAGATGCCTTGATGCTGATGACAACATCGTCGAAATGCTCGCGCTTGAAGATACGCAGAAACTCCATGCAACTCTCTACGATACCTGCTGGGGTGTCACCATAGCGCGACATGATGCGGTCGCTCAGCGAACCGTGGTTTACGCCGATGCGCACCGCCGTGTGGTGCTCCTTGCAAATGTTCAGGAACGGCACCAGCTTGGCTTCTATCTTCTTGAGTTCATCGGCATATTCCTCGTCGGTGTATTCCAGATGCTTAAACGTGCGGCCCGGGTCAACATAGTTGCCCGGATTGATGCGCACCTTCTCGCAATACTGGGCTGCCACGTCGGCCACGTGAGCCGTGAAGTGAACGTCGGCCACCAGCGGGGTCATATAGCCGTCAGCCTTCAGGCGGGCTGAGATGTTCTTCATATTCTCAGCCTCACGGGTGCCTTGCGTCGTAAACCGTACCAGTTCACCTCCGGCATCAATGATGCGCTTGGCCTGCGCTACACAGCCCTCGGTGTCGTTGGTGTCTACCGTGCCCATTGACTGGATGCGGATGGGGTTGTCGCCACCGATGGCAATAGTCCCCACGTGGGCGACGCTTGATTTTCTTCTCTGGTACATTTAGTTGGTCTTATACTCGTATTTCACTTCAGCCAAGTCTTTGTTGGCCTTCTCAATCTTAGCCTTCAGGCCGCTCTTGTAGTCAGCCAGTCGCTGGGCGATGGCTTCGTCAGCGAGAGCCAACATCTCAACAGCCAGAATGGCAGCATTCTGTGCGCCGTTCACCCCTACTGTGGCTACGGGGATGCCCGGGGGCATCTGGATAATACTCAGCATGGCATCCAGTCCGTCAAGCATTCCCTTGATAGGTACGCCGATGACGGGCAGTGTTGTCGATGCAGCTATCACGCCGGGCAGGGCGGCAGCCATGCCGGCAGCAGCAATAATCACCTTCAGTCCGCGCTCCTTGGCTCCCTTGGCAAAAGCCTCTACGGCCTCAGGGGTACGGTGAGCCGAGAGGGCATTCACCTCAAACGGCACCTGCAACTCGTCGAGTAGTTTGCAGGCTTTCTCCATAACGGGCAGGTCAGACGTGCTGCCCATGATAATGCTTACGATTGGTTCCATATCTATATTCTTGTCTTTTATTTAGATAAATAATATTGCAACAGCCGCACAGAAGAAGCCTACCCAGAAGCCTGCCACTACCTGCGAAAGACTGTGCTGGCGCAGGAGCATCCTGCTGGTGCCCACCAGTCCGGCAATGAAGAAGATGAGGCAGAGCCACCACACGGGATTAAAGTTCAGGTATTCGGCAAAGGCAAACAGTGCGCCGCCCACGCCGCCGATGGCTGCCGTATGGGTGGAAATCTTCCACCACACGTTAATCAGGGCGCATACTATCTGTACCACCAAGGCGGCAATGACGATAGAGCCCATAAAGTGGGGCATGTGGAGTTGTTCCATCACATAGATGCAGGTGAAGTAGCATAGGATGGAGACAATGTAAGGTATCATGCGTCGCTCGCGGTGTCCTGATTCTATCAGGTTCCATCCTTGGTAGTGACGGTAGAGGTGAATAAGCACGTTGGGCAGCAGGATAGTAAAAAAGTAGGCCAGTATCAGCACCTGTAGCTTGTAGAGCAGGGGAAAGATGCTGAGATAGCTGAACGAGAAGAGAACTATCAGTCCGACGACGGGCAGATAAAACGGAGTGAACAGCATACTAATCACACGTGCAACCAGAATGATTCGTTTCTCTCTTTTCATCTTCTTAGTCGTGCTATGGGTATTCCTAATTGCTCCCGATACTTGGCAACGGTTCGCCGTGCTATCGGGTAGCCCCTTTTGGTCAGTTCCTCCTTCAGTGCATCGTCGCTCAGTGGTTTGCGCTTGTCCTCTCCTTCGATAATATCACGCAGGGCGGCTTTGATTTCCCGGGTCGACAGCTCCTCGCCGTCAGCCGTCACGTAACCGTCGCTAAAGAAGTAGCGCAGGGGGAATGTGCCCCAACGGGTCTGTGCGTATTTCGAGTTGCTGACACGTGACACCGTGCTGAGGTCAAGCCCCGTCTTCTCGGCAATGTCCTTCAGAATCATTGGGCGTAGCGATGCCTCGTCGCCATCCTCGAAGAAGCGGTGCTGCCACTGGATGATGGCCTGCATGGTGATAGTCAGCGTGTGGCGGCGCATCCGAATGGCCTCAATGAACCCTTGGGCGGCATCCACCTTTTTCTTTGTATAAAGCAGAGCCTCCTTGAGCTGGCGGCTCATGTTCTCCTTGTTCGTCTGGTATTCTTGCAGGGTGTCAGTGAACGACTGCGACACGTGCAGTTCTGGGATGTCGCCCGCATTGAGCGAGAACGTCACCGTGCCGTCATCCTGTGTGTCAATGATAAAGTCGGGTGTTATCTGCTGGATGGAGCGTCCCACCACCTCGCCCATCGAGGTGCCTGGCTTTGGGTTCAGCTTGCGCAGTTCCTTGATAAGCATTTCGGTCTGCAGGTCTGTCAACCCCAGTTGTTGCCCCAGTCTTTCCCAGTGTTTCTTGGTAAACAGTTCAAAGTGGTTTACCACCGTTTGTTGCATCAGCTCCTTTAGCCGTGACGGCTCGCGGCGCTGAATCTGTAATAGCAGGCACTCTTGCAGCGAGCGGGCTCCAATGCCAGCAGGGTCGAACTCTTGCAACTTGTGCAGTATGCGCTCAACCTCCTGCTCCGTCATATCAATGTTGTGGTAGATTGCCAGTTCGTCGACAATGCTGTGCAGTGGTTTGCGCAACAGACCGTCATCGTCGAGTGAACCGATTAGATATTCCATGACCCCCTGTTCCTGCTCCGTCAGGTCGACCATGCCGACTTGCTCCTTTAGCTGGTCGTAGAACGACTGCGACTGGCCGTAGACCATTTCTTCGCGTTCCTCCTGATTAGACATACCGCCATGATAGACGGGCAGTTCTTCGTCATCGCGACCGATGGACTCCAAAGCGGCATCCAGTGCCGACTGGCGTTCCTCCTGTTCGTAGGAATCAGCGCTATCTGATTGCTCTGAACTCTCTGAGAACTCAGAATATTCCGGTTCCTCCTCTGTTGAAATCTCCAGAGCAGGGTTGTCGTCCATCTCGGCATTTACGCGCTCGGTCAGCTGGGTGATGGGCAGTTCAATGAGCTGCGCCTGCAACAATTGTTGCTGCGTAATCGTCTGCGCTAATTTCTGTTGCTGCGCTAGTCGTTGCTCTTGTATCTGCTCCTGTGCCATATTCGGTTGCAAAGGTAGTGTAAATCAGGCAAAATGCCAAATTTATTTCCGCAATTTCTTCGGTTACTGGTAATAGGCTTTTAGCTGCACGGCACGGGAGGCCAGTTGGCGGGTATCCATGTTGCTGTATTGTTGCCACGTCTGTTGGCAGGGCTGCAGTAACGGGTGGATGATAATGTCATGTCGGCGTAGGTAGGGGTCGCAGTGCTGATAGATGTGCAGCACGTCGACTACCAAGCTGGCAGGCACCTTGAGCAGACGGGCCATCTCCTGCACTTCGGGCGTTTCGCTCACCATTGTGGCAGGGGTCAGTCGGAAGTACAAGTCAAGTATCAGCACCAGCGAGATGGGCAATAGCCGTTCCTCACCCTCCAATGGACGGAAGTCGCGCTCGAAAGTTTCTTCTACTTCCACACCATCGTAGAAGTCACCACTGCTGTTGAAGCCCAGCATCGAGCGCAGTAGCCCGACGGCACGGGTCAGTCGTTTGGGGTTGCGGCCATAGTCTTTCCAGATGCGTTCAATGCGAGGGGTCTCCAGATGAGCGATTTCGCATTGTCGTGCAAAGAGTTGTTCGGGAGTGATGTGCAGCTCCAGACACAGAAAAATGGATTCACGACTGTACATCGGCTTTACACCGATAGGCTTGCGTAGATAGAGCTGCATCACCAGCAACCAGTAATCGTCCTGCCAATTCTGATTCTTTGCCATCGTCGTTTGTGTTTTGTGGTTTTATGTTGCCTTGCTCTTAAAGGCCAGTGCATACATACGCATCTGCTTCACCATAGCCAGCAGACCGTTGGAACGGGTGGGGGAGAGGTGCTCTTTCAGACCTATCTGTTCAATGAAGTAAAGGTCGGAATCAAGTATCTCATCAGGTGTATGGCCGCTCAATACCCGTATCAGCAGGGCTACAATGCCTTTCACGATGAGTGCGTCGCTTTCAGCCGTAAAGTCAATGATGCCGTCGTGATAGTCGGCTTGCAACCATACGCGGCTCTGACAACCGTCTATCAGGTTGCTCTCCACCTTGTATCGCTCGTCCAGCGGCTCCTGCTCGTTGCCCAAGTCAATCAATAGCTGGTACTTGTCGAGCCAGTCGTCCAGCCCGGCGAACTCCTCAATAATCTCGTCTTGTATCTCGTTAATTGTCATCATTGCTTAATGAGTTTAAATAGTTTGTCTGATGGTCTTACCTTGTCTGGCACCTTGAAGGCAACGCGCGTTCCTTGCTGGGCGGTCTGTACCGCCTGCACGTCGTCGTGAATCTCGTCAACGGTGACGTACATCACGCCCGTTGTCGGCCCTGTAATCAGCATCTTGTCGCCCACTGAGAAGGTGTCAGCCTCAACGGTGAACTCAGCCACACCTAATTTCGAGAAGTATTTCACACCCTTGCCGATGTACTGCTTACGCTCTGTGGCGTTTGAGCCGTAGTTGTGGTTCCACTCGCCCAGCGTCTGCCCCTGATAGTAGCCATCCCAGAAGCCACGGTTGAAGACGGCAGCCAACCTTGCATCCCACTGGTCTTTCTTCTCCTCTGTGAATGTGCCGTCGAGCACGCTCTGGATTGCTTCGCGGTAGCACTGCACCACGGTATAGACATATTCAGGGCCACGCGCCCGTCCCTCAATCTTGAACACCCGCACCCCCGACTGCATCATACGGTCAATGAAACGGATGGTTTTCAGGTCTTTGGGCGACATGATGTATTTGTTGTCAATCTCCAGCTCCGTGCCTGTCTCGCGGTCGGTCACGAGGTACGAGCGACGGCAGAGTTGCATACACGCACCGCGGTTGGCCGAGCGCATGGTGTTGTCAAGGCTTAGGTAACACTTGCCACTGATGGCCATGCACAGTGCTCCGTGACAAAACATCTCAATACGCACCAGTTCGCCACTGGGGCCGCAGATGTGCTGTTCCTCTATCTGCCGGTGGATGTCAGCCACTTGCTCCATATTCAGTTCACGGGCCAGAACTACCACGTCGGCCAACTGGGCATAGAACTTCAGGGCTTCGATGTTTGAGATGTTCAGCTGCGTAGAGAGGTGTACCTCCATACCCTGCTGGCGGCAGTACTGAATCACCGCCACGTCGCTGGCGATAACAGCCGTAATGCCTGCCTCGTGGGCGGCATCTACAATCTGGTGCATCAGTGCGATGTCCTCGCCATAGATGATGGTGTTCACCGTCAGGTACGACTTCACGTCGTGCTCCCTGCATTGGGCGGCAATGTCGTGCAGGTCGTCAATAGTAAAATGGTTAGCCGAGTGTGAGCGCATATTCAGCTGCTCCACGCCGAAATATACGGAGCTGGCACCAGCCTGAAACGCTGCCACCAGCGATTCGCGACTGCCCACAGGGGCCATGATTTCAAAGTCTTTCAGATTCATGGTTGCAAAGGTACTATTTTTTTTGTTGTTTCATTCTTTTATTCCTTATTCTTTTATTTTTATTTCATGCAGGGCGGTTTCTTCCCAACGAAATTACTCTCTTGATTTTTTGTCCGTCTCGGAAATAATCCCTACCTTTGCAAGGAGTTTTTAACGAGAATAATGTATAACCCCTTAAACAAACAGAACTAAGAAACAGACAGTACGCAACGACAACAGGGAGCCGAAGCCGTCGCTCAGCGAGGCACTCCCAAGAGGGAACCGAGACAAACAAAAAACAATTAGCAACAATGAAATTGTGCGTCGTCCCCCTCCACTCGTACTTACTTAATATAACTTGAGCTTTCTGCTCTTGTTCTCCTGCCCCTGAATACCGCCAATATTCGTAGCTGAGAGCAAGCAGTTCGGAGGGTTCACGTCCGTTGAGGGCGTGAACTGTTCTTGCTTGTTTAGCTACATGGTCACTTGGCGGTAACCTAGGGTCAGGAATAAGCAATCGAATGGTTGACGCCTTTTTCGTTTCAAAACATTAACAACGATGAAACAACAATTATTGAAAGTATGCTTTATGTGTATGGCAGTAGTTTTCCTGCCACAGGCAACCCACGCAGCTGGTGACGTGGAAATCAACGAAACAAACTTCCCTGATGAGAACTTCCGCAACAGGTTGTTAGAGCAAGACTATGGTAAAGACAGGGTGTTGACGGAGGAGGAAATCAAGAAGATTAAACAATTGTATGTAGCCGGCAGCGAGATTCACTCGCTTCAAGGAATAGAATATTTTACCGCATTGACATCGCTGGATTGTTACAACAACCAACTGACGGCCTTGGATGTTTCAAAGAACACCGCATTGATTGAGTTACAGTGTTACGAAAACCAGCTGACATCCTTGGATATTTCGCAGAACACTGCATTGACTAGGTTGAGGTGTGAGGCCAACCAGCTGACGGACTTGGATGTTTCAGGATGTACCGCATTGAGATGGTTGTGGTGTTACGGCAACCCGCTGACATCCTTAGATGTATCAAAGAATACGGCATTAGCTGAGCTGTGGTGTAGCGGCACTCAGCTGACATCCTTGGATGTTTCACAGAACACTGCATTGACAGAGCT
>CAMWKZ010000020.1 GCA_947174945.1 uncultured Prevotellaceae bacterium | reverse complement strand
CCATTCCCTTAATAAGCCCTTTTATTCCCCTTAAAACTGTTTATTTTTTAAAAAAATAGTGGCACTTTACACTGTGTAAAGTGCCACTTTTCTATTCAGACGACGTTACCCCACAATCTCACGGGCTCGTTGCAGCGCCAAGTCAATGTGGTTACAGATATTCTCTTCGCCCAGCAGATGACTGAAGTTGTTACGCTTCAGCACGGCCTCGACCTTCGGATTAACACCCGACAGGACGATGGTGATACCCTCCTTCTGGCTCATCAGACACATGTTTTCCAAGTTATGCAACCCCGTGGAATCGATGAACGGAACCTTACGCATACGGATGATGCGCACCTGAGGGCGATGGCCATAGCGAGCCATGATGTCCTCGAATCGGTTGCCAGCCCCGAAGAAATAGGGGCCGTTGATTTCGTAAACCTCTACGCCCTCGGGGATGACGAGGTGCTCCAGATTGCCACGCTCCATGTCGGCATCCTCGTTCAGGTCTATCTCATTCAGGACAGCGTGTACCTCGGTGCTCTCAGCCATGCGCCGCATAAAGAGCAGACAGGCACAGATAAGACCGAACTCAATGGCCACGGTAAGGTCGAAGATGATGGTTAGGAAGAACGTAAGCAGCAGCACGGTGACGTCGCTCTTGGGATTGCGCAGCATGGCCAGGAACGAACGCCAGCCACTCATGCCATAGCTGACGACAACGAGCACGCCCGCCAGGCAGGCCATAGGAATGTACTGGGCCAGTGGCATGAGGAACAGGAAAATCAGCAACAGCACAACGGCATGGACGATGCCTGCCACGGGCGTGCGACCTCCGTTGTTGATATTGGTCATGGTGCGGGCTATGGCTCCCGTGGCGGGAATACCGCCAAAGAGGGGCGACGCGATGTTGGCAATGCCCTGCCCTATCAACTCAGTGTTGGAGTTGTGGTGGTCGCCAATGACACCATCAGCCACCGTGGCCGACAATAGCGACTCGATGGCTCCCAACACGGCAATAGTCACGGCAGGGCCAACAAGTCTTTTCACCGTCTCCCACGTCAGCTGGGGCACCACGGCATCGGGCAGCGTCGAATTGATGCTAAAGCGGTCGCCAATGGTCTCGATGCTCGTCACGCCGGCGTATTGTTTCAACAGCAGGGCCACGATGGTCATCACCACAATGGCCACCAGCGAACCGGGCAGCGACTTGAGCGGTGACAAGTGGAACAGGCGCGCCAGCATAGGCCACACAGCTATCAACACAACACTCAAGACACCCACAACAGCGCTCCACACGTCTATCGTACCTATATTATATATATAGGCCACCCACTTCTCGATGAAGTCGCTGGGCACGCTCTCCATCGTCAAGCCCAGCAGGTCTTTTATTTGCGTAGTAAAGATGGTGACCGCAATACCCGAGGTAAAGCCCACCACGATGGGGTAAGGAATGTACTTGATAATAGTGCCCAGACGCAGCACGCCCAGCAAGATAAGGAACACGCCCGCCATCAGCGTGGCAATGGTCAGCCCCTGCACACCGTATTGCTGGATAATGCCGTAGACGATAACGATAAACGCTCCCGTAGGGCCACCTATCTGCACCTTGCTACCGCCAAACAGCGACACACACAGACCGGCAACGATAGCCGTAATAATACCCTTCTCAGGCGATACACCGCTGGCAATACCAAAGGCAATGGCCAACGGCAGTGCAACGATGCCAACAATGACACCGGCCATCAAGTCGGCCATGAACGTCTTGCGGTCGTAGTGCTTGATGGCCGAAATCATCTTCGGCTTAAAGTCCAAGGTCTTCTTCATTACTTCTGCTTCAGTAAGTCACGAATCTCAGCCAGCAGTTCCTCCTGCGTAGGTCCGGCAGGAGCAGCCGGAGCCTCGGGCTCTGCCTTCTTGCGATTCATCTTGTTTATGCCCTTCAGCATGAGGAAGATACAGAGGGCTACGATAACGAAGTCGACCGTATTCTGGATAAACGCGCCATACTTCAACAGGGCAGCACCCTCGCCTTCGCCAATCTGGAAAGACAGCGTGCTAAAGTCGATGTTGCCCGTAACCATGCCCACGAGAGGCATCAGTATGTCGTCAACAAGGCTGGAGACAATCTTACCAAAGGCGCCGCCGATGATGACACCGACAGCCATGTCCATTACGTTGCCCTTCATGGCAAACTCTTTAAATTCACTGATAAATCCCATAATCTTTAAAACTTAAGACGTTAATATTGAATGTTTAATTTGCAAACTGCGTTTTGCAATATCGCCCCTCCGTCCTTGACTTGGGGCAATTTTCAATCCTCAATGCTCAATTTTAATTTTATTAAGATTGATTTGAGATGCAAAATTAGATATTTTTTTGTAACTTTGCACACGAAAAGACGAAAAAGTGTCGTTACGACATTATTTTGTGACTTGGAAGATAACAAACAACTCAATTTTATACAAAAAGTTAATTAGGTTATGACAAAAGTAGCAATTAACGGTTTCGGCCGTATCGGTCGCCTCGCTTTCCGTCAGATGTTCGAGGCTGAAGGTTATGAAGTAGTAGCAATCAACGACTTGACAAGCCCCAAGATGCTTGCTCACCTGCTGAAGTACGACACCGCTCAGGGTGGTTTCGCTGGCAAGTTCGGTGAGGGCAAGCACACTGTAGAGGCTACCGACAACTCTATCATCGTTGACGGTAAGGAGATTACCATCTATGCAAAGCCCAACGCAGCTGAGCTGCCCTGGGGTGAGCTGAACGTAGACGTTGTTCTGGAGTGCACTGGTTTCTACACCTCTAAGGAGAAGGCTTCTGCCCACATTCAGGCTGGTGCCAAGAAGGTTGTTATCTCAGCTCCTGCCGGCAACGACCTGCCCACCATCGTTTACAACGTAAACCACAAGACACTGACTCCTGCCGACACTGTTATCTCTGCAGCTTCTTGTACAACTAACTGTCTGGCTCCTATGGCTGCTGCCCTGAACGCTTACGCTCCTATCGTTAGCGGTATCATGTCAACCATTCACGCTTACACGGGCGACCAGATGATTCTGGACGGTCCTCAGCGCAAGGGTGACCTGCGTCGTAGCCGTGCTGGTGCTCAGAACATCGTTCCTAACTCAACTGGTGCTGCCAAGGCCATCGGTCTGGTTATCCCCGAGCTGAACGGTAAGCTGATTGGTTCTGCACAGCGCGTTCCGACTCCCACTGGTTCAACCACCATTTTGGTTGCTGTTGTCAAGGGCAAGGACGTTACGAAGGAAGGCATCAACGAGGCCATGAAGGCTGCTTGCACTGAGAGCTTCGGTTACACCGAGGACCAGATTGTTAGCTCAGACATCATTGGCATGAAGTTCGGTTCGCTGTTCGACGCTACTCAGACGATGGTTAGCAAGATTGACGACGACACTTACCAGGTACAGGTTGTTAGCTGGTACGACAACGAGAACTCTTACACATCTCAGATGGTTCGTACTATCAAGTACCTCGCCGAGCTCTAATATCCATATAGAGGTAAAAATAAAAGGCCACTTAGCATTGCTGAGTGGCTTTTTTTATGTATATTTGCAGGCAGAAATGAAACGGATGCTCACGATATTAGGGCCAACGGCCAGTGGGAAGACTTCGCTGGCGGTGGCAGTGGCGCGTAAGTTAGGTGGGGAGATTATCTCTGCCGACTCACGGCAAGTGTATCGTCGTATGGACATTGGAACAGGTAAGGATTTGGCAGAGTATGAAGAAGTGCCCTACCACCTCATTAACATCGTAGAGCCTGGCACAAAGTATAACCTGTTTCAGTATCAGCAAGACTTCTTCGAAGTTTATAACAAGATAGTAGACAACGGAGGTACCCCAATACTCTGTGGCGGAACGGGCCTGTATATCGAGGCTGTGTTGAAAGGCTATCAGCTATCGCCTGTGCCCCAGAATCCCGAACTGCGCCAACGGCTGGAAGGCAAATCGCTGGCAGAATTGACAGAGATGCTGCGTGAGTTAAAGTCTCAAAGCGGCTCAGTAATGCACAACAAGACAGACGTTGACTCTGCACAGCGTGCCATCCGTGCCATTGAGATAGAGGAATACAACCTGCGTACCCCCGTGCCTCAACGAGAATTACCGCCCATTGATTCACTGATTATTGGTGTTAATATTGACCGAGAGGCACGTCGTGAGAAAATCACCCGCCGCTTGAAAGCCCGTTTGGAAGAAGGAATGATAGACGAAGTGAAAGGTCTACTCAACGAGGGCATACCAGCTGAAGACCTCATCTACTACGGACTGGAATATAAATTCGTAACGGAGCACCTACTGGGGAAGACAACCTACGATGAGATGTTCCAACGGCTGGAAATCGCCATCCACCAGTTTGCCAAGCGGCAGATGACGTGGTTTAGGGGTATGGAGCGCCGAGGTTTCACCATCCACTGGCTTGATGCCTTGCAGCCAATGGAGGAGAGAGTTGACGAAATAATAAGGCTTTGCCAATTAGGATATTAACGCTATAAATAGAATTGTAAGTTGTCACACTGTAAATCAAGATGGGGCATTCTGTATTGCCCGAAGGGACATAGCAGCAAACACCGCGAACGACTACAGCGCGTGCTGGACGAACGAGGCGTGGAGTATGACTTTGTGCAGAGCGAGTCGGCAGACAGCGTGGAGCGGTTAGTCAATATGCTTATTCATAACGGCTATCAGACAATCATCATTGTGGGAGGCGACTCAGCCCTGAATGATGCTGTCAACTGCCTTATGCAGCAGGAAAAGCAGGTGCGCGACCAGATTGCCTTAGGGGTTATTCCGCATGGTATGCTTAACGATTATGCTCGCTACTGGAACTTCAAGGAGAGCAATATTGAACAGACTGTAGACTGGCTCATCAAACATCGGGTGCGCACGGTCGACCTTGGCTGCATCCGCTATACCAACAAGCAAGGCGAGGCGTGCCACCGCTATTTCCTCAACTGCGTCAATATTGGGCTCATAGCCGACATCATGAACCTTCGCCGTCAGACCCATTCACTGCTGGGCTCACGCACCCTTTCGTTCATTGTCTCTTTCTTCCTCATGATTTTCCACCGAATGGACTATAAGATGCACGTTTGCATCAATAGCGACACCATTAACCGCAAAGTCATGACCATGTGTATTGGCAGTGGTCGAGGCTATGGGCAAACTCCCAGTGCCGTACCTTACAACGGAATGCTTGACGTATCAGTGGTCTATCATCCCGAATTACTCCAGCTATTCGCTGGCTTCTGGCTATTGCTGACTGGGCGTTTCCTCAACCACCGCAGCGTGCATCCTTACCGTACCCGTGAGATAATTGTCAAGGAAGCCAACCACGCCTTAGTTGGTGTCGACGGTCGCCTAATAGGAACTCCAGTTGGCTCCTATCGCATTAGTGTGGAACAAGAAGTCATTAATTTCCTAATACCCGACTAACCATTCTTGGATATTGCCCTCAATTGGGTTTCGTCCAGCAATGTCAGACGGCGACCATCGGTAGCCACCAGCCCTTCGCTAACGAAACTCGACAGGGTACGAATTGCATTACTCGTGGTCATATTCGACAGGTTAGCCAAGTCTTCTCGGCTGGGCATAATGGATAGCGTCTTGTCGTTATCCTCTGTGCCAAAACTATCTTTTAGTCGGAGAATTGCCTCTGCCAATCTGCCACGCAGATGCTTTTGCGTCAGGCTGACGGTATGTTCATCGGCATGACCCAGCAACTCAGCCAGATGCTTAATAAAAAAGACGGCGATATCCTGATTCTCACGAATAAGGCGCTTGACGATTGGCAGCGGTATCAGGGCCAGCGTCGTGTCCTCAAAGGCAGCTGATTCGGTAATATAGTTAGTTCCCACCAACCCAGCCCGATAACCAAAGAATCCCTTGAGCCTGACCATGCGCACAATCTGCGACCGTCCGCCCACGCCCTGCTTATAGACCTTCACCTTTCCTTTCAATAGACAAAACAAGTATTCGGGGTGCTGTCCTTCATGATAAATAATGTCACTTTTTTTATATTTACGGATAGACACGTTGTCTGTTAGCAATTGCCGTTGTTCCTCAGTCAACGGAAGCCATAACTCGCCAACAGTTTGAATTGCCTCTATGCTCATCTTTTTTCCCGACACCATCTTTTTCCTGCTATTCCTATACTATTTATTGAATCGCGGTACAAAAGTACGAAAAAATCTTCAGGCTCCCGTCATATTGTCGTAAAAGTTCTTCCACAACAAACAAAAAACGCCCGTTTTTATTAAAAAAATCCAAATTTATTTTGCTATCAAGGCGAAATTGCGTACTTTTGAAGGAAATTACAAATCTAAAACAAAAATGAATACCTTAAAATAGGAACTATGAGTTATTTACGATTAGAAAAAGCTGTCATGACCAACTTGGAGGAGTCGCTCCGTCGTGAATTGCTTCGGACCAACCGCTCTGGTGCCTACAGCAGTTCTACGCTCGTAGACTGTAACACGCGTAAGTACCACGGTTTGCTCGTTGTTCCCGTACCCGAGCTTGATGACGAGAACCATGTCCTGCTCTCGTCACTCGATTGTACGGTTATTCAGCACGGCGCCGAATTCAACCTCGGACTCCACAAGTACCAAGGCAATAACTACAGCCCCAAAGGTCACAAGTACATCCGTGAATTTTCTTGTGACGTAGTGCCCACCACGCTCTACCGCGTTGGTGGCGTTTTATTAAAGAAAGAGACTATCTTTCAGGCCTATGAGGACCGCATTCTTATCCGCTATACGCTGGAAGATGCCCATTCAGCCACCACATTGCGTTTCCGTCCCTTCTTAGCCTTCCGCTCCGTGCGTCAGTTTACGCACGAAAATGCAACGGCCTCACGCGAATACCACGAGGTAGACAACGGTATCAAGACGTGTATGTATGCAGGTTATCCTGACCTTTACATGCAGTTCAACAAGAAGAATGAGTTTGTGTTCCAGCCCGACTGGTATCGAGGTGTGGAATATCCGAAGGAGCAGGAGCGCGGCTATGCCTCTAACGAAGACCTCTACGTACCGGGCTATTTCGAAATGAGCATCAAGAAGGGGGAAAGCATTATCTTCTCGGCTTCTACGTCGGCCATCAAGACCAATACGCTGAAGACACTCTTCCAGAAAGAAATTGACGTGCGCCAGCCACGCGACCACTTCTATCACTGCTTGGTAGCAGCCGCTCATCAGTTCCATAACCGTCAGCCTAACGACGACCGCTACCTGTTGGCTGGCTATCCTTGGTTCAAGGCTCGTGCCCGCGATACGTTTATCGCGCTGCCAGGCCTGACACTGGCCATTGGCGAGCAAGACTACTTCGAACTGGTGATGGAAACCGCCGAGAAGGGATTGCGCGAGTATATGGAAGACAAGCCATTGAGCGTTAAACTCTACGAGATTGAGCATCCCGACGTGCCACTATGGGCTATCTGGGCAATCCAGCAATACGCCAAGGAGGTAGGCCGTGACCAGGGCTATAAGAAGTATGGAAAACTGGTGCGCGACATTGTGAAATACATTGTCGAGGGTGGCAACTCAAATATGCGGCTTGATGACAACGGACTGCTCTATGCCAACGGGCGCGACAAGGCTATTACATGGATGAACTCAACGGCCAACGGTCGCCCTGTGGTTCCGCGCTCAGGCTACATTGTCGAGTTTAACGCCCTGTGGTACAACGCCCTGAAATTCTGCGCCTCGCTTGAAGCTGAGTTTGGCGACAGCCAAGTGGCCGAAAAACTGGAGAAGCGTGCCGAACTGTGCAAGCAGTCATTCATTAACACGTTCCTCAACGAGTACGGCTATCTGCTCGACTATGTGGACGGACCTATGATGGACTGGAGTGTACGTCCCAACATGATATTCCCTGTAGCATTCGACTACTCTCCTCTGTCGCAAGACCAAAAGAAGAGCGTGCTTGACATTTGCACACGTGAGTTACTCACGCCAAAAGGACTGCGCTCGCTGTCACCAAAGAGTGGTGGCTATAACCCCATGTATGTTGGCCCACAGGCACAGCGCGACTATGCTTATCATCAAGGCACCGCATGGCCTTGGCTGGGCGGTTTCTACATGGAGGCTTGCCTGAAGCTCTATAAGCGCACCCGCCTGTCGTTCATCGAGCGTCAATTAGTGGGCTATGAAGACGAAATGATGTATCACGCTCTGGGCACTATCAGTGAACTGTTCGACGGCAACCCGCCATTCCACGGTCGTGGCGCAATGGCCTTTGCCATGAACGTGGCTGAGATTCTGCGCACGCTGAAACTCATGGAGAAATATACGTATCAAAAATAAATGAAGGAGGAAACGCTATGAAAGTTTTAATGTTTGGATGGGAGTATCCTCCTCATATATTCGGTGGATTGGCCACCGCTAACTATGGTATCTCACAGGGCCTGCACGCCCAGGGCGATATGGACATCACGCTTTGCCTGCCCAAGCCCTTTGGCGACGAAGACCGCTCGGCCTGCAACATCGTTGCCATGAACGCTGTGCCTATTGCATGGCGCAACGTATCAGCTGACTATGTTCGCGAACGAGTGGGCAACATCATGGACCCCGACCTCTATTTCCGATTGCGCGACCACTTGTATGCTGATTTCAACTATATGCACGTTAACGATTTGGGTGCAATGGAGTTTGCCGGTGGTTATCCAAGTAACCTGCATGAGGAAATCAATAACTATTCGATTATCGCTGGCGTAGTGGCTCGCACCTTCGACTACGACATCATCCATGCCCACGACTGGTTGACTTATCCTGCTGGCATTCATGCCAAACAGGTAAGCGGCAAGCCCCTGTGCATTCACGTTCATGCCACCGACTTCGACCGTTCGCGCGGTAAGGTAAATCCCACGGTCTATTCGATTGAGAAGAACGGTATGGATAATGCCGACTGTATCATGTGCGTATCAGAGCTGACACGCCAGACAGTTATCAACCAGTATCATCAAGACCCGCGCAAGTGCTTTACCGTCCACAATGCCGTCTATCCACTACCACAGGAGTATCAGGACATCCCACGTCCAGACCATACGGGCAAGGAAAAGGTGGTAACCTTCCTCGGACGTATCACCATGCAGAAAGGCCCCGAGTATTTCGTCGAGGCTGCCAACATGGTTATTCGCCGCACTCGTAATGTGCGTTTCTGTATGGCCGGTTCTGGCGATATGATGAATGCCATGATTCAACTGGCTGCTGAGCGAGGCATTGCCGACCGTTTCCACTTCCCGGGCTTCATGCGCGGCAAGCAGGTGTACGAGTGTCTGAAAGGCTCTGATGTCTACGTCATGCCTTCGGTATCTGAACCTTTTGGCATCTCACCCTTGGAGGCTATGCAGTGTGGCACACCTTCGATTATCTCAAAGCAGTCGGGCTGTGCCGAGATTCTGAACAACTGCATCAAGGTTGACTACTGGGACATTCATGCCCTGTCCGATGCCATCTACTCCATCTGCGCCAACGACTCGTTGTTCCAGTTCCTCAAGGAGGAGGGCAAACGCGAGGTCGACCAGATAACATGGGAGAAGGTCGGCGCATGGATAGCCACTCTCTACAAACGCACATTAGGCTGGGAACAGTAATTCATTGAAAAATTGATAATTGAAAATTGAAAGTTATGAAAACAATTTGTTTATATTTCGAGATACATCAGATTATCCATCTGAAGCGCTACCGTTTCTTCGACATCGGCACCGACCATTACTACTACGATGACTACGAAAACGAGCGCAGCATTAGTGACATCGCAGAGCGCAGCTATATGCCTGCGCTAAATGCTATTGGCGACATGATTCGCGACAACGGCCAGTATTTCAAGGTGGCCTTCTCGCTGTCAGGAACGGGCATCGAGCAGTTGGAGATGCACGCTCCCCAAGTGCTTACCAAATTGCAGGAACTCAACCAAACTGGTTGCGTCGAGTTCCTTGCCGAGCCTTATTCTCATGGTCTGTCGTCACTGGCCAACGAGGAAACTTTTGCCCTCGACGTAAAGAAGCAATGCGCCAAGATTGAAGAATACTTTGGTAAGAAACCTACCGTAGCCCGCAACTCATCGCTCATCTACAGCGATGACATTGGTGCCCAAATTGCCGCTATGGGCTTTAAGGGAATGCTGACCGAGGGTGCCAAGCACGTACTCGGATGGAAGTCGCCCCACTATGTTTACAACTGTAACATTGCTCCCAACCTGAAGCTACTGTTGCGCGATGTGGAACTCTCCGACGATATCTCACTGCGCTTCAGCAATACCGAGTGGGAGGGATATCCCCTGTTTGCCGATGCCTATATCAACCGCATTGCCCGCCTGCCCGAAGAGGAGCAGATTATCAATATCTTCATGGAGCTGTCGGCTCTTGGCATTGCCCAGCCACTGTCATCGAACATTCTCGAGTTCCTGAAAGCACTGCCCGCCTGTGCCAAGGAGAAAGGCATCACTTTCTCAACGCCAACTGAAATCTGCATGAAGATGAAGAGCGTCGGCAACCTCAACGTACCCGATACCCTCTCATGGGTTGACGAGGAGCGCGACGTATCTTGCTGGCTGGGTAACGCTATGCAGCGTGAGGCATTCAATAAGCTCTATTCTGTGGCCGACCGCCTGCGCATCGCCGATGACCCACGCATCAATCAGGACTGGGACTATCTGCAGGCATCCAATAACTTCCGCTTCATGACCACCAAGCCCTCTAACGTAGGCCAAGACCGTGGTATCTACAGCGACCCCTTCGATGCCTTCACCAACTATATGAACATTCTGGGCGATTTCATCAACCGAGTCAACGCACTCTATCCTCCCGAAATCGAGAACGATGAGCTCAATGCCCTGCTCACCACCATCCGTAACCAAGGTGACGAAATCGAAATGAAGGATGCTGAGATTATCCGTTTGAAGGCTCGTCTTGCGAAGTACGAACCAGCACAAGAGGAGAAGCCCGCCAAAAAGACCGCAGCAAAGAAGCCTGCTGCCAAGAAGGCACCAGCCAAGAAATAATTAATACCACGATAAAGAGTAGGGAAGATTTAACACGTCTTCCCTACTCTTTTGTTCTGACACCCAATCCATTTATATTCCTCACTACTTTCAATAGACCATATCTGTTTCATAAACCAGTGCAAAGGTAAGACAAAAAAAACGGGACTGCCAAATGATTTTATATGAACCGTCATTTATCGACAATATTAGCGTAAGTTCTTCCAAATTCACCTGCTTTTTGTCTTTTATAAAAGATAAAATTCGTACTTTTGCACAAAATATCAATTATAGAATACATGGAGGCGATTGTAAGACAACTTTATTTAGACCAGATTGAGAAGTATCTGGGCAAGGACACTATTATCATCTTGACAGGGCAACGCCGTGTTGGCAAGAGTTGCATTCTGCGCTTGCTCAGAGATAAGACCCGCGTGGATAGTGGGATTAACGTCATATATGTTGATAAGGAGAAAAAGGAGTTTGACAGCATCAAGACTTATACGGAACTGAATGCCTACATTGATGCGCATCGCGTGGCAGGAAAGACAAACTATATATTGATTGATGAGATTCAGGATATAGAGGCATTTGAAAGGAGTGTCAGAAGCTACTATGAAGAGCCTGACGTGGAAATTGTTGTAACGGGGTCTAACTCTAAAATGCTCAGCAGCGATTTGAGTACGCTGATAGGTGGGCGTTACAGGGAGATTTATATCCAAGCCCTGAGTTATGAGGAGTTCATGCAATTCCACAAT
Source organism: uncultured Prevotellaceae bacterium (assembly GCA_947174945.1). Classification (GTDB taxonomy): domain Bacteria; phylum Bacteroidota; class Bacteroidia; order Bacteroidales; family Bacteroidaceae; genus Prevotella. The sequence goes on along the minus strand of CAMWKZ010000020.1, from coordinate 31,646 downwards.
CTTCCAGATACAGACGATACATTGGCTAAATATATTCAGTTTGGAGGACTACCCGGTTTGTCGAAGATGGGACTTGACGAGCAGGATGCACGCGACTATCAGATGGATGTCTATCACACGGTGTTGCTGAAAGACGTGGTATTGCGCAACCAGATTCGTAATGTGGCTTTCCTCGAAAATCTTGTGCATTTCCTTTCCGACAACACAGGCAAGCTAATCTCTGCCAACAGCATTTCCAAATACATGAAGTCGCAGGGAGAAAATATGACTTCAACGGCTGTTATCAATTATACCAGATACCTGTGCAATGCCTATGCCATTCACAAGGTCAGCCGTTACGACATTCACGGCAGGCGGCTGTTTGAAAGCAACGATAAGTTTTATTTTGAGGACCACGGCATCCGCAATGCCCTTGCGGGCGGTACACGAGAGGGAGATATCGAGAAAGTCATAGAAAACATAGTATATAACCATCTCGTCCGCCTTGGCTATGAAGTGTTGGTAGGACAACTGCAAGCGGGAGAAATAGACTTTGTCTGCACGAAACCAGCAGGGAAGCGGGTATATGTTCAGGTTTCTTATATCATTGCTGACGAAAAGACGCGGGAGCGGGAGTTTGGAACTCTCCGTGCTATTCAGGACAATTACCCTAAGTATGTCATTTCTATGACTCCCCTTGTCACCAAGGCCGATGACAACGGCATCACTCATCTCCACTTGAGGAAGTTCCTCACAGAAGGATTGACCTGATAGAAACTGTACCTTGAATACACGATATTTGCCTGTTATATACAAAGCCGCAGTCTCCAGTATCTCTTTCGGGTTGCTTGAGTATCTACATCGACATTAAACAGTATCTGTTTAGGGGGGTAAACAGATACTAAAGCACCTCGAAACAGATACTCGAGCAACCCCAAATAGATACTGGAGGCTAAATAAAGGCAAAATGAGAGTTACGTTCTGCATATAACTGCCTTAATTTGCATGATTCAGAATCCGCCAAACGTTAGTTGTTTATCTATCTATTCCTACATCAAACCACAACCGGTTAATATTGACCGAGTAAAATTCAAAAGTTGTTTATCTATTCCTACATCAAACCACAACTTAGGCACTATATTATACTACATTACAGGCAATTACACCACATTTAAATCCCTAAGAAGTGGCTCTTGATGTGAATTTCATTGCAAAGTTATTAAAAAAATTCCAATTGTAAAGGCTCTGTTGGCACTTTTTTCTCCTTTTTAAGAATACTTACCATTCCCCCCCCAGGAGCCAAAGATAAGTATACAGGCTAAGTATACATTAGTGTCTGTTTTATCATATCAGCCTTTTTATTTCACCTAAATCATTAATTTCGAAATCTACTCCTTGGACAAGAGCCTTGAATTGAGTATGAAGTAACTCTATTCCAGACCTAAACTCTTCATTAGACTTGAATTTCCCATTTTTCTTTTTTATTTCAGAGCTAAGACGAGCGTCTTGGTGATGTACCAGCTCTATTCTTCCATAATCATATTTTCCTCGTATAACCGTTGATGATATACCCGTCACCTTATATAGTCTCTTCTGCAAGTTCTTCCTGTCAAAGTCCCACACTTCTTCTGGACCATTCTCGTATAAAAGTACCATTATACCAGTCTTTAATTTGTACCGAAGAGGACATCCACTTTTATGTAATGGTACAAGTTGGTGGTCTACGGGAATTTTGTCATTGCTTCGCCGATAGAAATTTGCCGCCGTAATGTTATTAATCGGCTCAAAATCCCGTTTCTCCTTCCCTTTTTTATCTTGTCCGATATAAATCGCCATCATATAATTGCGGTCGTTCTGCACATGGAATTGCCGTTTATATTCATGTTTTGATTGGTCGCGCTGCTGGCGTATATCGATTGGACGAGTGATTTTCTCTTCAACACGTACTTTTCTGATAGGTATCTGCTTTTCTTCATTCATCCAAATAGTGTTCTTTAGAGCTTTTTTTAGTGAACCATGAAGCCGAATCGCATTTTCCACCTTAGAACGCACTTCACTGTCGACTATGTTTTTAACAACATTTTTGACATCTTTCTCCTCTAATTTATCAAGCCTTTTACGGACAACGTATTTCCTTTTACCATTCACTTCTATTGCTCCGTAATAGGTGGCCTTATGTAAGGAGGCCCTTGCGGTGTCAATTTTTACGCTCTTGTTATTCCCTACATCGCGTTTGGCTTGCTTGGGCAGATTGTCCTTAGAGTAATGGGCAATTAACAGTTCATCCTGTATCTGCTTGATGTCATCAACAAACGACGGCCACGGCTTTTTAAAGACAGGCTTCTTACCCCTGTCCTGTTCGTTATAAAACTGGGCCAGTTTGTCATACTCCGCCTTATCTATACAAGCTATCGTAATAGCATCAATGCAGTGGTGGATATGGTTGTCACGGTTCTTTTTAGTGTATTCATCCTGTATTCCCCACATCTTTCTAAAATCGGACGTAGCAATAGCTTTTACAACATATACATGTTTAAACACTGACTTCAGATACATTCGGGCATAACGAGAAATCACGCTAATGTCTACTCCCTGACGGCGCGAAAATCCTTTTGGTACCTCCGTCATAGTAAATCGCTGATACTTTCCACGCCAGTAATCACGCTGCAATGATAACAGATGCCTCTTTCTGATAATATCGTCTTTTTCTTTCTTTGTCGTTCCACGACTGCCTTTCAGTTTACGAATAGATTTATCCAAATCTTCGTATTTTCCTTTCCATCCCTTTATTCTTTCAAGTATTTCATCATGCTCAGCCAACTGTGTAGGAAGTTTGGTCTTTTTCACATCTCTATTATACCTGCTACTGCAAAGTGTCAGATTCATTTCTGTGCTATCGCCACCAGCACTACGAGGAATAGTATGTTCAATATCATATTGAGGATTGTCGCCCAAGAAATCAGTAATGCAAATTTCCTTACCTGTATAGAGACATTTATGGTTTTGTTCTTCCCATAACTGATACTTTAAAATATCCCTGTCTGAAGGATTGGCAATATGCTTCTCTATTTCCTTGCGGCATCTTTCACGTTCCTTCCCATTGTCACGCTCCCAAGCCTGAATAGCCCATCGCCGATTGGCATCGTTTAAATCGCGGGAGAACTCAATATGAATCTTGGTGTCCGGGTTGATTTTTCGTTCTTTCAACAAAAGATTGACTACTTTGCGCAACCGAAACAGCGAATGCATGACCATCGGATTTCTGATACTACTAATACGAGGAGAGCCTAATTGATAGATACCATCGTCATTTGGTCGCTGGCGAGGATATAGGTCTATCATAGAAGGATGGTACAATTTCTTCAAATCACTATCAGTGACATTGTACCGCTCTTTCAAAAACCCTTTTACACATATTTCCAGCGTTAGGCCATCAACATTATTCTTGTCATAAGAGTGCATGACTTCAATAACAGTCTCTATGGCTGCCTCGCGCGTTTCCTTGATTCCCCAGATATGCCGAGGTAACACTTCCACCAGATTAGCCAAGAATACGGCCTCTGAATATATCAAACCATAGTCGCGCATATAAGGAAGAATCTTACGGATGGCCTTCAAACTCAGTGCAGCATAATTGTGAGGCAGAGATATTTTGCTAAATGCCTTTGCCTGCTCGTCATTCATTTGCAAACGGTTCTTTGCAAACTCTTTCAACTTTTCATCATCGTCATAGAAGGACAACACATGCCACACATCGTTCATTATCTGAAAGCGCGTTTTATCTTTAGCAAGGGTGTAGACCTCGCCAACACTATTTAGCCAGTCTTCACCGAAGATTTCTTCCAGCTGAGCATTCACCACACTTCCAGACACTGGCGTGTCCATTTGATAGTTAAATTTATATGGTTTATCCTTACTATCCTTATAATAGCAATAGTTATTCTTGCCTGCTAATTTCTTGGCAATATCTTCAAATGGGAATGTACGTTTTGACTTACGTTTGAACAAAGGAATAACTTTTTCCTTTTCTTCATCCGTAAGCCCTCTTTCCGTATTCTCATACTGTGTACAAACCTGCAACTTTATACTGTTTAAGAATTGGTACATCCTAAAGTCCTCATACATAGGATGCGATGACGGACAACGAGACTTGCCTTTTTCAAAAGTACATGTTCCAACTTGTCCTTTTTGCGACTTTAACGGACGCTGGTAAAAAATAGCTCTTTCCAGATTCTTGATTAGCTCTTCGCCAAGTTCTTGTTTCGCACAAATTGCATGAAATTCTTTTAAGTAATGTTCTTTGCGAGCTGTATAGTGATTCCTGATTTTTTCTCCTTGTTGGTAGAGTTGATAAAAATATTCTCCAAGATATTCGCAGCCTGCTTCATTCATCTTTGCGGTTAAGGAACTTATTCCCTCTTTCACAGCACCATCCGATTCTTTTGGCATGACTTTACGATTGCTAAGAAAGCCCCGTCTTTGATTAATATGATAGAGTGCACGGCCAAGAATATAGCGTTGGGTAATATCTGTCATATCCAACTTTTGCGTTAAACAAATATACCTGTATCTATATGGATTTATATCATTCTTATCCTCTGTTCGCTGCCACTCCATAAACAACTCGTTGTCTGGATAAATCTTTTTCAGCCTCCATAATCGTAAACTTGAGCTATCCAAAGGAGGACATAAATGGTGGTTACTTAATATTGTTAGCAGTCGTATTTTTCTTAATCTTCTCCGCCAATAGTGTTTACGGACAGAGCGATATCCTGTGCGCTCTGCTGCTTTTGAAGATTCTTTGCCATTTTCCCCGTTCTTAACATCTTCGGAAAAGATATTCGTACCTTTTGCAACAAGTCGGGTACGTCCTTCTCCCTTGTCTACTATAGCCCACCCATGGCTACTTATACCTGTGTCTATTCCAAGGATTCTTTCCATAGTAATAATATTAGTTAAATACTACGGCAAAAGTACAGATTATTTTTGATATTACAAAATAATTCTCTAAATTTGCAACCAGTAAGATTTCCTACATCTTATCACAATAAGGCCATAATGGCCGAAGGGTAAAACCTATACTCCCGCTTCGGTGGGAGTTTCTATTTATAAAGAGATTGCTGATTTTTGTCTGCTCTCGTTGAAAAGAAAAAGTCCAACCGGCGTGTAGTGCAGCTGAAATTCTATCATCAGTTTTAACGCTTTTATCCAATTGGGAACATACTGCGTTCCCAATTAAACTATAGTCAATACAGAAAAAATCACGTATTAACAAAAGGATTCCCTACTTCTTTATTTGGCTTATAGCGTCAGCGATGACTTTAAGGGTGGACTTGTCGGTAGAGAAGACGCTGTTTAGGCCCTGTGCTTCTTGGGCGGGGTCGTTGGTGTAGTCGTCGCCCGGCTGCCATTGTTCGTGGCGGGGCTTGGCTTGGCCACCCCATCCCCAGAAGTTGCAGCCGGCGAAGTGGCCGCTTTGATGGGCGTTGTCGGAAATGAGTGAGAACACGTAACGATAATAACCGTCGCGGCCTGTGGTGGGGGTGCCAAGGGCGAACTTGAAGCCGTCACGGGGATAGCCGAACTCTTCCATGACGAGTGGCTTGTTCAGCTTGGCGCAGATAGCCAAGTGGCGGTCGACGTACTCCTTGGTGTTCTGGCAGGCCTGCGGCAGATGCTCTACCAGCGAATCGGGGTTGACCCAGCCCCAGTTGTAGGGCCAGAGGTGGACATTGCAATAGTCGATGTTGCGGTCGGCACAGATGCGCTCGTAGCAGTCGTAATCGTTCTCACAGCCCCACGAACCTTCGCTGCCGATGCTGATGAGGTGGTTCTTGTCGAGCGAGCGGATAAGGGCGGAAGCCTCGGCCAGCCAGTGCTCGAAGGCAGGCAGTGCCTCCTTGGAGAAAGCGCGTGGTTCGTTGCCGAGCTGCCACGACATGATGGCAGGGTCGTCGGTATATTTCACGCCTGTGTAGCGGTTGGTGCGTCCAATGATGAAGCGCACGTAGTCGTAGAACAGCTGGTGGGCACGCTCGTTGGAGGCATATTGCGACATGGCCTGCATGAAGGCAGGATAGCCCACTTCGTCGGGACGCGGCTGGCGACCCAAGCCAGCGTGCTCCAGATAGAAGCCATAGCCCCCACTCCATTCCCACGAATTGTTCAGGTAGAGCACCGCCACCATCTTACGCTTGCCAAGCTCCATCAGCAGGTAATCAAGGCCAGCCAAGATGGTGTCGTTGTAAACGCCTGGCTTGATTTGCAGCGTAGGCTCCACCTTTGTCGTTACGCCCCGCTCGCCGTCGGAGCCAACGAGGATGCGCAGGTTGTCAATGCCTAACTGCTTCATGGCATCCAGTTCACGGACAAGCCGCTGACGGTCGCCCCCCTGCCCTTCCGAACCGAGGATAGCACCATACCAAAAGTTGGTGCCTACATAATAATACGGCTGACCACCACGCACGAAATGGCCATTCTCCACACGTACAAAATCAGGGCTATCAGTCTGTCTGGGCTGACAAGCCATCACGGCTGCTACGGTAAGCAGGAACAACAGGACTTTCTTCATCGGTTATAATTCAGGGTTTAAGATTTAGAATGATAGGCTATCAGACCCTCCATAGGGCTCTTCATGACGTGGCCTATGCGGAAGCCCTCCAGCTGGGCAGCCTGCTCCAGCTGCCGACCGTAGTGGAACGCCATCGAGCCTACAAAGTGGACAGGCAGGTCGGTGTGCTGGTAAGGCACAATGTTGCAGCGGAAGAACTGGCGGAAATTGCATATCACCAAGTCGATGAGCAACGGTTCGTCGAGATGCTGCTCTATGAACAAAGAGGTAGTGGCAAGGAATCGGTTGGCCAGCGGTTCCCGATATACCTTATTTATAATATCGGCCTGCGTCAGCTTGGTTTCCGCCAGATAAGCATCGCGGATGGCGGCGTACTGCGGATTCTTAAAGATGGCATTCATAAACAAACGCCCCAGCACGGCACCACCGCCCTCATCGCCCAAGATGTAACCCAGTGCTGGCGTGTTCTGCACAATAGCCGTACCATCGTACAAGCAACTGTTAGCCCCCGTGCCCAAGATACAAGCAATGCCCGGCTCGCGCTGGCAAAGCGCACGGGCGGCAGCCATCAGGTCGCTATGCACCTCAACCTTGTCGGGCGAGAACACCTCGCCCAGCATCTGCTTCATCAAGGGCACGTGGGCCGGTGTGCAGCCACTGCCATAGAAGAAAACGCTGATGTTAGAGAGCAACGGCGCCTCCAGCACGCCTGAGTGGATAAGCTGTGCCCGAGGAAAGGTAGAGAGCTGCGACATCAGCTCCTGCCCAAGAATCTGACGAATGACCGCCTGTGACTGGTGAATGGGGGTGATGCCCTGTGTATGAAAGGTAGCAACGACGGTGCTACTCTGGGAGTCTACGGAGTGAAGCAACGTCCAATCGGTCTTGGTGCCTCCACTGTCTGCAATCAGTATCATGTCCTTTTTGCTACAAAGGTACGAAAAAAAGGGAAATTAGAAAGGAGGAATGAGAATTTATTTCTAACTTTGCACGCAAAAAGGAGAAACCACTACGATGAAAAGGCTTTTAACAATATTGCTGACGCTGCTGGTCACCCTCGGCACACAGGCCGTGCTGAAGGAGAAAGACCTGCCCCAGACGTTGCAGATACTGCGCACGGAACTGACGAACTACCACAACGAGCTGTCGGGTCAGGCGGAGCAGAACAAGAAGCAGAGCGAGTCGGTACGCAACCAGCTGATGGAGACCATGCTGCGCTCGAACCAGAACTCGCTGATGCTGTACTCGCAGAAGCAAGAGTACGTGTTTGACCTGACATACGCCTGCAACGAGGCCACCAACCAGTATCGGCAGTTTCAGCGGCAGCGGTTGCCGTTTAAGACGTTCCTGAACAAGACCAACAACGACATTGCCCGCTACGACTCGCTGATAGGCACACTGAAGGCCATGCCCGTCAACATACTGAGCAAAAAGGCGAAGGCCGACCGCGACAGCTGTCTGGCACTGGCCACCAGCATCCGCAACTCGCTGAAGAAGAACCGCACCACCATGCAGGACTACATCCGCTACTACAACACGACGGAGAAGCGGCTGAGCCACCTGAACGACTACGCCCAGAAGCGGTATAACGATATACAGACCAGCATCTTCAAGAACGGGGGCGACAGCTTCCTGAGCATCCTGAAGAACTGGCCCGCCCAGTGGCAGGAGATGACCCAGACGGTCAGGAAGAAGTACAAGCCCAACGAGAACTCGCAATGGGACTCACGCTGGATTTTCGGCCTGCTCCTCTCCACTATCCTCTACGCCATCGTTGCCTCACTGCTCAATTTCATCGTCATCCGCTTCGTAGTGCCCAAACGGCTGCGCACCGAGGAGTTTATGAAGAAACGGGCCTGCATCACCATGGCCACGACCACCATCACGTTTGCCCTCATCTTGGGCGTGACGATGGTCATCACCAAGCAGAACTTCATCGTCATGGCCTCCAACCTGCTGGTAGAGTTTGCATGGCTGATGGGCGTCATCCTCATATCGCTGTTGCTGCGCGTCAACGGCAACCAGATAGAGAGTGCCTTCCGCATCTACACCCCACTGCTGGCTGTCTGCTTCTTAGTGATAGCCTTCCGCATCATCCTGATTCCCAACGAGCTGGTCAACGTGCTATTCCCCCCGATACTGCTCTTCTGCGCCCTGTGGCAGTGGAGCGTCATCAGGCGGCACAACCAGAACATTCCGCGCTCGGATATATTCTACACCTACATATCGCTGACGGTGTTCGTTACCTCCGTCGTCTGCTCGTGGACGGGCTATACGCTGATAGCCGTCCAGATACTGATATGGTGGACCATGCAGCTGACCTGCATCCTGACCATCACCTGCGTGTCGCAGTACATCAAGCTGTATGGCGACAAGCACCGCTTCAGCGAGAAGCCCGTCACCAAGACGTGGGTTTACGACCTGTCGCATCAGGTGCTGCTGCCCATCCTCGGGGTCTGCTCCGTCATGATTAGCATCTGGTGGGCTGCCGACGTGTTTAACCTGTCAGACCTGTGCTGGCGCATTTTCAATACCAACTTCATCAACCTGAGCCACCTGAAGGTCAGCATCCTGTCGCTCTCGCTGGTGGTCAACCTGTGGTTCATCTTCTCCTACGTCAACCGCACCGTGCTGAAGCTGATGCGGATGCACTACGAAATCAAGGATGCGTCGACGGCAGCCAGCCGTGAGGTTATGGGCAGGAACGTGGTGCAGGTGATAATCTGGGGAGCGTGGTTCCTGATAACAATGGCCATCCTTGGCATATCGATGGAGTGGCTGATGGTGGTGACGGGCGGCTTGTCGACCGGTATTGGCTTTGCGTCGAAGGACATTATCGAGAACATCTACTACGGCATCTCGCTCATGACGGGCCGCATCAAGGTGGGCGACTGGATACAGGTAGACGGCACGATGGGCAAGGTGACCAGCATCAGCTACACGTCGACCGTGATAGAGTCGCTCTACGGCGAGGTCATCACATTCCAGAACTCGCAGCTGTTCTCCAAGAACTACAAGAACCTGACGCGCAACCACGGCTACGTGTTGCAGGTGATACCCTACGGAGTGGCCTACGGCAGCAACCTGCAACAGGTCATTGCGCTGGTCGACGCAGCCGTCGACGGGCTGCACCACCAGTGGATGGACAACACGAAGAAGGTGAAGTCGGTGGTTGGCGAACTGGGCGACTCGAGCGTCAACCTCAAGATGTTCGTCTGGGCCGATGCCGTCAAGAAGTCATACGTCATCAGCGACGTGCTGCGTACCATCTACGACACGCTGAACCAAAACGGCATCGAAATTCCATTCCCCCAACAGGACGTACACATTAGGAACTAAGGCAAGGCTGAGAAAGAACGGCTCTTACCCCCGGAAAGAACGGCTCTTACTCATGGAAAGAACGGTTCTTTCCGAGGGTAAGGCCCGTTCTTTCCAAAAGAGGCAATACGCACGGACGGGACGGGAAAACGGGCCGACACCGTCTGTTTTCCTCCCTAATTCATTATTTTGCGTTAAATAATTGACCAAAATCATGCTTTTATGTAAAATATTCACTATCTTTGCTCGGGAAAAGTGAAACGTGTATACGCTATGAAGCAAACGTTTATCGCAGGGCCCTGCGTCATCGAGTCGGCAGAACTGCTGGACACCGTGGCCAAGAAGCTGGTGGAAATCAACCAGCGACAGGGCACTGACATCATATTCAAAGCTTCCTTCGACAAGGCCAACCGCACCTCGCTGCACTCGTTTCGGGGGCCGGGCATTGACAAGGGGCTACAGATGTTGAGCGACGTGAAGGCTAAATACGGGTTGCGACTGCTGACCGACATCCACGAGGCTTGGCAAGCCGAGCCAGTGGGGCAGGTGGCTGACATCGTGCAGATACCCGCATTCCTGTGCCGGCAGACCGACCTGCTAATGGCTGCGGCCAGAACAGGGCGCACGGTGAACATCAAGAAAGCCCAGTTTCTGAGCGGCAAGGATATGCGCTACCCCGTAGAAAAGGCTCGCGAAGCCGGAGCACAGGAGGTGTGGCTGACGGAACGCGGCAACATGATGGGCTACGGCAATCTGGTGGTCGACTTCCGCAACATTCCCGATATGCTGGAGCTGGTCGACACGGTGGTCATGGACTGCACCCACAGCGTACAGCGACCGGGCGGAGCTGACAAGACGGGCGGCGACCGTCGCTTCGTGCCGCAGATGGCTATGGCTGCCAAGGCTTTCGGAGCCACGGGCTGGTTCTTCGAGGTGCATCCCACCCCTGACCTTGGCCTTAGCGATGCCGCCAACATGCTGGAACTGGACAGGCTGGACGAGCTGATTCAGAGATTGAGACAATAGGAAACGGAACAATGACGGTAAGAGAACACGCAATACAATGTATCAAGGACGAAGCACAGGCCGTGCTCGACCTGATACCCCAGATGGACGACAACTTCGACCGTGCCGTGGCACTCATCATGGCGTGCAGCGGCAAGGTCATCGTCACGGGCGTGGGCAAGAGCGGGCACATCGGTGCCAAGATAGCGGCGACGCTGGCCTCCACGGGTACACCGGCTTTCTTCGTCAATCCGCTTGACGCATTCCACGGCGACCTCGGCGTACTCTCAACGAACGACGTGGTGCTGGCTATATCCAACTCTGGCCAGACGGACGAGCTGCTTAGGTTTATACCCGTGGTGCTGCACAGGCAGATTCCTATTATCGGCATGAGCGGCAACCCGCAGTCGCTGCTGGCCAAATATTCCACCTGCCACCTGAATATCAGCGTCAGGAAAGAAGCCTGCCCGCTGAACTTGGCTCCCACCAGTTCGACCACGGCAACGCTGGCGATGGGCGATGCCCTGGCCGTTGCCTTGATGGAGGAGCGCAACTTCCAGCCGCAGGACTTTGCACAGTTCCACCCGGGGGGCGAGCTGGGCAAGCGGCTGCTCACCACGGCACAGGACGTGATGCTGACCGAGCACCTGCCCATCCTGACGGCGGATATGCAGTTAGGCAGCGCTATCATCCTTGTCAGCAAGGGTAAGCTGGGGCTGGGCGTAGCCATGAAGGGCGACCAGATAGAGGGGCTTATCACCGACGGTGACATCCGACGTGCGATGGAGAAATGGCAGGCCGAGTTCTTTAGCCGCACGGTGGCCGACATCATGACGCGCACCCCGAAGACCGTCGGCCCGCAGGCCAAAATATCAGACATACAAGAGATAATGAACAGATACAAGATACATAACATACTGGTAACCGACAGCGCCAACCATCTGCTGGGCATTGTCGACCGCTATGCCTGTGTACTATAATAAATAAGGTATATATGAAGATACTGAGAAGAATACTATTAGCCTTGCTGCTCGCACTGCCATTGGCAGCTGTAGGCGTTTACCTGTTTAAGACACTGGATGCCCGCAACGGACTGACCAGCAGTCAGATTAACTGTGTGCTCAAAGACTCACGAGGATATGTGTGGCTGGGAACGCCCGCCGGCCTTTACCGCTACGACGGCTACACCCTGCATAACTTCCAGTGTAACTCGCAAAACGGCTCGTCGCTGCCCGACAGCTACATCAGCAGCATTCAGGAGACGCTGGAGGGTACCCTGCTGATACACACCTCGGCAGGCTACTGCATCTATCATCCGCAGTCGGAGAACTTCGAGCGCGACATGAAGCAGGCCTTCAGCCGCATGGGCATCGAAGGACAGCCCAACGTTGTCTACGTCGACAGTCACAAGAACGTATGGGCATCGATTCCCAACAAGGGTGTGATAGCCTACAATATGCAGCAGCAGACAAGCTACGAGTTCAGCTATACCAACGATGCGCACGGCATCCCGCAGGGCGTTATCTGCTCTATCGGCGAGTGCCGCGACGGTGCCATCCTTGTCTATAACGACGGCAAGCTGGTGTGCTGCGACATCATGCACCAGCAGCACACGGTGTGGCAGACCGACTACGTGGCTCGGCAGGGACTGCGTAAGACGAACTCGCTGAAGGTGTTTGCCGACCAGATGGATAACATCTGGCTTTACGGTCAAGGCACGCTGATGCTCTACAACAAGAACACCAACGTGTGGGACACCACCATCGGCAACCAGCTCGGGCTGACGGGCATCAGCGTTGACCACAGCGTGAACGGCATGGCGGGCGACCGCAACGGTAACATCTGGATAGGAACGGACCGCACGGGGCTGATACGCACCAACGTGAACAACCACGAGATGGAGCCCGTGCAGCCCTATCGTGCCAACAGCCAGAAGACGCAGGATGTCATTGGCATTCAGAGTGTCTACATCGACGACACCGACCTGCTCTGGGTGGGTACGGAGAAGTCTGGACTGGCCTACTACGGCAACAACATCTATAAGTTCCAGTCGCTCATCAACGGCGACATCACGGCAATAACGCAGGACAAGGACGGCCACATCTGGTACGGCACGGGCGACAAGGGTGTCATCGGCTACGAAGGCCCGTTGGCCAGTCATAAGGTTTCAGCCCTGACGACCACGCCCGACGGTAGCCTGTGGGTGGGTTCCAAACAGAACGGACTGACCCGTATCAAGGACGGTGCCAGCACTTTCTACTCTGTGTCCCGTGACAGCATGAAGACGGTGATTGACGACCACATCAACGCCCTTTGCAGCGACCAGACTGGCAACCTGTGGATTGCCACCAACGGTGGATTGCAGGTGTATAACCCAAAGATGAACACCTTCTCTTCGTACACGAGGGAGAACGGGATGCTAAACACCAATAACATCACGTCGTTGTTCTACGGCAAGAACAACAACCTGCTGATTGGCACGGGCGAGGGGCTGGTAATTCTCAACCTCTCAAACCGCAAGAAGACGGTGCTGACGGGTAACACGACCAATCTGGCAGCATTTACGAACAACTACATCACCCAAGTACATGAAGACTCGCGTGGCCTGATATGGATTGGAACGCGCGAGGGCCTCAACATCCTGAACTTAGACAACGACGAGCTAAACTACATTACCGAGAAGGACGGACTGTGTAACAACTCGGTATGCGGTATCGCGGAGGACAAGAACCATAGCATCTGGATTACCACCAGCAACGGTGTCAGCCGCGTCGTCGTGCAACGCAACCACGAAGACGGCACTTTCAACTACGGACTGTACAACTATGACGTTAGCGACGGCTTGCAGAGCAACGAGTTCAATATGGGAGCCATCCTGACGAAGCAGGACGGCAACGTGTTGCTCGGCGGACTGTATGGTGTCAACTGGGTGCGTCAGGACAGCAAGGACGAGCAGGAGTCGCTGCCGCGCGTCATGCTGACACAGCTCTTCGTCGGCGAGGAGGAAATCCTGACGGGCGTCGAATACGACGGCAACATTATTCTGCCTCAGGCTCTTAACGAGAGTAAGAAGATAGAACTGAGCAACAATCAGAACAGCTTCTCCATTAAGTTTGCCGCTGGTAACTACAATCAGGGCGAGCGCTTGCAGTTCATGTACTGGATGGAAGGGCTGGACCACGACTGGCGCAACGGCGATGCCCTGCTGCACGGGGTCAGGTTCCACAACTTGGCCAGCGGTAAGTATGTCCTGCACGTCAAGGCTGTCAGTGCCGACGGTGCCGTCAGCAATCAGGAGCGCACACTCGAAATCACTATTGACCGCCCGTGGTGGCTGTCGTGGTGGATGCTGACCGTCTATGTCATCATTGCCATCCTGACCTTGGCCATCTGGCGATATGGCATCCAGAAGTTCAGAGCTGTATGGAAGCGCAAGAAGACCGTTATTGACGAGCTGAAACGCCAGCGCGAGGAAATCAAGCTAACCAGCGACGAGCTGCGCCAGCCTATGGCCCGCATGACCACCATCATAGGCAACATGGCCGAGAAGGAGCAATCCCTCGAGGGTCGTGAACAGCTGAACTCGCTCCACTTCCAGATGCTGCAGGTCATCACCCGCATATCGGAGATGCAAAGCACGTTGGAGAACCCGGAGAAGAAGGCAGAGTCGTCAGCCAAGGACAAGCTGGAGCTGAACGACCGTGGCGAGGTGGCTCTGACGGCTTCCAACACCAAGGAACTGGCCGTTGACGTGCGCTCTCTCAAGGTTGACGAGCAGTCTAAGAAGTTCAGCGTGGTGCTCATTGACACCAGCCACGACTTCCTTGCCTTTATGAACGCCCACCTGCGCGACGTCTACAACTTCCACACCTACGACAACATCAAAGATGCTCTGCCCGATATTGAAACGCTGAACGCCGACATCGTTATCTGCAAACAAGATATGGGTACCATGACAGGCAGCGAGCTTTGCAACCAGTTCAAGTCAGACCCACGCAGAAGCAGAACCAAGTTTGTACTGCTTACCGACGGTGTGCTTACCCAGCAGGACATGGCAGACCTGAATATCACACTGGCCGCTGATGATTATCTGGCCAAGCCGTTCAATATGCAAGAGGCTGTGCTCCGCTTCAACAAGCTGTTAGGTTTGGCTCCTATCGAGGTGAACCAGAACGTTATCGAGGGCAAGGAGACCCGAATGCTGGAGGGCCAGAACGCCAGCATGACAACGGCTACGATGGTTTATGACGACGACGTGAAGAGCAGCAATGCACAGCCAGACAACACAACCGAGGCGACGATGCAGCCTGAACAGGAGCAGCCTGCCGCCGAGGCTCCTAACGAAAACAACATGCTGGCCAAGTATTATGAGGGCAATACCATCGGCGACTACTCGATGAATAACTTCATGGACCAGCAGCTCATGCGTAACGTGGAGCAGTTCGTGCTGCAGAACATGAGCCGCGGCCAGATTAGTCTTGACGAAATGGCATCAGCTATGGGCATGGGACGTGTTCCCTTCTTCCATAAGATTCGTAACATCACGACCAAGACGCCGGCTGAGATTGTCCGCGAGCTGCGCCTGAAACACGCCTGCACACTGCTGATTACGACCAACATCAACATGAGCGAGCTGGCTATCAACGTGGGCTTCATGACGGCTGAGAACTTTATTAACATCTTTAAGGAGAAGTTCGGCATGACTCCCCTTGAGTACCGACTGAAGAACAAGAGGCAGTAATGTTCAAAAGACTTTCTATCATTTTCGCGTCAGCACTATGCTTGTCTGCCAATGCGCAGACAAGCGACTCGCTGATGGTACAGACCCTGCGTGAGAACGGTATCCGTTTCTCTCACGATAACAGCGTAACCCTGCTCATGTCGGGACAGGAGAAGTTCGACGATATGTTCCGTGCCATCCGTCAAGCCAAGAGCAGCATCCACTTAGAGTACTTTAACTTTCGCAACGACTCCATTGCCTCGTTGCTGTTCGACATACTGGGCGAGAAGCGCAAGGAGGGCGTTGAGGTACGCGCCATGTTCGATGGTTTTGGCAACGACTCCAACAACCAGCCACTGAAGAAATACCACCTGAAGGCGCTCCGTGCCGACAGCATTGACATCGTGGAGTACTCCCCCATCCGATTCCCGTGGGTCAACCACATCTTTGGGCGCGACCACCGCAAGATTGTCATTATTGACGGGCAGATAGCCTATACGGGTGGCATGAACGTGGCCGACTATTATATAAAAGGTACGGAGGAGGTTGGCGAGTGGCGCGATATGCACTGTCGTATAGAGGGCGATGCCGTCAACGAGCTGCAACGCATCTTCCTGCGAATATGGAACCGCACAACAGGGCAAAGCGTCAGTGGTATGAAATACTACCGAGGCGGAACGCTGACCCGCTTTGAATCGCTGAAGCCCGACACCACCTATACCAAGGGGCACAAAATGGTGGGCATTATCAACCGTGAGCCGGGCGTTACACCCAAAATCATGCGCACCTTCTATATCAACGCCATTGAGCAGGCGCAGGACTCTATCCATATCATTAACCCCTACTTCACCCTGATTCCCACCGTTACGCGAGCCTTGACACGGGCCATCCGCCGAGGCGTAAAGGTCGAAATCCTACTGTCAGCAAAGAGTGACATTCCGCTGACCCCCGACTGCGCCCTGTATCAGGCACATAAACTCATGAAGCGCGGAGCCAAAATATGGCTCTATAAGCCCGGATTCCACCACTCTAAAATCATGATGGTTGACGGACGGTATTGCACTGTGGGCAGCACCAACTTGGATGCCCGCAGTCTGAAATGCGACTTCGAGGAGAATGCCGTTATCATTGACAAGGCGACAACGCGCGAACTGGATAATATGTTCCAGCGTGACAAGCAGAAAAGTTTTGAACTGACAGAGCAGTCATGGGACGAGTTTCGCACGGGGTGGCAGAAGTTCCGCGGCTGGTTCTCCCACCTGCTGCAGCCTTTCCTCTAAGCACCAATCAAGGCTGCCATCATCTTGATTTCCGTCGGACTGATGCCGCGCTGACGAAGCCAATGCTCGTCAAGGGCACGCATACTGCCGTCCGTGTTTCCCATCAGCTCCCCATATCTCCGAAATTGGTCGGCGGCCTCGCTGATGCGTCCCTCCAACCATAGGCAGTAACCATAGTTCTGAAAATCGGATGCCTTCGGAGCCGGCTCCCTCAACAACTGCTGAAAGAGCTGCTCGGCCTGTCCCAGTTTTCCCTCACAAGTCAGCGCCCACGCCAGCACTCGCTTCACGCCCTTGTCCTCAGGATGCTCATAGTCCAGTCGAAACAATATCTTCAGTGCATCCTCATACGCTTCCATGTTCACCTGACACACCGCCTTGTTCAGCATATAGTTTGTCGCGTTAGGGTTGAGTAACAGCAGACGGTCGTATGCCTCCTCTGCCTCCTCGTATCTTGACTGGTTAAATGCCTGACGCGCAAAACCAGCCAGTGCCTTCTCATGCGTTGGTTCCAACTGCAGGGCTTTCTCGTAGTCTTTCGTCCACAAATAATACTGCACGTCGCGCATTTCCTCAGGGAAGGTTTCCAGCAACAAGGCAGCCGCTTCTTCCAACTTGCGTTTCTTCAGCATGGCCACCACTTCGCGCTTCTTAGCTTCTAAGGGGGTACCCGCCAACACACTGGAGCCGAAGAACAGGCACATACCCAGTTCCTGCTTCGATGTATCAAAAGGATTGCAGAGTGCCGAGCGATTAGGGAACAAACGGAAGAAACGGTAGACATCCATCAGATAGCTGCGCCGTATAAATGCCGGCGAGCTTTGCTCTTCTGACCCCATCTCGCCACCCATAGAAGCCTCACCGCGCTTCATCATCTGCCGCAAATGCTCAGGCAGACGGTCAAACACCTGCTGGAAGGCTATCAAGAAAGAGTACTTGTCACTATTGCAGAAAGGCCCTCGTTGCACCAGTTTCTCCACAAAGCTATTGCCCTCCATCTTCTGCACAAACTGGCTGATGTCGGGATGCTGCATATAGAACGGTACGAACCAGTTACTGATATCATAGAAGAACGGGAACCGTTTCATCTGCGAGAATCCACCAAAATAGATGTCGGCACCCTGTTTCTGCATATCCATCATACGGCTGAACGATGTCTCCAACCGTTCCATGCGCTGTTCCGACGCATCGGGATTCAGCACATCCTCCATCGGGTCTTCCTCCACCTCCTCTATACCGTTGTGCGTTATATGCAGCGAGTTGTTCTTCATAATGTCCGGCATGATTTCCTGCTGAATGGTCGTCGTGTCCTTCTCCGCATTCAGCGCATACACTAACTGCATTTGCAACTCAGTCAGTTCCCTGCACGTGCGGGTCGATTTCAACAACTCGCCCACGATATCACGCTGTTCTGGGTACACCGTCAGCCAGTCGTCATCTATCGACAACACCCATCCCACCAACGCCCGTTGGCGCACCTCCTCGTCTTGCGACAGGCGGTAGACACGAGTCAGCAGTCGGAATTTCACCATGTCAAAGCGGTTGAGCAACGACAGCATGACCGCCGATACCAGCAATTGCTGGTCGTTGCCGTCTATGGTGGGCGACAACAATATCTGTTCCATTTCCTGCCCTACCCCGTCGCTCCATATATGTCCCGTCAGCACATAGTTGAACAGGCTGGTCATAGCCTCCTGATGGTGACAGTAGAGCGTTTGTTCCTTCTCCTTTCTCTTATGGGCAGGCTCCAGTTCCAGCATAGCCACCTCGCTGACGAAGTTCTCCATCTCCTGTCGGACATCCGCCAGCGACCAGCCACGCCCCTGTTGCCTGACACCGTTATACAACCCCTGCAAATAGGATGACGAGCTCATGTGTCTGTGAATAGAAATATTGGCACACAGCACATACAGCCGTTGCAACAACCGCTGATACTGCTCGTCCAGCTGCGGGTCTTTCGCACCCCGCTTCCAGTAGTCTGTCATCAGCCCATACTCATCCTTCAGTACGTTCAGCCGCTCCGTGGTCTGTGCGTTAGGCCATGCCGACAGATACGTTTCCGTTTCGGCTATGGCCAGCCCCACGTTGCCTTCAATCAGTTGCCGGAAGATGCGCCCCAGCGCAATGTCTATCGTTCCCATAGCCTATTTCTCCCCCAGCCACTTCTCTGCCACATCCATATCCTGTTGACGCGGTTCACTGGCATGGGCAAACTTCAGGTTAGCAGGCAGCGAGTCCAGCAGTTCCTTCTTCAACTTGCAATGCTGCTCCAGCAAGTCACGATAGCGCATCACACCATTCTTATTGATAGAGTCGCAAGCCTGATTATATGCCTTGACAAACAACTGCAACTGCTGACTGCGGCCCTGACGGTTCATCTCCGCGTCGCGAAAAGCAATAACGCCCATCTGCCACCCCAATGCCCTCGTGTCCAGCACCACAGGGTGTTTCATAACCCTTGCCGCCGAGGCATAAGGCTCCGTCAGACAGAGTGCATCCATGATGTTGTTCTGCAACATCTGCATACGCACCTGCAAGTCATTCACCTGCACCTTAAACACGTGGTCGCCATCCAGCTTGGCCGAGTCTATAGCACGGTCGGCCAGCATATCAGTCACCGAATATCGCGTCATGGCCACCATCTTTCCGTCCAACTGCTTCAACTGCCTGATACGTGCGTTACGGTTCGTCACCAACTGCCAATAGGCATTCGTTGCCGCCACATAGCGCATCTTCGTACCCTGCCTGCTCATACGCATAGCCCTCACAAGGTCCGTCACCGCCCCTTCCACCGAGCCACGCTCCAATGCCGTGTCGCAGTCGAGCTGAGCCATATAGTGTTTCAGCCTCACCCCTCCGTGCAACGTGTCATACAGCTCATAATACTGTGCCACATACAACGGCAGACAGTCCAGCGTAGGAAGCACGGCCACCTTCAGTGCCGCCGAGTCCTTACGCACCGTCTCCCGCTGCTGCTGACGGGTCAGCTGCTTTGCCTCCTCATAGCTCTGCCCACAAGCCGCTATCAGCAGACAACCTATTATTATAGACCATATCTGTTTCATAAACCAGTGCAAAGGTAAGACAAAAAAACGGGACTGCCAAATGATTTTATATGAACCGTCATTTATCGCCATGTTCTTGTCAATTATTGGCATCCGCTAATAAGAAACAACAATTTTTCACCTCACTAATAATTACTTTCTGTGAAAATCACATGGAATTTAGCACTTTTTCACCTGCGAAGATGGCGAATTGGAGTTTTTTCTGTAATTTTGCGGCTGACTCTTAACGTCTTGAGTCTTTTGGGAAGTGAACGTGTTCTAAATCCATAATACCAAGACAGCCTACGCCGAGCCGTGAGGGGGGCTATGCTGCCACATCAAGGCGGGCATTGGGTGGGACGACAAGGGTCACGACATATAAAAAAGGCGTTTGCAAAGCGCTTTGTTCTTGACGTGTAGAAACTTCGCAACTTTCTGGAATTGTCATGAATATAGCAACGGCAGATGTCCTCGGGATGTGTATATACGCATTCCCTTTATCGGAGCACCATATTACTTGCATCGTGAGTAATTGGTTATTTGGTATTGGGGGATGAACTGTATAACATATCGGCGTGGGCTATCGGCGTTGCTCGTTCAACAATTCCGGGCAATGCGAAGGCCTCTACACGTGGGACGAGCAGCAGAGACAGTTCCCACGTCTTCTTTTTATGCCGCCAGTAAATAGAAAAACTTGACAGCCGAATCTGGGAACAATAGGCATGAAAAAGAAAAAACAAAATGAAAAAGAAAAAATGTGTATGGAGAAATGCTTTGTTGTCAATGTTAGCAGTACTGCTTCTGCCAATCCCAGCTTCTGCTCAAGGACAATTTATTCTCGGTGTTGAGTGTAACTCAGGAAACATCTGGTCCGAGGGCCTTTTAGGCCTTCCAACAAGATTTATTAACGGTGTTATTTTAGGATTGCAAGGATACGACATTGAGGAAATGAACAAATTTCCAGGCTCTTCTGTTACATACCGATATAATCGGATAAAAGTTAACGGACAGAAGGTCGACTACGAAGGACACAACACCTTTGGGTTTAAGGGAGTTGATTTGTTCCGTGACTTTGAATATAGTCTAAAATTTGGATGGCAGCCCATAGAAACTCCCGTTGGTTTTTATGCAAGAGTCGGCTATCGACATGAAAACTTTGGAACTCGGATTTCTGGCGCTGACGAATGGACAAAACATCGTATTAACTGTCTACGCCCAGGAATAGGCATCCGAATTTCTCCACTGGAGAATATGATTGACGATTACAATTGGTGTCCCATCGTAGAGATTGGTAGTACTTACGACTATTATCTTAGCTATAAAGGGGCTTATGGCAGTGACAAAGACCAGTTGAACAATGGCGTATCCTTGTGCGTCAGTATCGGTGCCAAATTTGAATCAGGTACAGCTCTTATGTTAACATTTGACAGACAGAGCTACGACCTATTCAACAAAGACTTTACCGTAAACGGCATGAAACCCTATGCCGATACAGAGAGTAATCATTTCAATATATCGCTATCATTAAGCCTTGGATTATAAAATAATAAAATCATGAAGAAGCTATTTTTTATTCTAATGATGACATTAACTGTAGTAGGAACGACATCTTGCAGTGCGAAAACGCCAAAAGGCAGACAAACTGGCTCAATGTTTGAGCCATCCCCAGCAGTATGCAAAAGCCTTGGCAAGTCTTTGACCGAGATATTGTTCTCACCTAATAAGGTGAAAGTTTATTCGCTGAAGGGAGTAGAGAATGTAGAAAAGAACGACATCGAGATTGATGACCATTTTGTCCGCGATACGCTTATTACAACTTTGGATGCCAAACAGATTGCACTACTTCAATATCTACTACTGGCAAATGAGGAAAATTACAAAAATGATAGTGTCCAGATACGCTCGCCATACATACCTTCACTGGAGTTTGAGTTCGTAAAAAAGAAGGAGCAAACAGCGCATGTACTAATCTCCTTGCAAGATAGAACTTGGACGATAATCTATGATGGTAAGGTGCAGTGCAATTGGAATTATACCAACAAAGAACTCATAAAGCGTTTCAGTAATTATTTTGTAGAGATAAACAATAAAATCAAGACGGAGGAGAAAAAATGAAGAAGAAAGTATTTTTAATGCTCTTGACATACGTATGTACCATACAATTTGTCAACGCTCAGAAATTGCACAAAATCATTTTTGCGGCAACTGATGACAAAAATATCGGTTCCAGTGTGAAAGTTGACAATGACCGAGCCTGTGATGAGATTGATGCCATTGCGGGGTACATTGGCTATGAGGTTGTGGATTATGTCTACAATGGTAGCAAATGTACCAAACAGAATTTGATGGCGGTGCTGAATGGCCTGAATTGTTCGTCACAAGATATTGTGTTTTTCTACTATTCAGGTCACGGCGCACATGCAAAAGCGGGGCTGGAAGACAAATTTCCGCAAATGTGTATGAATAATCCTGCTGTTCAAAGTCTGTTTGTACCAGTCCGACAGGTGGAAGAAATTATTCGCGGCAAGAATCCACGTCTGCGTATAATCATTACGGATTGTTGCAATGATATTGATGAAAGCGGTACTATTTCCGTGAAGTCTTTCCTTGATGGTAAGAAAGGAGCAACCGTAGTTAAAGTAAACATTGCCGATAATTATAAACGGCTGTTCGTTAACACCAGAGGAAAAATTATGGCAACAAGTAGCAAACTTGGTCAGACATCAGGGTGTGCCCGTGACAGAGAAGGGCATGATTTAGGCGGATTCTATTCGCTGGCCTTCTGGAACGTGCTTGTGAAATATTGTGAAGAAAGGACTGCACCGACATGGAAAAATATTATTAACACAATAAAGGAAAAAGTAGCAGAGGATACACATCAGGAGCAAATTCCGTACGACGTATTGGATATAAGTGGAGAAACAAGCCCCATACAAAATCCTGGCACCGTGTCTCCCACACCAGCACCAAGTTCAATACCAGCAAATGCAACGACATCTAATCTGTCACAGGCTTTGGCCCAATTTATTTCTTATGACACAGACACTCGTATAGCCAAAATTAGCAGCATTTTACAAAACTGCTTCCGTAACGGTGGCACGGTTGTAACTGTTGGAAGAAATCTTAAGACGGTTGTAGATTATGAGTCTGCCGACAAATTTCTTAGAAGGATAGCCACGAGTCCCAACATTCTCAGGCTAAATGTCATCAAGGAAGAAACCGACCAAAACGGGAAGCCTTATGTCACTGTGCATGAAATGAGAAAAGGATATTAACAAATAGCAATATAAGATATAAGAATATGAAAAAGACAAAAATTCTACTTGCTTTGATTAGCATATTTCTGCTTCAGCAAAATAGTTTTGCACAAGGAGTTACGCTGTCTGACGAAGACAAAGGAGAGCTCCAAATTCGCGTAAAACAAAAGATAGAGGATTTCCTGATGTACTTAGGCACTATAGCCAGCAAGGCAGGAGTGAGTGAGGCCAGTAAGGATGCTGCTACAGCCAGTGCTCTGGAACTGTTTATTGGGCGTGGAAAGTCTTATGAATACATAGATGGCTATGGAAACAGGAAAATGCATAGACCTGTCCAGATGCAAACCTCTAACCGTTACAGGAAATATCCTCCAAAACCTATGACGCAATATCTGAAGAATCTACGTAACTTAACCTATCCTAATGTAGTCATTGAGGCTGCAGATGCCGTTCGTGTTGACAACATATTTGAAACTCCCGATGGGAGATACGAGGCAATGGCATATTTCATCCAGAAATTTCATGGTAACGGAGGAGACCGCCCTGACTATGACGATATTACCGAGAAAAAGGTTAAGATTTATGTGGAGAAGGAAATCATCCCAACACCTTCTGGCGCAAATCAAGTGATATGGCTAGTATTGTTAGGCGACATTTATGCTGTTAAGACATATTAGGTCTATGGGAAGGATTTGTTTAATATTATTATCTATATTGCTGGCTGGCCATGTGCCAGCTCAGCAGTTAGACACATCTTGGCAACATGAGTTCACAGAGCATGTAAAAAGCATTGATGAATTTATGAAACGCTTCAATGGTGAAGAGGTTTACCCTGGCCTTGAGAAAACGGATGGGAATTTCTTGAAACTAAACCTCTTTTCGCTGCTTGACCATCAAATGAATAAGGATGCCAAGCAAAATGCTATACCATTTGTTTCTGCCATCATAAACAATGGGGTGAAGCTAAACTACTCCGATTCATTGTGGTATGCAGAGGCTAAATGCAACATCACATATAAAGGAAAGCCCAAAACAATAACGCTATTTCTGTGTCCTGAGAGGATTAAAGACAACAAATTTAGATGGGCGTTCTGTGGAGCCGATGGCATCAATGGCAATCTTATTGACACAGAGCATAAAAGTGCCATAAGCCCAGTGGAGCACGAAATTCATTTTATGGAATTACAAAGCATTTTCAAGAACGACAGACAACATATATTTGGATACAGGCAGAATGACTACAAGATTGACCAACTTTCTGTGTTTTTAACATTGGTATACGCAGGGCAAATCAATTTCATTTCTGTTTCTGAACTAAAGTTTCACTTCTTCAATGTGCCAGATTACAGATTCATCGTTGAGGAAATCGGACGTCGCGGCTCTAATGCAGGCTGGCTAATTACCTCATTCGACAAACTTCCCCAAACAGACAAGAACAAATACATTAACAATTTAATTAAGAAATAAATATGAAAAAATTATTGACTCTATTAGTAGCTGTTTGTCTATTGCCTAATTTTGCAAAAGCTCAGCAGACAGCCCGTGACAATCACTTATTTTTGCATGTTGACTTTGCAGCAGGCAACATTTATACAGCCGCATTTCCCAGTTTTGCAACATGGGGACTAAACGAACTCACTAAGTCAAATATCTTTGAAAGTACATTTGAAGTGCCTTTCTATAGTACAAACGGCTTTGACTTAAAACCATACGATTTTGTTGGTTATACTGCTCATGACTTATTCAAGGATATTCACCCAAGCATAAAGATTGGCTATCAGACACGAAAGATGAGTGACTTGAACTGGGGCATTTATGCTACAGGCGAATATGTTATCAACCAGTTCAAAACACAATTTGCAGATGAGGACTACGATAATAACAATCTGAAAAGGCTTTTAGTTGGTGGCTCCGCATTTGTTGTACTCGGTGGTGTTGACAAAACGTATCATTTCATGATAGAGGCTGGTTGCAGATATAGCAAGGCACTCAGCTATAAAGGCCCTTTATGCGATGGCAAAAGTGGCATCAACGACGGTTTAGTAAGCCACTTTGGATTTAAGGTAACAGGGGCTGGTGCCATTCAGGATTTTGGCATATATGCCGATTTCAACCATTTTGACTTGCTGAAGCGTGATGACGCAAAACTCAAGATGTTTAATATTGGCATCATGTGGACGGTGACACCCGGCCAAAGAAGAAATAGAACAGACATCTATTAAATCAGTTGCTTAACATGAAGAAAATAGTAGTTTTAATCCTATTGCTCGGTGTTTCAAACATATTGATGGCATTTTCTGATTATGATGCAAGAAACATAGTTGAAAAATTCTATAACAGCGTCAAAATAATAGCCAAGGGGAATTATCCTGAAGGCCAGCAGACTGAGGACTTTATTATCGCACGAAATACTGCGCTCGGATTATGTTATAGTAGCAGAATCAATCTGCCAAACGAATTTACCGAGTTTGACTTCGAGACTAACGACCCTTTCCTTGAAGCATCAGCCTACATCAAACGTCTCTTTGACTTCACAGTTCAAAAGAATCCAACAATCGAGGCAAAGATAATCAAAACACAGGCTCTTGAGGAAATCAAGTCTTCAAAGAAAGAAGACAGCAAGAATTTCTATGAAGTTCATGTACAAAAGACCATTACTGTCGGATACACCACGAAGAAATACATTGATATTGTAAGGATTATCGCTGAAAACGGCAAAATTACAGAGATTGCAAACAAATCTGGAGGTGGGACTGGTGAAAGTATTATATCTTTACGTGGTAAAGCCGCTGAATTGTTCGCAAACAAAAAGTACGATGAAGCTTTTGATATATACCTGAAAATTATCAAGAAAGATTCAAGTCAAGGTGATGCCTACTACCGTCTTGGGTTAATGGCTTATCATAAACTTGGATGCAAATACAGATATTCAAGTGGCAAGGAAAGACGACAAGCAGCCTATAATTTCATCAAAAAAGCAGCAAACTATGGCGACTACAGAATTAAAGAATATGCACGACATGCCCTATACTACATGACTAATGGGCAAGTTTAAAAATATGTGAGTTTCACAGAATTTGCGTATTACAAACTATACTCTCCCACTCCAGTATCTCCTTCGGGTTGCTTCAGTATCTGTTTCGACATTAAACAGTATCTGTTTAGTAGGGTAAACAGATACTAAAGCACCTCGAAAGAGATACTGGAGCAACCCCAAGGAGATACTAAAGGCTGAATGAAGGCAAACAGATACTAAATACAGCTATCGACAACTGAAGTTCAATCAGCATTTAACGCCTATATCCAACTGGGAACACACCGCGTTTCCAATTAAACTATAGTCAATACAGAAGGCATATTCATATCGAAGTACCCCGACGCTAATTATTATCGTCAAGGGCATCTTTGAAAGGTTTTAAATCATAGAACATGAGACGAGTGTTTTCACCTTCGTCTTTATGCGTAAAGAAATCAAAACCATTCTTTCTATAAAAGTTAACAGCTTCTGCATAAGCATCTAATGTAATAAACCTACAACCAGTTTTGTTACTTTTAGTAAAAATTTCTTTGCATCATCCCATAAGAAATGGTTTAAGTCGTCATCTTTACATTCAAATGGAAGTAATTCCAGAGTTTCTGTAAGACGAATAAACTCAAACGATGAAGGAATCACTTATTAGGAAACAAATTTAGCAATGGATACTACCCTATCATAAGAATCACGAGCAGCCTGTATTTCTGCCTGTGAAACAGTGCGAGGATGATTGATTTTCTCTTCAAACACCTTAGCATCTTTTCCTTTCAATATTGGAGTATCTTTGATTGGTCTTGCCATATTTTGTACTGTTTTAAGTTACAAGTCTTCGAATAATTTGTTTGTATTAAATAATTAATGTGCTGCAAAGTTACAATAATATTAGCAATAACACATAACATTACACTAACTTTTTACACAATTTTATAAAAATGGTGCGTATAGAGGTATCCATATACCCATGAAATGACAGGTAAGATATAGTTGAATTGTAATGAAAAAGCCCAACTGAACATACACGTCAGTTGGACTTTTATTGTATGCTTTATAATGCAGTTACGACAAGAAGCCGAGCAGGACACCAGCAGCAACAGCAGAGCCGATAACTCCAGCTACGTTGGGGCCCATAGCGTGCATGAGCAGGAAGTTGTGACGGTCGTACTCCAAACCGAGGTTGTTGGAGATGCGGGCAGCCATAGGTACGGCACTGACACCAGCATTACCAATAAGCGGGTTGAGTTTCTTATCCTTCGGCAGGAAAACATTCATCAGCTTCACGAACAAAACACCGCTCATGGTAGCGATGATGAAGGCTCCAGCTCCGATGGCGAAGATATAAATGGTGTTCATGGTCAGGAACTCTGAGGCTTGCGTGGAGCAGCCTACGGTCAGACCGAGCAGCATCACTACGATATCGTTGAGTGCAGCACCTGCGGTCTTGGCCAAACGGGTGGTCTTACCGCTTTCCTTCAGCAGATTGCCGAAGAACAACATACCTAACAGAGGTAGGCCTGATGGTACGATGAACGTGGTGAGCAGCAGTCCGATGATGGGGAAGAGGATGCGCTCCGTCTGCGATACCTGACGGGCGGGTTTCATCTTGATAAGGCGCTCTTTCTTAGTGGTCAGCAGTCGCATCAAAGGCGGCTGGATAAGAGGCACAAGAGCCATATAGCTATAGGCACACACGGCAATGGCTCCCATCAGGTTGGGCGACAGCTTAGACGAAAGGAAGATGGCCGTAGGGCCGTCGGCTCCACCAATGATAGCAATACCTGCGGCCTGATTGGGTTCGAAGCCTAAGGCTAGTGCAAACATATAGGCACCGAAGATGCCAAACTGGGCAGCGGCTCCAATCAGCATCAGTTTCGGATTAGCCAGCAGAGCCGAGAAGTCGGTCATGGCACCGATGCCAAGGAAGATAAGGGGCGGATACCAGCCCTGACGTACACCCTGATAGAAAATATTGAGTACGGAGTTGTCCTCGTACAAACCAATCTCCAATCCAGCATCGGCACGGAAAGGAATGTTGCCGAGGATGATACCCAGTCCGATGGGAACGAGCAGCAGGGGCTCGAAGTCCTTCTTAATGGCAAGCCAGATGAAGAAGGCACCTACTACAAGCATGATGAGGTTGCCTGCCGTCACGTTGGCAAAACCCGTGTAGGTCAGGAACTCATTGAGGTTGTCGATAATAAATTGCCACATAAGTTTTCAATTATCAGTTATCAATTACCCAATGGTCATCATAACGGCTCCCTCCATAACAGAGTCTCCGGGATTAACGAGAATGGAAGTGACGGTGCCAGCATATTCTGCTTCGATATTGTTCTGCATCTTCATGGCTTCAAGCACGATGACTACATCACCCACTGCAATGGTGTCGCCCACCTTTACATTGATGCTATTGATAGTGCCGGGCAGCGGAGCTTTCAGCGGATTGCCACTGCCAGCAGGGGCGGATGCAGGCTGTGACTGAGCTGCAACAGGCTGAGCAGAAGCTGCTGGCTTCGGAGCCTCAACCTTGGGCTTTACGATATTAGGATGCTTGGCAGCGTTGATGGGCTGCTGCAACTCTACTTCAAACGGAATGCCATTGACGTTGACCTTGGCAATGTTGCCTTCTACCTCCTCAATTTCTACCTCGTAGTCAACGCCTTGTACTTTATATTGATATTTGTTCATATCTTCAATCTTATCAATTTGTTTATTACTAAATTCTCTGCTATTATCTCATCTCGGGTACAGTGGGGATTTTGGGAGCCGTATGCGTGGTGGGCAGTACGGGCTCGTGGAAATGGGTCATTTGGGCATACTCGTCATCCCATCCCGTTTCGTGGGGTTTGATGGTAATGATGCCTGACTCCACATCGTGTACATCGTCCTCATACTGCTTCAATGCCATGCCAATAACAGCCATGTACACCTCGCGGTCGATACCCTTGGTCTTCAGTCCATCTTGCAGGATGATACCAGTCTTGTGGCCTACCTCCATAGTCATCTCTACCGTCTTGGTGATGGGTTTGATAGGATGATGCTGTGCTACCTTCTTGGCTGTTTCCAGATGACGCATAAACATACCGAACAACGAGAATGTGAGCCACAACAGAGCCAGACAGGCAAACACGATGCCCATAGCCATAATGGACATACCGAAGCCGTAGGGGTCTTCGCGCTTAAATTTCTCCACCTTCGACTCGCTGACTGTCGTTACATTAGAAATGCCAGGAGTTACGCGGTCGGCTGACTTTACCTCCCAGTCGGCAACCGTTCCATTGCTGGCTATGCGAGCCAAAGACTGGTCCTGCGCCAATACAGGAACGGTGATGGAGTCAATCAATTGCGTGGCATTACCATTGTAAAGGGCAATCCACAGCGGTTGCGTTACGTCGGCATTGACACGAAGATGCAGCGTGCCCAGATTGGGCTGGCTGTTGAGAAAGAGAACCAGATGCTGATGTCCGCTCAAGTTGGTGCGCTCATCGCCACTGGGGATGATGCTCATTCGCTTGACACGCTCAGGCACACTCATGTTACGGTCTAATACGGAACGGTCTGTGGTGATATACATACCACGGATGTTGTAGGTGGAATGGGAAATGTTCGCAAGCTCAACCCACGCCTTGTGTTGTCCGTATTCGTCCTGCAGGCTGGTGCTGTTGTTGGTCATCACCTCGTTCAGCTTGATACTCGCATCCATCTGGGCGAGGACTGGCTGAGCGGTGAAGACCGCCAAGGCACCAATCAGTAATCCGAATTTGTTCATTGTTTATAGTTATTGTGTATTATTATATTTTTCAGGGGAATTTCCTCAGGCTATCCGCAGAAGAACAGTACCACTATCTGGGCTGTAAAGATGCGCAAGAACATGGAAAGCGGATAAACCGTTGAATAGCCAAGCGCAGGAGCTTCCTTCGAGCAGATACTGTTGGCGTAGGCCAATGCTGGGGGGTCGGTATAGGTACCTGCTATCATACCCATAATGGTGAAGTAATTGAACTTAAAGCGCAAACGGGCTATGGGGCCAATAATCAGGATAGGAATAACCGTAATAAGGAAACCCGTCAGCACATAAAGCAATCCGTCGCCCTGTACTACAGTCTCGAAGAAGTTGGCACCCGCCTTGATGCCTACTGAGGCCAAGAACAGTACCAGTCCTATCTCGCGCAGCATCATGTTAGCTGACGTGGTAGTATAGGTAACCAGACGAACCTTATAGCCATAGCGACCAATAAGGATGGCAATAATCAGCGGGCCACCAGCAATACCCAGTTTCATGGGGACAGGCATACCCGGAATGAAGATAGGCAGCGAACCGAAGATGATACCGATAATAATGCCTACAAAGATTGTGGCGATATTTGGAGCATCCAAACGACGAATTGAGTTACCCATCTTGTTGGCCACACGGTCAACGGCATCTTCAGGGCCTACCACCATGATACGGTCACCCACCTGCAAAGGCAGTTCTGCCGAGGCAAAGAGGTCCATGCCCTGACGAGTGACACGAGTAACGTTGACACCATAGACACTGGAAAAGTGCATGGAGGCCAGCGACTTGCCGTTGACTTTCGGATTGGTAACCAAGACACGTTTCGACACAAACGGCTGGTCTTGCTGCTCCCAGTCGACCTTGATGACAGGGCCAATGAAAGCAATGATTGCCTCAGCATCAGCCTCGGTGCAGACAATAAACAACTGGTCGCCCTTATGGAACACGGTGTTGCGGTTGGGAATTGACACGTGGCCTTCGTGCAGAATGCGAGAGCAAACAAAGTCGCGGTTTAAGAAATCATGAACTTGCAGCAACGTCTTGCCTTCCAAGTATGAGTTTGTCACCTCCAAGTGCATCTTGTGAGGCTTTTGATTAGCTTTCACACCCTCTTGGGCGTTCAGTCGTTCCTCTTCCTTCTCCAGCTTTACCTTACAGATATACCTTATTAATATAGTAGCACCAATAATGCCTAACACACCCAACGGATAGGCACAGGCATAGGCCGATGCTATCTGCGGTGCATTGCTGCCAAACACTGAGCCCAGCGCCTCATTGGCAGCACCAAGACCCGGGGTATTAGTAACAGCACCATAGAGCGTACCCACCATCATTGGCAGGTTGGTGATGTTGGAGGTATCGAAGAAAATAAAATAGCATACGAACATGACCAATATGTTCAGCAGGATGCCCGTAGCCGCCAGTGCATTGAGCTTGATGCCTGCCGTACCAAAACTCTCAAAGAAGCCTGGGCCCACCTGCATACCAATCATGAAGACAAACAAAATCAGTCCAAAATCCTGAATGAATGTCAGAATGGGGGTTGGAGCCGTAAAACCGACGTGACCAGCCACGATACCAGCAAACAAAACAAAGGTGACACCCAACGAGATGCCGCCAATCTTCATTTTACCCAAATACACACCAACGGCTATCACAATGGCAT
>CAMWKZ010000019.1 GCA_947174945.1 uncultured Prevotellaceae bacterium | reverse complement strand
TATGGCCGACAGCCGACAGGTGCTGTCGCCCGACGGACGGCTGTCACTGACGGTTAGTGTTGAACAGGGCTGCGCCACTTACAGCGTGGCCTACGACGGACGGCAGCTCCTGTTGCCCTCACGGCTGGGACTGCTGACCAGCGTGGGCGACTACTCGCAGGGGCTGACGCTGAAGGGCGCGAAGGAAGACCGCGTGGAGCGTCACTACGACATGACACGCACCAAGGCAGCGCACGCCGATGCCGAGGCTCGCCAGCTGGTGGTGTCGCTGGCCAATGCGCAGGGGCACCGCATGGACGTGACCTTCTGGGTGGCCAACCATGACGTGGCCTTCCGCTATACGCTGCACAGACAGCAGAAAGACAATCCCAAGTGCGCCGTCGTGACGGCAGAGGCCACTTCCTACCGACTGCCCGACGGCACGACCACCTTCCTGTCGCCGCAGAGCAAGTCGATGGTGGGATGGGAGCGCACGAAGCCCAGCTACGAGGAGGTCTACTCGGCTGACGCCCCCATGACGGCCCGCTCGCAGTTTGGCGAGGGCTACGTCTTCCCGGCCCTGTTCCATGTAGGGCACGACGGCTGGGTGCTGCTCTCCGAGACGGGTGTCAACGGCAGCTACGTGGGCAGCCATCTGAGCGACTACGACGCACAGGCAGGCTACACCGTCGCCTTCCCAATGGCGGGCGAGCTGAATGGCGTAGGCACCACGGGTGCAGGCATCACGCTGCCCGGCTCCACCCCGTGGCGCACCATCACCGTGGGCAACACGCTGGCCCCCATCGTCGAGACCACCGTGTCGTATGACGTAGTAGAGCCCCTCTACGAGCCGTCGCAGGACTATCAGCCGGGCCGCTACACGTGGTCGTGGCTCATCTGGCAAGACCAGAGCATCAACTATGCCGACCAAGTGCAGTTCATCGACTTGGCAGCCCAGATGGGCTTCGAGTACTGTCTGGTTGACAACTGGTGGGACGAGCGCATCGGGCGCGACCGCATAGCCGAGCTGTCGCGCTATGCCCAGCAGAAGGGCGTCAGCCTGCTCCTGTGGTACAACTCCAACGGCTATGCCAACGATGCCCCGCAGACACCCCGCCAGTGCATGAACACGGGCATGGCCCGCGACCGCGAAATGGCATGGCTGCGCAGCATCGGGGTGAAGGGCATCAAGGTCGACTTCTTCGGCGGCGACAAGCAGCCCGTGATGCAACTCTACGAGGACATCCTCTACGATGCCAACCGCTACGGCCTGCAGGTCATCTTCCACGGCTGCACACTGCCCCGAGGCTGGGAGCGTATGTACCCCAACTACGTGGCATCCGAGGCTGTGCTGGCTTCAGAGAACGTCTACTTTGCCGAGGACGCAGCCCAGCGCGAGCCCTTCGACCTGACGCTGCACCCCTTCTGCCGCAACGCTACGGCAGCGATGGACTGGGGTGGGGTCATCATGAACCGATACCTGAGCCGCGACAACAAGAGCCGCCATTCGCGCAAGACGACCGACGTGTTTGAAATGGCATCGGGCGTCACCCTCCAGTCTGCCGTCCAGTGCGTGGCCATGCAGCCCAACAACCTTGCCGAACTGCCCGCCGTCGAGCTGGACTTCCTGCGCTCGCTGCCCACCACGTGGGACGAGACGCGCTACATCGACGGCTATCCCGGTCGCTACGTGGTGCTGGCCCGTCGGCATGGCGACCGCTGGCTGGTGGCCGGACTGAATGCAGAGCCAGAGGCCAAGCGGCTGACGCTCAGTCTGCCCATGCTGGCAGGCCAGACGGTCAGCTACTACACCGACGGCAAGGACGGCTATGCCCAGCTGCGCCAGCTGAAGGTAGACAAGCGCGGGCAGGCCAAGGTGACGATGCAGCCCAACGGCGGAATGATACTGGACATGAACCATTAAAACGATAAAGAATATGAAGTGCAAGTTGTTGACATTCATCGCGCTATGGTCGGTGGCCGTTGGCGCACAGGCTCAAAGTGACAAGAAGCCTGCCATCCCTCGCGACGAGAAGTTAGAGGCAAAGGTGGAGAAGACGCTCAAGCGAATGACGCTGGACGAGAAAATCGGTCAGATGCTGGAGCTGAACTTTGACATCATGGGAACGTATGATGCCAATCGGGCATGGCAACTGAACGAGGCGATGCTCGACACCATCATCTCGAAGTGGAAGGTAGGCTCCATCCTGAACGCCCCCGCCACCCGTGCCGCCACCGTCGGCCAGTGGCAGTACTGGATTCAGCTGATACAGAAGAAGTCGCTCAAGTACATCGGCATCCCCGACATCTACGGACTTGACCATAACCACGGTGTCACCTATACGCAGGGTGGCACGCTGTTTCCGCAGCCCATCAACCTCGGAGCCTCGTTCAATACGGAGCTGGCTCGCGACATGGCTGAGGTGACGGCATACGAGAGCAGGGCTGCCAACTGCCCGTGGGTCTACAACCCCGTGGTCGACTTAGGGCGCGATGCCCGCTGGCCACGCATCTACGAGAGCTTCGGCGAGGATGCGGTGGTGAACTCGAAAATGGTGGTGGCCGAGGTCAAGGGCTATCAGGGCGACGACCCCAACCATCTGGGCCGCTACAATGTGGGCACCTGCACGAAGCACTACTTTGCCTACGGTGCCCCTTGGACGGGTAAGGACCGCACTCCGGCCTACCTGTCGCCGCAGCTGCTGCGCGAGAAGTATTTCGAGCCGTTCCGTCAGGCTGCGCTGGCTGGCACGCTGACCATGATGGTCAACTCGGGCAGCGTCAACGGCGTGCCCGTTCATGCCAGCTACGAGTATCTGACCAAGTGGCTCAAGGAGGACTTGCAGTGGGACGGTATGCTGGTCACCGACTGGGCTGACATCAACAACCTGTTCCAGCGCGAGCGCGTGGCGAAGGACAAGAAAGACGCTGTGCGTCTGGCCGTCAATGCGGGTATCGATATGTCGATGGACCCCTATAGCGTGGACTTCTGCATCCTGCTGAAGGAACTGGTGCAGGAGGGCAAGGTGTCGATGACCCGCATCGACGATGCCGTGCGCCGCATCCTGCGTGTAAAGTATCGCCTCGGTCTGTTTGACCAGCCCAACACGGGTGGCAAGGGATATGAGAAGTTCGGTTCCGCCGAGTTTGCCCAGAAGGCACTTCGTGCCGCTGAGGAGAGCGAGGTGTTGCTGAAGAACGAGGGCAATCTGTTGCCGATGGACTTCTCAAAGCTCAAAGTCCTGCTCACCGGCCCCAATGCCAACCAGATGCGATGCCTGAACGGTGGCTGGTCGTATACGTGGCAAGGCTCAAAGGCTGAGGACTTGGCCGAGAAGTATAACACCATCTATGAGGCACTGTGTAATAAGTATGGTAAGGAGAACATCATACTGGAGCAGGGGGTAACCTATAAGGAAAGCGGAGCCTATTACGAGGAGAACCAGCCGCAGATAGACCGTGCCGTCAGTGCGGCTGCGCAGGCTGACGTCATCATTGCCTGCATCGGTGAGAACTCTTACACCGAGACACCGGGCAACCTCACTGACCTGTGGCTCTCCGACAACCAGCGCCAGCTGGTGAAGGAACTGGCCAAGACGGGCAAGCCCATCATCCTTGTGCTCAACGAGGGCCGTCCCCGCCTTATCGCCGACATTGAACCACTGGCCAAGGCGGTGGTCAACATCCTGTTGCCGGGCAACTACGGTGCCGATGCACTGGTCAACCTGCTCAGTGGCGAGGCCAATTTCTCTGCCAAGATGCCTTATACCTATCCGCGTGAAATCAACTCGCTGAAC
The DNA here is from genome assembly GCA_947174945.1 of uncultured Prevotellaceae bacterium. Lineage (GTDB taxonomy): Bacteria > Bacteroidota > Bacteroidia > Bacteroidales > Bacteroidaceae > Prevotella. The sequence continues at coordinate 41,165 of CAMWKZ010000019.1, read as the reverse complement.
ACCTACGACTATAAGGTGAGCGAGGAGGTGGGCACGATGGCGGGTGCCTACAACTATGATGCAAAGGTCAGCTTGCAGTGGCCCTTCGGCTACGGACTGAGCTATACGACCTACGAATACGCCAACTTGCGTGTTGACCAGTCGCAGTTCACTGCCGACGATGTGCTGACTGTCAGCGTTGATGTGAAGAACACGGGCAACCGTGCGGGTAAGGAAGCCGTGTTGCTTTATTCCAGCGACCTTGTGGCTTCTGTGGTTCCTGACAACAAGCGGCTGCGTGACTTCACGAAGATTGCCTTGCAGCCCGGTGAGCAGCAGACCGTTACGTTCCGTCTGCCCGCCAAGAGCCTGGCCTTTGTCGGTGCTGACGGCCGCTGGACACTGGAGGAGGGCGACTTTGTGCTGAAGGTGGGCAACCAGAGCATTGCCGTGGCCTGTACCAAGACGACGACGTGGGACACGCCAAACATCCCATAGTCGCTGCGGTGCATTTTCAGTGCTAAATCCTTGCACGGGCGGTTGGAATTTTGTACCTTTGCCGAAGATTATGGAACAAAGACATACAAGAGAAGAGAAAATGGCGGCCTTCGGGCGGATGCTGGACGTGCTGGACGAACTAAGGGTGAAATGTCCTTGGGACCGCAAGCAGACCAACGAGAGCCTGAGGCCGAACACCATAGAGGAAACCTATGAGCTGTGCGATGCCCTGCTCAAGGGTGACGACCATGAGGTGATGAAGGAACTGGGCGACGTGCTGCTGCACGTGGCGTTCTATGCCAAGATAGGCGAGGAGAAGGGGAAGTTTGACGTGGCTGATGTCTGCACTTTCCTGACCGATAAGCTGATATATCGTCATCCGCACATCTATGGCACGCAGAAGGCTGACACCGAGGAGCAGGTGCTGGACAACTGGGAACAGTTGAAGCAACGAGAGAAAGACGGCAACAAGACGGTGCTGTCGGGCGTTCCTACTGCATTGCCGTCGCTCATCAAGGCATACCGCATTCAGGACAAGGCGAGCCATGTGGGCTTTGACTGGGAAAAGCGCGAAGATGTTTGGGCAAAGGTGCGCGAGGAGCTGGACGAGCTGGAGGCTGAACTGGCTCGCGACGACAAGCAGGCATCAGAGCAGGAGCTGGGCGACTTCTTGTTCTCAGTCATCAATGCGGCGCGGGTGTATAAGCTGAATCCCGACAATGCGCTGGAGATGACGAACCAGAAGTTCACCCGCCGTTTTAACTACATTGAGCAGCGTAGCCGTGAGTTGCAGAAGCCCATGACGGAGATGACTTTGGAAGAGATGGATGCACTCTGGGACGAAGCGAAGAAGAACCTGAAAGATAATCATTAACGAGGAGGAACGATATGAGAAAACTAAGTGTAATCATGGTCGCAATGGCTGTATGGATGCTGGCCAGTTGCGGAAACAAGACACAGCAGGTGCCTTTTGACAACGGCGACTCTGCCGAAGTGGCTAACGCTGACCCCACGCTTTATGGTGTGTGTGGCGAGGCAACGGCAATGAACACGTTGCAGCTGTTTACTGATACGGGCGACACGCTGGAGCTGGACTTGTCGCAGGCACAGGAAAACAACCGTGTGCTGGGTGGCTTGCAGGTGGGCGACCGCATGGCGGTGGTGCCGACGAAGGATATGAAAGAGGCTGTGTCCGTCATCAACCAGACGACGCTGCTGGGCAACTGGGTGATGCCAAACCCCATTGACGGTAGCGACGAGGTGGGTATTGCCATTAAGGAAGGCGGCATTGCTGAGAGCATTGAGCAGTCGACTATTATGTATAAGACGTGGCGACTGGTGCGCGGCCAGCTGGAAATCATGTTGGTGCGCGACGGAGGCAGTGGCGAGGATGAGCTGTACACCTACGACATCGTGAAGCTGGGCCCTGACACGCTGATATACAAGAGCGTTAGGAACGCAAAGGATACGGAATATACAGAGGAACTCTTTGAGTATAGTCGCCAGAAGGCTCATGAAGGGTACGGAAAGGACGTGGTGCTGGAAGAGGCTTCGCTTGACGATTTCCAGATGTAGTGAATGGAACCGTTTAAAGTCCATATATTAGGATGTGGCAGTGCGCTGCCTACGTTAAAGCATTTCCCTTCGGCTCAAGTTGTAGAGGTGAGGGGAAAACTCTTTCTGCTTGACTGTGGCGAGGGCACGCAGATACAGTTGCGGCGCTCACGGCTGAGGTTTACGAAAATCAGTGCTGTGTTTATATCTCATGTGCATGGCGACCATTGCTTTGGGCTGATTGGTATGCTGAGCACCTTTGGACTATTGGGGCGCACGGCACGGCTGACAGTCTATGCACCAGTGGAACTGATAGAGATGACACGTAGGCAGATGGACTTGTTTTGCAGGGACCTTGACTATGAGGTGGAGTTCTGTGAGGTGGACACAACGCGCCAGCAGGTGGTTTACGAAGACCGCTCGCTGACCGTCGAGACGCTACCGCTGGAGCATCGTGTCAAGTGTTGTGGCTATCTGTTCCGTGAGAAGCCTACGATGGCTCATATCCGTCGTGATGTTGCTGACTTTTACGGTATTCCCGTCAGTCAGTTTGGCAACATTAAGGCGGGGAGCGACTGGACGACGGATGAGGGCGAAGTGGTACCTAACAGTCGGCTGACTATGCCCGCTGAACCGCCAAGGGCATACGCCTATTGTAGCGATACCCGTTATATACCCACTCTGCATGAGCGGTTGAAGGGTGTAACCACTCTTTATCATGAAAGCACCTATGGCGAGGACAACCACCAGAAGGCTGAGAAGTATAACCACTCGACTGCCCGTGAGGCCGCTATGGTGGCCCGTGACGCAGGGGTGGGGCAGTTGCTGCTGGGTCATTATTCGTCGCGCTATGAAGACGAAAGGGTATTGCTGCGTGAGGCGCAAGCGGTGTTCCCTAATAGCCGCCTGACCGACGAAATGGCTGTATTTGATGTATAAGACGCATTTTTCCCTTGAAAAATTTGGCAGAGTGAAACATTCTTCGTATATTTGCATCGAATAATATCAATCTGTATATGACAAAACGTTTACTTAGCTTCGTTTTTGCGACTACGCTGTCCCTGCTCCCAGCAACTACGCTGAAAGCAGCTGATATGCCTATGGAGGCTATGCAGCAGGACATAAGCGAGGAGATAACGATAGCTGTCAGCGGACAAACGGTGACAGTGAGCGGTGCTCAGGGTGAAACGTTGGAGGTCATTTCACTGACGGGACGCCGTGTACTGACGGTGAAGATTGAGTCACCGGCACAGCGTATTGAGCTGAATATCCCCAAGGGGTGCTATCTTCTGAAGGTTGGAAAGGTAGTGAGAAAAGTATCCCTGCGTTAATATCCATGACACAACTGAAAGACCCGAAAACGCAACGAAAGGCGTTTGAACGGCTGGTAGAAGAATACGGTGAGCAACTGTATTGGCATGTGCGTCGTATAGTGTTGCTGCATGAGGATGCTAACGATGTGGTGCAGAATGTCTTCCTGAAAGCGTGGACCCGATTGGACACGTTTCACGAAGAGGCGAAAATATCAACGTGGCTTTATCGCATTGCCTTGAACGAAAGTCTTGATTTCGTGCGTCGCAAGAAATTGCAGACATTGAGCATGGACGATGCTGATGGCTTGATTTCCAATCAGTTGCTTGCCGATGAGTATTTTGACGGCACGGAGACGGAAGCAATGTTGCATGAAGCGATTGCTCGCTTGCCTGACGTGCAGCGCAAGGTGTTCACGCTACGCTACTTTGATGAGATGAAGTATAGCGAGATGAGCCAGTTGCTGAATACTTCCGAAGGGTCTTTGAAAGCCTCTTACCATATTGCCGTGAAGAAGATATCAGACTTTTTCAAGCGGCGCGATTAAACCTTTAGTGGGTGGAAACGTCAAAAACATAAAGAACAAATAGAACAGAATGATACAGGAAGAACAATATCTCGAAGAGACCATAGGGCGGAAGGATGGCTTTAGGGTGCCTGAAGGCTACTTTAACCAGTTGACAGCCAGTGTTATGAGCCAGTTGCCTGAGCGCAAGGCTCGCACGAAGACGCTATATTCGTGGCTCTATGCAGCGGCCTGCATCATTGCTGTTGCTGTGATGAGCGTCACTTACTATATGCACCAGCAGTCAACGGATGAGATGACGGCTGATAGCAACTATTATGAAGAGGCGGCTGACTATGCCATGCTCGATAACATGGATATCTATGCCTGTATGGTGGACGAATAGTATTGAAAGACTTGATGGATATGAAGAAATACATATTGACATTGGTTCTGCTGCTGACAACGGCAATGTTAGTGGAGGCACAAGACAAGAAGAAGTTCTCGCCTGAGAAGTTTGAGGCTGACATGGAGGAATTTATCACCCAGCAGGCAGGACTTACTCAGCAGGAGGCAGCTAAGGTCTTCCCATTGATACGCGAGATGCACTCCAAACAGCGTGCTATCTATGGAAAAGTGCATAAGCTGGCCAAGACTAAGCCTGCAGATGATGCAGGATGTATGGCGGTCATTAACGACTACGATAGAATGAATATAGAACTGAAGCGGATAGAGAAGTGCTATCACAAGAAGATGATGCAGGAAGTATCGGCTTCAAAAGTATATGATATTATCAAGGCTGAGTATCGCTTCCACCGCGGGTGGATGACGGGAGCGAAGCCGAAGGGCAAACGCCGCTGAGCGCACAACGTTCACAATGTGGACGACGTGAGGTGCAGACGTAACGCCCGTGTAATAACAACCAATGATGTGCCCGTGGAATATCTTCCGCGGGTATATTTTTTACCAGCTGGCATTCTACTTTATAGGGAGTGTCAGCACTTTTTGGTACCAGTCCGAGGCGATGGCTTACGCGAAAGACATGGGTATCGACAGCCATAGTCGACTTGCCGAAAGCTACGCTCTGAATGACGTTGGCCGTCTTACGACCAACTCCAGACAGGTCAAGCAGTTGGTTCATGTCGGCAGGTACTTCTCCATGATGCCGTTCCACCAACTGACGGGCCATCATCACCAGATGCTCTGCCTTAGAGTTGGGATAAGAAACGCTACGAATATACTCCAATATGTCGTCAACCTCTGCCTGAGCCATCGTCTGCGCATCAGGATAGTGGCGGAAAAGCTCTGGCGTCACTTGATTGATACGCTTGTCCGTACACTGTGCGCTCAGGATGACAGCCACCAATAGCTGAAACACGCTGCCAAACTCAAGTTCAGTCTGTACCTCAGGCATTTCCTGACGGAAATAGTCCAGAATATATGCGTAGCGTTCCTTCTTATTCATGCTTTGCTTTTATTTCATCAGTTGTTCTTCAATAAAGGCTTCCAATGCTTCGCCCCGTAAATCTCGTTGTAGGATGCGGCCTTGCTGGTCGACTACGATGGTATGAGGAATGCTTGTGATGTTGAATTGCTTGGCAGCGGCGTTGTCCCATCCTTTCAGGTCGCTCATCTGTGGCCATATCACACCCAGTTGCTTGGTAGCCGTAAGCCACGCATCTTTGTCAGAGTCAAGCGATATACCTACAATGCCCAGTCCTTTGTCTTTGTAATCGTTGTACAGTTGAGTGATATAGGGCATTTCCTGACGGCAGGGACCGCACCATGAAGCCCAGAAGTCAATAATGGTTATGCGGTGCTTGCTCACTTCGCTCATGATGCTTAGTGGTGAGCCATCGGGTGCTGGCAGCGTAAAGTCGCTGATGGCATTGCCCTCTGCTGTCTTGGCAGCGGCAGCGATACTTTGTTCCAACTGGCGAATAGCCTCGCGACTACGCATCTCGTTAGGCAGTTCCTTGATAAGGCGCATACGCGTTTCATTGTCAATGAGCTCCTCAGGATAGTAGGTCAGCAGGAAATATCCGAACTCGTTCTTGATGTTCTTCTCTGCTTTCTTGGCTACGATACCAGAAAAGTGCTGGTTCAGTCGGTCAATCTGTTCCATAGCCTTCTTTTGCTCCTCCTGTGACAGGTTATTGCCATAGACGTGCTCTGCTATGCGATTGATTTCCTTGCCGATGCTCATAACCGAGTCGTTTAGCTCCTGCCATTCGTCATTGCACTTAGTGCCGCCAACGCGCGTGGCACCGGGTACCTCCTTGATAGCAATGGCGATGGTGCCAGGCTCAATAAAGAACGGGGCGTTAAGCTCATTACGATTGGCACTATACACCATACAGAGGTAGGTGGAATCAGCCTCGCCACTGATGGCGAACTTACCGTCTTTGACGATGATGGTGTCACTGGGCGTACCCATCTCCAGGTCGGAAGTCAAAAAGAGGGTGTCGCCATCGGCGGCTCCCTCAATGGTTCCCTTTACCTGATATGTGTTCGACTGGCACGCGGTCAGTGCGCCAGCCAAAAGGGCACTATACAAGATATTGGTCAGAGATGCTTTCATTGTTGATTACTCTACGGATGGTTTCTGCAAACATATCAGCTACGCTCAACTGCTTTACTTTGGCGCAGCGCTGAGTGTAGGGGATAGAGTCGGTAAACACGATTTCCTCCAGTGCTGAAGCCTGTACACGGTCGCTGGCTGGACCACTCATGACACAGTGTGAAGCACATGCGCGCACCGTCTTGGCACCAGCTTCCTTCATGATGTCGGCAGCCTTGGTGATGGTGCCAGCCGTGTCTACCATATCGTCGATGATGACAACGTTCTTGCCTTCGACGTCACCGATAATCTGCATAGAGGACACTACATTGGCACGTGCGCGGGTCTTGTTGCAGAGTACCAGCGGACAGCCCAGGTACTTGGCGTATGTGTTGGCACGCTTCGAGCCACCTACGTCGGGTGATGCAATGACGAGGTCTTCAAGGTGCAGGCTCTGCAAGTAGGGCAGAATGACACCTGATGCGTACAGGTGGTCAACGGGCACATCGAAGAAACCCTGTATCTGGTCAGCGTGCAAGTCCATCGTAATAACGCGGTCAACACCGGCTACGCTCAGCAGGTCAGCTATCAGCTTGGCACCGATGCTAACGCGCGGCTTGTCCTTACGGTCCTGACGAGCCCATCCGAAGTAAGGGATAACGGCATTGATGGTACGTGCAGAGGCGCGCTTGGCAGCATCAATCATGAGCAGCAACTCCATCAGGTTGTCGGAGTTAGGGAAAGTGCTCTGCACAAGGAAGATGTCGCGTCCGCGAATACTCTCCTCATACGATACGGCAAACTCGCCATCGGAGAACTTCGTAATCAGAAGCTCACCCAGCGGACAACCTAAACTTTGACAGATTTTCTCTGCAAGGTACTTCGTGGCAGTACCTGAAAACACCATGTAGTTTTTGTTGTGGTTCATAGTTTTATTGAGTTCTTAACCTATTGCTTTACGTAGTTTAGTGAAGTGGTCAATCAGCGCCTGATAGTCGAGCTCCTGATGGATGTTGAAGCGGTTCCAGATGTCACCGCAGATGACGATGCCGCCAAAGCCGAGGTCTCTGGCCAAGCGGATGTTGTCCAGATTCATTCCCCCCAGTGCATACACGTGCTTGTCTATTAGTCCCTGACGGGCAGCGTCCTCTAATTGCTGGGGCGTGAAGGATGCCTTGCAGTCGGCATCCGACTGGCTATCGGCGATGTATTTCAGGAACACGTAGTTGGCATTGCGCTTAGCCTGCTTCAGCTGTTCCAGACGGGTACACGTGCGACTAATGTGTCCTTTATACCCAGCTGGTGGCAGTGTGGTCTCGTCTTCAATGTGGATGCCCTTCAGCTTATATTCGTCCTTCAAATAGAAGTTGTCGTGAACGGTAATCCTTTTGTGATAGTCCTCGGAGAGCAGCGTAAGCAACCGTTCCGAGTACATGGGAGAGGCCCCGGGCTTGTAGAGGTGCAGATTGTCGAGCCCCTCTTCGAAGAGCGACGTCAGTATCTTGTCTTCCTCCACGAAGAACGTGGGGCGCGTCATAATGGCCAGCTTCATTTGCTAATTGAAATGGGTCGTTGACAATTTAGTTGGCAGCTTCAAACTCTTTCAGGAAGCGCACATCGTTCTCCGAGAACATACGCAGGTCGCTGACTCTGTATTTCAGGTTGGTGATACGCTCAACGCCCATACCGAAGGCATAGCCGCTGTATATGTTCGGGTCGATGCCGCACTGTTCGAGAACGTTGGGGTCGACCATGCCGCAGCCGAGAATCTCGACCCATCCCGTGTGCTTGCAGAATCCGCATCCCTCGCCGCCGCAGATGAAGCATGAGATGTCCATCTCGGCTGAAGGCTCGGTGAATGGGAAGTAGGAGGGGCGCAGACGTATCTGCGTGTCGGCTCCGAACATCTCGCGGGCAAACGAGAGCAGCACTTGCTTCAGGTCGGTAAAGCTCACGTTCTTGTCGATGTACAGTCCCTCCACCTGATGGAAGAAGCAGTGGGCACGGGCTGTGATGGCCTCGTTGCGATAGACACGACCCGGGCAGATGACGCGGATGGGTGCCGTCAGATGGCCGTCCTCGGTATGCAGTTGCTCCATGACGCGGGCCTGCACGCTGGAAGTGTGCGAGCGCAACAGTATGTTCTTGGTCACGTCGTTGGGGTGCTGCGATACGAAGAACGTGTCCTGCATATCGCGGGCAGGGTGGTCGGCTGCAAAGTTCATCTTGGTGAACACGTGCAAGTCGTCCTCCACCTCTGGGCCGTCGGCCAGTACGAATCCCATGCGTGAGAATATGTCGATAATCTCGTTGGTCACGATGGTCAGCGGATGGCGTGTGCCCAGCTGAATGGGGTAGGGCGTGCGCGTCAGGTCAAGGTCGGTGTCGCTCGTCTCCTGCGTGGCGCACTCCTCGCGCAACTGGTTGATGCGGTCGGTGGCGAGCGTCTTCAGCTCGTTGATTTTCATGCCCACGGTCTTCTTCTGGTCGGCAGCAACGTTGCGAAAGTCGTTCATCAGTGCCGTTATCTCGCCCTTCTTGCTCAGGTATTTCAGTCGCAGTTGTTCTACCTCGTCAGCGTTCTTGGCGCTGAGCGTCTGTACTTCTTTCAGAAGTTGGTCTATCTTCTCGAGTATCATAATCAGAGTTATAATGCGTAAAATTTTGATGCAAAGGTATAAAATATTTGTGAATTAAGAATGATGAATAGTGATTTATTTGTATCTTTGCACGAAATTTTGAGAGAAGACACTATTTTCCCCAATACTGATGAGACGATATTTATTATTAATAGGTGTGTTGCTCATGTTGCTGGCATCGTGTGGCGGCCACAAGGCGGCAGTGGACGAGGACGAGGTGGAGCCCGACTCGACCGCGGTTGGCGACACGGTGGCTGCTGACTCTCTGGCCTCGGAAATTGCTGAAACGCCCATGCCGAAGGCCGCCGATGAGCTGTTCGACGACTTCATCTTCAACTTCGCTGCCAATCGCAAGCTGCAGATGGAGCGCATCGTGTTCCCCTTACCGTCGGTGAATGGCGACAAGAAGGAGATGGTGGACAAGCGGCAGTGGAAGATGGAGTACTTCTTCATGCGGCAGGGCTACTACACGGTGCTGTTTGACAACGAGCGCCACATGGAGGTGGTGAAGGACACGAGCGTGCATCATGCCGTGGTGGAGAAGGTTTACTTCAATACCGAGTCGGTCGTCCAGTACATCTTCGACCGTCCGCGCGGTGCGTGGCTGCTGACCTCGATGCGCACCATCCCCATCAGCCAGTCGTCCAATGCGTCGTTCCTTGCCTTCTACCATCGGTTTGCCAACGACAAGGACTTCCAGACGGAGAGCCTTGGCGAGACGGTGGAGTTCGTGGGGCCCGACCCTGACGACGACTTCAGTCAGATGGAGGGCATCATCACGCGCGACACGTGGGAGGCCTTTGCCCCTGAGCTGCCTGCCAAGATGCTCTATAACATTATCTATGGAACGCCGAGGCGCGAGACCGACTCGAAGCTGTTCGTCATGCGGGGCATTGCCAACGGACTGGAGATGGAGCTGACGTTCAAGCGCAAGCAGGGCAAGTGGCTGCTGACGAAGCTGACCACCTGACCCGTTCTTTCACTTTTAAGGTACACACATGAGGGATATTCGTAATTACAGCTTAAAGGCGCACAACACGTTTGGCATTGAGGCCTGTTGCAGCAGGTTTCTGGAGTATGCCGACGTGGAGGAGGCGATACGGGTGGCCGAGGTGCTGCGCGAAACGGCTGAGCCGTGCATGATGCTGGGCGGGGGGAGCAATCTGCTGCTGACCCGCGACTTTGAGGGCATCGTGGTACACTCGGCGGTCACGGGCTATTCGGTTGACGGCCATCGCATGACGTGCGGCAGCGGCATGACGTGGGACGACGTGGTGAGCCTGAGCTTGGAGCACGGGCTATACGGTGCTGAGAACCTGTCGCTGATACCGGGCGAGGTGGGAGCCTCGGCGGTGCAGAACATCGGGGCCTACGGTGCCGAGGTGAAAGACCTTATAGCGGAGGTGGTGGCCGTCGAGATAGCCACGGGGCAGGTTGTGACCTTTGCTCGCGAAGAGTGTCAGTATGGCTATCGCGACAGCCGTTTCAAGCATGAGTGGCGGAACCGCTACCTCATCGTGCAGGTGGTTTACGAGTTTTCGACCGCATACGCACCTCGCCTCGACTATGGGAATATACGCGCCGAGTTGCAACAGCGCGGTATTGAGGAGCCCACCGCCCAGCAGCTGCGTCAGGTCATCATCGACATTCGCCGTGCCAAGTTGCCCGACCCAGCCGTGACGGGCAATGCCGGCAGCTTCTTTATGAACCCCGTGGTTAGCCGCAGGCGGTATGAGGCACTCTTGGCCGACTACCCCCAGATGCCGCACTATCGGGTGGACGATGCCCATGAGAAGATTCCAGCCGGATGGCTCATTGACCAGTGCGGATGGAAGGGACGCTCGCTGGGGCGTGCCGGAGTACACGACCGTCAGGCACTGGTGCTGGTCAACCTTGGCGGTGCCACGGGCGGCGATATCGTCACCCTGTGCCGTGCCATCCAGCACGACGTCCGTTATAGGTTCGGCGTTGACATTCACCCAGAGGTAAACATCGTATGAAGCTGACGTTCTTAGGGACGGGCACTTCCTGTGGCGTGCCCACCATCGGTTGCCAGTGCCACACCTGCACCAGCGGCGACCCTCACGACAAGCGGCTGCGCGCATCGGCACTCATCGAGACCGAAGGGACGCGCCTGCTGCTCGACTGCGGGCCCGACTTCCGACAGCAAATCATGCCCCTGCCGTTCCGCCGCATTGACGGCATCCTGATAACCCATGCCCACTACGACCACATGGGCGGTATGGACGACATCCGCCCGTATTGCCAGTTTGGCGAAATCAACGTCTACGCTGACCCTATTGCCTGTCAGGGTATGCTCCAGATGCTGCCATACTGCTTTGCCGAGCACCGCTACCCCGGGGTGCCCGCCATCCAGCTGCATGAAATCCACCCCCACAAACCGTTCCGCATTGGCGACCTCGACATCGTGCCCTTTCAGGTGATGCACCACGACCTGCCCATCTTGGGCTACCGCATAGGGTCGCTGGCGTACATTACCGACATGAAGACTATCAACCCGTCGGAAGTCCAATACGTCACGGGATGCCATACGCTGGTGGTCAATGCCCTCCGCATCAAGCCCCATCACTCTCACCAGACGCTGGACGAGGCCGTCAGCTTTGCCCGTCTTATAGGTGCCCGACAGACGTGGCTTATCCACAGCAGCCACGATATGGGTCGCCATGCCGAGGTGAACGCACAGCTGCCCCCCGACATCCAGTTGGCCTACGACGGGCAGGTGATTTCGATAGACGACTGAGCGGTGCGGTGCCGACCGTGTCCGCACCATGTACGGAGGCCGTCCGCATCGTGTGCCGACCGCGTCCGCACCATGCACGGAGGCCGTCCGCATCATGTGCCGACCGCGTCCGCATCATGCACGGAGTGCGTCCGCACAATATGCCGACCTAATCCGCTAATAATGAGTGGTTGATAAGTAAAGTCTACCGCTTCTTCTTTCCAAACAAATAGCCGTAGCCCTTCATCAGTTTGCGCACCAGCAGAAAGGCATCAATCGCCGTAATGCTGTTGCTGATAAGGTTGGTTACAAGCTCGCCCTTCGTGTCCGACTTCTGCGGGGCAGTGAGCTTGTGCCACAGAGAGCCTATCTGCTCGCCGTTCTTCTGAATGTCAGCCCGCAGCAACTGCTTGCGCTGCTGAATGTCCTCAAGTGTCTTATAGTCAGGCTGTAGCATAGGCTTCATTAGTTAAGCAACGTGTTGGCAAGGAATCGGACAAGCGGTCGCTCAATCCACGGCTTGCGATAGATGAACACCATGACGAGCAGCACCAGAAACATAAGGGCCATCAGGAAGAAAGCCCATGCCGTACCCGTCAGCGGGGCAAGCCAGTAGACGAATGCAAAGGAGAGATAGAACAGGACGGCCACGCCAAGGATGACCAGCACGATGGTCAGCGTGAGAGCCGTCGTCAGGCGCACAATCTTCTCGATTACATTGAGCTTCAGATATTCCTTCTGAAGCCCCATGTAATCTTTCAGCGCCTCAATGAGCTGCGCTATGGACTCTACGTTCTTGTCGGTTGAGAACATGGCGTTGACTAAAAGAGGGATTCCCTTGCCTTAAACCTCGGGGGCAGCCTCGGCAATGTCGTCAATGAGGTCGTTTACTTCCTTACGGCTCAGCTTGATGTTGTGCTTCTTCATGAAGCCGTCAACGGCACCCGTAATCTTGGTGCGAGTGTCCTCGCCCTTCTCGGGGGCCAGCAGCAGCCCGACAACAGCACCGGCAATGGCTCCGCCGAAGAATGCGCCTAAATAACCTAAACTTCTCATAATCGTTGTGTTTTAGCGTTAAACATTGTTTCTCGTTCGCATCGCAAAAGTATGAAAACTTTTTGAAAGCACGCTCCAAACTCGTGTGATTTTTTGTTAAAACCGCCTCTTTTTGTGCATTTAACAAACTTTATGCAGCATTTATAGTGGATTTTGCCCGATATTTTGTACTTTCGCAGTGATTTTTACACGACTAACAAGTTAAACATTAATACTATCAAGTAATGAAGAAGTACACTGTTTTATGCGCCGCCGTATGCGCCGCAATGATTTTCACGGGATGTAAGTCAAGTGAGAGTGCTTACAAGCAGGCTTATCTGAAGGCCAAGCAGCAGGAGGAGATGCAGCAACAGCAAGCACCGCCAGCACAGGAGACCACCGTGGTGGCCCCGATGGTGGAGAAGCCCGCTACCAACACGCAGGTGGTCGACAATGCCGATAACGTGGCCGTGCGTCAGGAGAGCGTCACCGTCGTCAGCGGTGCCGGACTGAAGAATTTCAGCGTGGTGGTCGGCTCGTTCTCGCTGCGCGGCAATGCCGAGGGCCTGCAGCAGTCGCTGAAGAACGAGGGCTACGAGGCTCAGGTGGTGGTCAACAACAACGTCCAGCCCGCCATGTACCGCGTCGTGGCAACCACCTTCAACACGAAGGCCGATGCCGCTGCCAGCCGCAATGCCCTGCAGACGAAGTACCCCGGTGCATGGTTGCTTTACGCTAAGTAAGCCAGTGGCCAGAATACTGTCGATAGACTACGGCAAGAAACGTACAGGATTAGCAGTTACCGACCCGTTGCAGTTGATTGCTGGCGGGCTGGTGACTGTTTCCACATCAGAGCTGTTTGACTATCTCCGCCAATATGTGGAGCGCGAAGATGTGGAGCGCATTGTCATCGGCGAGCCACGCCAGCCTAACGGCCAGCCCAGCGAGAACATGCAGCGCGTGGAGCAGTTTGTCAACAGGTGGCGAAAGGCCATGCCCGCCATCCCCATCGAGCTGTTTGACGAGCGCTACACCTCGGTGCTGGCCCATAGGGCGATGCTCGACGCAGGGCTGCGCAAGAAAGCCCGTCAGGACAAGGCGCTGGTCGACGAACTCAGTGCCACCATCCTGCTGCAAGACTATATGCGCTCCCGCAAGTCGTAAGTAGTCAAGTAATTGTATAACGTAAACAGTCAAATTAACTAATGATTCTACCTATTTATATATATGGCCAGCCCGTGCTTCGCAAGGTGGCAGAGGATATTCCCGCAGACTATCCCGACTTGGAAGGCTTCCTGAAGGATATGTGGGACACGCTGGCCGAGAGCGAAGGCATCGGGCTGGCAGCACCGCAGGTGGGCAAGTCGATACGCGTCGTGGTGATTGACCTCGATGTGCTCAGCGACGATATGCCCGAGTACAAGGGGTTCCGCCACGCCTACATCAATCCCCACATCAAGGAATATGACGACTCGGAAACCGACTCAATGGAGGAGGGCTGTCTGTCGTTGCCTGCCATTCATGAGAAGGTGGTGCGCCCCAAGCGCATTCGTGTTGAGTGGCTCGACGAGCAAATGCAGCCCCACGACGAGTGGGTCAGCGGTTATCTGGCCCGCGTCATGCAGCACGAGTTTGACCATCTGGACGGGAAAGTGTTTGTCGACCGCGTCTCTCCGCTCCGCAAGCAGCTATTAAAGAGTAAGTTAAGAGCTTTGCTTCAAGGACGTTTCCGCTGCGGGTACAGGACGAAAGTGGCGAAGAAATAAACGAAAACCTTAGTGGAATATGGATAGAAGTGACGGTGCATACAAGTTGAAAGGCTGGAGGCGTTTGTTGCCTCTGCTCCTTTGCCTTTACACCTTCTTGCCCCTTCATGCCCAGTTCAATATCGACCGTCTGGTGACGATAGGGCGCTCGGCACTCTATTACGAGGACTACGTGCTGTCTATCCAGTATTTCAATCAGGCCATATCGGCCCGACCATACCTTTATGAGCCGTGGTACTACCGGGCTGTGGCCAAGTATTATCTGGACGATTATGCTGGCGCGGAGAGCGACTGCTCGGAGGCCATTCAGCGCAACCCCTACGTGGTGGGCATCTACGAGTTGCGGGGGCTGTGCCACATCCAGCAGAAGAACTTTGCCGATGCCATCAGCGACTACGACGCAGCCCTGCGCTACGCCCCCGAAAGCATCAACTTGTGGCACAACCGTGCCTTGTGTCGCATTCAGCAGAAAGACTACGACCATGCGCTGGCCGACCTTGACACGATGGCTACCCGATGGAGCAAGAACGCCCGCGTCTATGCCATGCGGGCCGAGGTCTACTTGTTGCAGAAGGACACCGCCCAGTCGCTTGCCGCTCTTGACAAGAGCTTGGAACTGGATGCCTACAATGGCAACACGTGGGCGCAGCGTTCGCAGATAAGCATGGCGCAGAAAGAGTGGAAGGAGGCCGAGGGTCAGCTTGACCGCGCTATCCACCTGCTGCCCAAGCAGGCTGGGCTTTACATTAACCGTGCGCTGGCTCGCTTCAATCAGAACAACCTTCGGGGCGCAATGGCCGACTACGATTTGGCTCTTGACTATGAGCCCAACAACTTTCTGGGGCACTATAACCGAGGGTTGTTGCGGGCACAGGTGGGCGACGACAACCGCGCCATTACCGACTTCGACTTTGTGTTGAAGATGGAGCCCGACAACCTCATGGCACTCTACAACCGTGCATTGCTGCTGGAGAATACAGGCAATCCGCGGGCTGCCATCCGCGACTATACAAAGGTGATAGACGAGTACCCCAACTTCTGGACTGGGTTGCATCAGCGTGCCTCGTGCTACCGCAAGCTGGGAATGACGAAGCAAGCCGAAATGGATGAGTTCCGTATTCTGAAGGCGCAGCTTGACAAGCGGTTTGGCAAGCAGCCTCGACTGTCGAAGAAGCAGCTTCGCAAGCGCAGCGACGAGGATATTGAGAAATACAACCAGCTGGCAGTGGCCGACGACGAAGAGATGGAGCACGAGTACCAGAGCGAGTATCGCGGACGTGTGCAGAACCGTCGGGTGGGCATGGATTATATGCCCATGTATGTGCTGTCTACCCGCCAGCAGGTTAACGCCGTCCGCCACTATGTGGCTTACGACAGGCAGGTCGACTCGCTGAACCGCCAGTTGCCTGCCGACCACCGTCTGTATATTGTTGCTGGTCAGAGTGATATTACTGACCCTTCACGTTATTTAAAGGATGAAGCGGGTTCGGCTGTGGCCTTGTGGCTCAAAGCCATTTGCCAGTATCAGACCGATAGCCTTGACGTGCCCCTGCGCACGGCCAACCTGATAGACCAGCTGACGCAGGCCATTAGTCTGGCACCGGCCAATGCCTACCTTTATTACGACCGAGGCAACGCCCACGTCCAGTGCCTTGAGTTCCAGCAGGCCATTGCAGACTATACGCAGGCTATCCAGTTGGACGGCAATCTGGCCGAGGCTTACTATAACCGTGGGCTGGCAAGACTGGCCAGCAAGCAGCAGGCTGAGGGCATTAGCGACCTGAGCAAGGCGGGCGAACTGGGCTTGTACACGGCTTATAGTATTATCAAGAGAAATAGGAAGAACTAACAACGGATATATAATGACACTGATTATCGTAACAATGCTGATAGCGTCCTACGTGCTGATAGCAACAGGGCATCTGACGGGGGTTAACAAGGCCGCCATTGCCATGTTCCTCGGAACCGTGGGGTGGGTGGTCTATGTCTGCTGGGGGGCTGACTTCGTTATGGACCAGCATCCTGCCGACTACATGGAGTGGCTGGCTGGCAGTCAGCCGACGAGCGAGGCCGTCAAATACTATATATACGATAACGTGTTCCTGAAATATGTGGGCAAGGCAGCCGCTATCGTCATGTTCCTGCTGGCTACGATGTCTATCGTAGAGCTGTTGAGCAACAACGGTTGCTTTGACTTCATCACCGAGTGGATTCGTACACGCAATTCGAAGCGGTTGCTTTGGACTATTACGCTGGCCACTTTCATCCTGTCGGCCAACTTGGATAGCCTGACGACTACCACCATGATGCTGGTTATCATGCACAACATCTTGCAGAACTCTCGCCAGCGTATGTATGTGGGGGCGGCCATTGTGCTGGCTGCCAACTGCGGCGGTTGCTTTACCGTGATAGGCGACCCGATAGGGCTTATCCTGTGGGGCGATGGAGCCGTTACGGCGAGCCACTTCTCAGCCTATCTGGCTATCCCGGCCATTATGGCGTGGGTTATCCCAACGATACTGATTAACCGTGAGTTGCCTGACCGTCTGGATACGGCTTGGCGCCCGTCGCCCTATCGTGGCGATAATACTTGCCTGAACCGTTGGCAGCGTGTGGTGATGCTTGTCGTAGGCATCGGTGGTTTGTGGTTTATCCCTACGTTCCATAATATAACCAAGTTGGCTCCGTTCTTGGGTGCGCTCTGCGTGCTGAGCGTGCTGTGGGTGGTCAATGAGGCGTTTAACCATAAGCTGCTCAATGCTGACCAGACGACCTTACGGCGTATTCCCATGTCGCTGCAATATGGCGTGTTGCAGCAGATGCTCTTTGTAATGGGCATCATGCTGGGGATGGGCGTAGTAACGGAGACAGGCGTATGGAGTGATGTGGCCACGTGGCTTGACACTTATATTCATGATGTGTGGCTGTTTGGAATTGGTGCGGGGCTACTCAGTTCGGTGGTCGACAGCTTCACCATTGCTATCTCCAGCATTTCGCTCTATGCCGTGGGCGTAGGTGATGTGGCTACCAACGGGGCCTATTGGAAGGTGATAGCCTATACAACGGCGATTGGCGGCAGCCTGCTGTCAGTGGGCAGTGTTAGCGGACTGGCACTGATGCGTGCTGAACACGTCACAATGGGCTGGTATGTGAAACATCTGACACCGAAGGTCTTGTTAGGCTGGATAGTGGGATATATAATACTTTGGGTAGAAATAAACATGATAGAGCTATGAGTAAGATTAAGACAATCGGTGTGCTCACCTCAGGCGGGGACGCACCGGGTATGAATGCTGCGATTCGCGCGGTAACGCGCTCGGGTATCTGCAACGGGTTCAACATCAAAGGTATCTACCGAGGCTTTGACGGTCTCATCAAAGGCGATGTAAAGGTCTTTACCACGGAGAACGTCAGTGGCATTGTTACTCGTGGCGGAACGATTTTAAAGACGGCCCGCTCGAAGGAGTTCATGACGCTGGAGGGTATGCAGAAGGCATACGAGGTGTGTAAAAGAGAAGAGATTGATGCACTGGTGGTGATTGGTGGCAACGGGTCGCTGACGGGTGCGCGCAATTTCGCTATGGAGTTCGACTTCCCCGTGGTGGGATTGCCCGGAACGATTGACAACGACCTGTTTGGTACCGACTCAACCATTGGCTACGATACTACGATGAACACCATCATGGAGTGTGTTGACCGCATTCGAGACACGGCTAACTCGCACGAGCGCATCTTCTTCGTTGAGGTGATGGGGCGTGACGCTGGTTTCTTGGCTCTCAACTCGGCTATTGCTTGCGGAGCGGAAGCTGCCTTGATACCTGAGGAAGAGACTGAAGTTGACCAGCTGGCGCAATTCATGAGCCGAGGCATCCGAAAGTCAAAGAAGTCTTGTATCGTCATCGTGTCGGAGAGCCCGAAGTGTGGCGCATTATATTATGCTGACCGTGTGAAGAAGGAGTTCTCGGAGTTTGATGTCCGTGTGTCTATCCTCGGACACATGCAGCGTGGCGGTTCGCCTTCGGCTCACGACCGTATTCTGGCCTCGCGCACGGGTGTGGGAGCTATCAAGGCATTGATGCAAGGACAGCGCAATGTGATGATTGGTGTGCGCAACAATGAAATAGTCTTCGTTCCCTTCAGCGAGGCCATCCGTTCTGATAAGCCTTTCAATAAAGGTCTTATTCGTGTGTTGGATGAGTTGAGCATCTGATTAGTCTTTCCCTATAAAGAACATTTCCGAAGAAAAGTTTCGGAAATGTTTTTTTATTCGAGATATTTTTCATATCTTTGCAAGGCTATTACTAAGATAAAAATAAATAATAACTTTAAATATTAGACTGCTTATGGCACAAATTGTTGGACGCATTTCCCAGATTATCGGCCCTGTTATCGATGTGTTCTTCGATACAAAAGGACAGGATGCGGAAAAGGTGCTCCCCAAAATTCACGAAGCCTTAAAGATTGACCGAGGCAACGGTAGCCAGCTTATTATCGAGGTGCAGCAGCACATCGGTGAGGACACTGTGCGTTGCGTGGCTATGGATAATACCGACGGCTTGCAGCGTGGATTAGAAGCAATGCCTATGGGTTCACCTATCCTGATGCCCTCAGGCGAACAGATTAAAGGTCGTATGCTGAACGTGATAGGTCAGCCTATTGACGGTATGGAACAGCTCAACATGGAAGGTGCTTATCCTATCCATCGCGAGGCTCCGAAGTTCGAGGAACTTTCGACGACGAAAGAGGTGCTGGCAACGGGTATTAAGGTGATTGACCTGCTGGAGCCTTATCTGAAGGGTGGTAAGATTGGACTTTTCGGTGGTGCTGGTGTAGGTAAGACGGTGCTTATCATGGAGCTTATCAACAACATTGCCAAAGGACATAACGGTTTCTCCGTGTTTGCTGGAGTAGGTGAACGTACCCGTGAGGGTAACGACCTGATTCGCGAGATGATTGAGTCGGGCGTTATCCGCTATGGCGACAAGTTCAAAGAAGCTATGGCTCAGGGTAAATGGGACCTTTCACTGGTTGACCAAGAGGAATTGAAGAAGAGTCAGGCGACACTGGTGTATGGCCAGATGAATGAGCCGCCCGGAGCACGTGCCTCTGTGGCCCTGTCGGGACTGACTGTAGCAGAGGGCTTCCGTGATGGTGGTGGTAAGGACGGCGGTGCTGCTGATATCCTGTTCTTCATTGACAACATCTTCCGTTTTACGCAGGCAGGTTCTGAGGTGTCTGCCCTTTTGGGACGTATGCCTTCTGCCGTAGGTTATCAGCCGACGTTGGCTTCAGAAATGGGTTCGATGCAGGAACGTATTACTTCAACGAAGTCGGGCTCTATTACCTCTGTACAGGCTGTTTATGTGCCTGCAGATGACTTGACTGACCCCGCTCCCGCTACAACGTTTACCCATTTGGATGCTACGACGGTGCTTGACCGTAAGATTGCCGAGTTGGGTATCTATCCAGCCGTAGACCCACTGGGCTCTACCTCTCGAATCCTTGACCCGCTGGTTGTTGGTAAGGAACATTACGAGTGCGCCCAGCGCGTGAAGGAGATTCTTCAGCGCTACAAGGAGTTGCAGGACATCATTGCCATTTTGGGTATGGACGAACTCTCTGATGAGGACAAGCTGACGGTAAACCGTGCGCGTCGTGTGCAGCGTTTCCTTAGCCAGCCGTTCTCTGTGGCCGAGCAGTTTACAGGTCTGCCTGGTGTAATGGTTCCCATCGATGAAACTATCAAAGGCTTTAATGCTATTCTCGATGGTGAGGTGGACGACCTGCCCGAGCAGGCATTCCTTAACGTGGGTACGATAGAAGACGCAAAGGCGAAGGCACAGAAACTGTTGGAAGCAGCAAAGGGTTAATTGATAATTGACATTTTATGTTAAAGCTGAAGATAGTATCGCCTGAGAAGATAGAATTTGACGGAGAGGTCGAGAGTGTTCTCGTTCCGGGCTCACAAGGCCAGTTCGAGATACTGAATGACCACGCTCCTATTATCTCTACGCTTGATAAAGGTGTTGTAGAGTATGGCCAGACCAAAGGTCAAAAGGTACGACTGGAGATACTGGGAGGTTTTGTAGAAGTGCAGAAGAACGTGGTGTCGCTCTGCGTAGAGGTGAACGAATAAGCGGAAGTTAGAAGACGAATGCAAGAACAACAGCCTATATATAATAATAAGGTAGGGATACTGACCAAGCTATTTATGGCCTCGTCAGTCTTCCGCCTGTTTATGGCAGTTGCCGCTATGTTGGTATTCTGCGTTGTCAAGCGCGACGACCTCAGTGCTATCAAGTGGTTTGTGGTGGTGTTTGTTGCCTTCTATCTGGTTACACTCGTATTCGACGCGTTATTCTTTGCAGTAATAAGTAAAACAAGTAACAAATGAGAAAACTAAGGAATATATTTCTTTTGGCGTTACTCCTCTGCCTGACTCTTCCAGCGCAAGCGGAAGAAAAGGAGGGTGGGGTAAACCTAAAGGAGATATTGTTCGGTCATGTGCAGGATTCCTATATGTGGCACGTTACAGACTTGGGTGGCAAGCCGCTGATAATCCATCTGCCTATGCTCTTCTATTCTGAACATTCAGGATTCCATGTGCTCTGCTCGTCACAGTTTGAGCATGAGCCTAATGCGGAATTGCTGCGTGCAGGTGAAGGCTCCGCAGAGGGATTTTATATTCAGGGAGCCGAGGATGAGAAAGGGCGTATCGTTGAGCGTGTAGGTAGCGAACTGGTACCCGTCTGCTTTGATATTTCCATTACCAAGACTGTATTGGTGCTGTTTATCAATGCTATTATCTTGGTGTTGTGCATACTGTCGGCTGCCCGTTGGTGCAAGAAACACAAGGTGGACGACCCTGCTCCAAAGGGATTTACAGGTCTCATACACATGCTTGTGATGTCTGTATATAACGATATGATTAAGCCGTCGTTAGGCAATGAGGCACCTAAGTATGCGCCTTATCTGATGACGTGCTTTTTCTTTATCTTCATCACGAACATTATGGGAGTACTGCCTTTCCCACCAGGGGGAGGTAACTTGACTGGCAATATCACGTGTACGATGTTCTTGGCACTGTGTACGTTCTTGATAGTGAATGTCACTGGTACGAAAGCCTATTGGAAGGAAATCTTCTGGGGTGACGTGCCTATGTGGCTCAAGTTCCCTGTACCTTTGATGCCTTTCATTGAGTTCTTCGGTATCTTTACGAAGCCGATAGCACTGATGATTCGACTTTTTGCCAATATGTTGGCGGGTCACGTTATTGCCATTTCGCTGACGTGCATTATCTTTATCATGTTCACTATGGGTGGCGTGATAGGTAACGTACTGGGTACGGTGATGACTCCCGTCAGTGTATTCCTGAGCATCTTCATGATGCTGCTTGAAGTGCTGGTGTGCTACATTCAGGCAATGGTGTTTACCATGTTGTCTGCGGTGTTTATCTCCATGTCGCACGTGAAAGAGCATCATGCTTGACAAAGTAATAAATAACAATTAAATATTAACATCTAAAACATTAAGATTATGATTTCATTATTATTAGCAGCAGATGCACTCGCAAAGCTCGGTGCTACTGTAGGTGGTGGTTTAGCAGTTATCGGTGCAGGTTTTGGTATCGGCCGTATTGGTGGACAGGCAATGGACGCTATGGCTCGCCAGCCGGAGAAGATTGGTGACTTGCAGTCTTCAATGATTCTGGCTGCTGCTCTGGTTGAGGGTGCTACGTTCATGGCTCTGGTGATTTCGATTCTTGCATTGTTCGTATAATCCATAGACAGATACCAGCGTATGTCACTGATAACCCCTGATTTTGGACTGTTTTTCTGGATGACCGTTGTGTTCCTTGTCGTCCTCTTCATCCTGTGGAAGTTTGGTTTCCCGGTGATAGTGAAGATGGTCGAGGAGCGCAAGGCATACATTGACGATTCGCTTAGGAAGGCCCATGAGGCCAACGAGCGACTGGCCAACATCCAGAAAGAAGGTGAATCCATTTTGCAGGAGGCGCGTGAGAAGCAGGCTCAGATACTTCGTGAAGCCGCCGAGACGCGTGACGCTATCGTAGAGAAGGCGCAGGACAAGGCAAGAAGCGAGGGTGCCCGCCTGCTGGACGAGGCGAAAGCCGCTATAGAGCAGGAAAAAAAGGCCGCCATTGCCGACATCCGTCAGCAAGTAGCCATGCTGAGCGTTGAAATCGCTGAAAAGGTTCTTAAGCAGAACCTGAAAGACGATAAGTCGCAGATGGATTTGATTGACCGTATGCTGGATGAAGTTTCTGTGAAGTAAATAAGGAGTTGTGTATGGATATTGGAGTAATATCGATGAGATATGCGAGGGCACTGCTGAAAAGTGCTACTGACAGCCAGCTCGAAGACACTGTCTATCAAGAGATGATGACGGTTGCCAAGAGCTATGTCGATGTGCCCGCATTGCGCCCGACGATAGACAATCCCATGCTCTCGAAGGACAAGAAGGAGGCTCTGCTGATAGTGGCTGCCGGCGAGAACCCTTGCCAGCTGACTAAGAGCTTCATCAGCCTTGTGCTGAAGGAAGACCGCGAGAACATGATTCAGTTTATGGCCAACTCGTATGTCACGCTTTACCGTAAGCAGAAGAACGTCATCCGTGGCAAGCTCACCACGGCAGCGCGCGTTTCAGCAGAGACAGAGCAGAAGATGCGCCAGATGGTGGAGGGCAAAACTAATGGTACTGTGGAGTTTGAGACGGAGGTGAACCCTGATATTATCGGAGGTTTCATCCTCGAGTATGACACTTATCGCATGGATGCCAGTGTCAGGTCGAAGCTCAACAATATTCTTAACATACTTAAATAGTAAAAAGAAATGTCAGATAAAATTAAACCAAGCGAAGTGTCCCAAGTGCTGCTCGAACAGCTGAAAGGCATTCAGAATGCCGAACAGTTTGACGAGGTTGGTTCGGTGCTGACCGTCGGCGACGGCGTGGCCCGTATCTACGGACTCCGCAATGCCGAGGCCAACGAGCTGCTCGAGTTTGAGAACGGCACGATGGCTATTGTGATGAACTTGGAAGAAGACAACGTGGGTTGTGTGCTTCTGGGCTCAACGTCGGGCATTAAGGAGGGTATGGTTGTGAAGCGCACCAAGCGCATTGCCTCCATCCGCGTCAACGACAACATGCTGGGCCGCGTTATCAATCCGCTGGGCCAGGCCGTTGACGGTAAGGGCGAGATTGACTTGAAGGACTCTTTCGAAATGCCGCTCGACCGCAAGGCTCCCGGTGTTATCTATCGCCAGCCCGTGAAGGAACCGTTGCAGACGGGACTGAAGGCTGTCGACTCGATGATTCCCATTGGCCGCGGACAGCGTGAGTTGATTATCGGTGACCGCCAGACGGGTAAGACCGCCATAGCCATTGACACGATTATCAACCAGAAGAGCTTCTACGAGGCAGGCAAGCCCGTATATTGTATCTATGTGGCTATTGGTCAGAAGGCCAGTACCGTTGCCACGCTCGTTCAGACGCTGAAGGAGCACGGCGCGATGCCTTATACCATCGTGGTGGCTGCCACGGCTGCCGACCCTGCTGCCATGCAGTATTACGCACCGTTTGCCGGTGCTGCCATTGGCGAGTATTTCCGCGACCGAGGCCATGCAGCACTGGTGGTCTATGACGACCTGTCGAAGCAGGCCGTAGCCTACCGTGAGGTGTCGCTTATCCTGCGCCGTCCCTCTGGACGTGAGGCTTACCCCGGCGATGTGTTCTATCTGCACTCCCGTCTGCTGGAGCGTGCTGCCAAGATGAACGAACAGCAGGAGGTGGCCGAGCAGATGAACGACCTGCCAGAGTGCATGAAAGGTCATGTGCGCGGAGGCGGCTCGCTGACGGCCCTGCCTATCATTGAGACGCAGGCTGGCGACGTGTCGGCATACATCCCGACCAACGTGATTTCGATTACCGACGGCCAGATATTCTTGGAGTCCGACCTCTTCAATCAGGGCTTCCGTCCTGCCATCAACGTAGGTATCTCCGTATCGCGTGTGGGTGGCTCGGCACAGATTAAGTCGATGAAGAAGGTGGCTGGTACGCTGAAGATTGACCAGGCACAGTATCGCGAGCTGGAGGCTTTCTCCAAGTTCTCGAGCGATATGGATGCCGTTACGGCCATGACGCTGGACCGCGGACGCAAGAACAATCAGCTGCTGATTCAGCCGCAGTATTCGCCAATGCCCGTTGGCGAGCAGGTGGCCATCCTGTATTGCGGCGTACACGGCCTGATGCGCGACGTGCCCATTGAGAAGGTGCGCGAGTGCCAGAGCCAGTTCCTCGAAAGGCTGCGCACCTCGGCTCCCGAGGTGATTGAGACGCTGGCTGCCGGAAATATTGACGATGCCACCACTGGTAAGATAGAGGCTGTGATGGCCGATATAGCAGGAACCTATAAAGCCTGATAGCGTATGCCAAGCCTGAAGGAAATTAAAGGCCGCATTGCCTCGGTCAACAGCACGCGCAAGATAACCTCTGCCATGAAGATGGTGGCCAGCTCGAAGCTGCACCATGCGCAGGTGGCTATCCAGAACATGCTGCCCTACGAGGCTTTGCTTGAGCATATCCTCAAGTCGTTTCTGGCTGCCGAGGCTGAGGCGCAGACTATCTATGACCAAGAGCGCCCCGTGCGCCGTGTGGCCTTGGTGGTGTTCAGCAGCAACTCGTCGCTCTGTGGCGGCTTTAACGCTAACATTATCAAGCTGATGCAGCGCACCGTCAATGCTTACGCTGAAGAGCTGGGCGAGGGCAGTGTCGAGGTCTATCCCATAGGCCGAAAGGTTGCGGAGAAGGCTCGCAAGCTGGGTTACGACGTGAAGGGCGACTACGCCGAGCTGGTTGACCACCCCAATGTGCGCCAGTGCATTGACATAGCGATGGAGCTGGGGCGGAGGTATGCCAACGGCGAGGTAGACCGCGTGGAGCTTATCTACCATCACTTCAAGTCGGCAGGCTCTCAGGTGCTGACCAATAAGACGTTCCTGCCGATAGACCTCGAGGGTGAGCTGGAGCGCGACCACGAGCGTGACCTCACGTCGAACATCGTCACGAAGAAGGCACAGGACTATCTGAAGAAGAACCGTGGCCGCAAGAAGACGGTCGATGCCAGCGGCAAGGAAGTGGCTCCGCTTCACGACAACTTCATCGTCGAGCCCGACATGAATACCGTGCTGTCGCAGTTGATACCCAAGCTGGCCCACCTGATGCTGTACACGGCGCTGCTCGACAGTGTGGCCTCGGAACACGCTGCGCGCATGGTGGCCATGCAGACGGCCACCGACAATGCCGACGAGCTGCTGCGCCAGCTGAACTTGCAGTATAACAAGTCGCGCCAGCAGGCCATCACGTCGGAACTGCTTGATATCGTAGGAGGCAGTATCAACAACTGACCTTTGTTGATTAAGACTGACCTCTGTTGATTGATGAAATAAGGTTTATGTATTAACTAAATAAAGTTTGAAGCTATGAAGAAAAAGTTTATCTGCGCTGTTTGTGGATATATCTACGAAGGCGACGCTGCTCCCGAGAAGTGCCCCATCTGTAAGGCTGATGCCTCTAAGTTCTCAGAACTGAAGGACGATGCCGAGACTGCCTATGCCACCGTGCATAAGATTGGCGACGGCAAGCCCGAGGGCGTGAGCGAGGAGATGATTCAGGACCTGCGCAATCACTTCAATGGTGAGTGCGGCGAGGTTGGTATGTATCTGGCAATGGCCCGTCAGGCCGACCGTGAGGGCTATCCCGAGATAGCCGAAGCCTTCAAGCGCTATGCTTACGAGGAGGCCGACCACGCCAGCCGCTTTGCCGAGCTGCTGGGCGAGTGCGTATGGGACACGAAGACCAATCTGGAGAAGCGCGCTGCCGCCGAGGCTGGTGCTTGCGAGGACAAGTTCCGCATTGCTAAGAACGCCAAGGCTGCCGGCTATGACGCTATCCACGACACGGTTCACGAGATGGCTAAGGACGAGGCTCGCCACGGTGCCGGCTTCGCAGGTCTGCTGAAGAGATATTTTGGCAAGTAAAGCCACAATAAATGCAAGGAAAAGTCGTTTTATCAGTAATTATGATAAGGCGACTTTTTCTTTTTGTCACGACGCTCACGCTGCTGCTGACGGCTTGCACGGACACCGACTCGTTTACGGCAGACCGCAACCAGCGGCTCACGTTTCAGCAAGACACGGTGTGGCTGGACACGCTGTTCACGGGCGTGCCCTCGGCCACCTACGGCTTCTGGGTGCACAACCGCTCTGCGGACGGGCTGCGCATCAGCACCGTCAGGCTGGAACGGGGCAACCAGACGGGTTTCCGCGTCAACGTGGACGGCACGTTCCTGAACCCCGTGGCGCAGGATTTGGAGGTGCGCAAGGGCGACAGCCTGCTGGTGTTTGTCGAGCTGACCGCCTACGAGAACCACTCGGACGAACCGCGGCGGGTGGACGACAACCTGCTGTTTACGCTGGAGAGTGGGGTGGTGCAGCGGGTCAACCTGTGCGCCTACAGCTGGGATGCCGAGCGGCTGACCAGTCTGCACGTGGAGCGCGACACGACGCTCACGTCGGTTAGGCCGCTGGTGGTCTATGGCGACGGCATCACGGTGGCTCCCGATGCCACGCTGACGCTGCGCAACACGACGCTCTACTTCCACGGCGACGCCCGTCTGAGGGTGGAGGGTCGGCTTGTAGTGGAGCACTGTGTGCTGCGTGGCGACCGTCTGGACCGTATGTTCAGCTATCTGCCCTACGACCGCATCAGCGGTCAGTGGCGCGGCATCGAGGTGGCGAAGGGTGCGGCAGGCTGCTGGCTGACGGACACGGAGGTGCGCAATGCGTGGGACGCGCTGACGGCTGACAGCACACGGGTGGTGCTGAGCAACAGCGTGCTGCACAACAGTCGCGGTCACGGGCTGTATGCCAAGGACTCGCAGGTGGAGCTTGACGGCTGCCAGCTGTCGAATGCCGAGGGCGACTGTCTGTCGTTGCACGGTTGCGAGGCGTGGGTCGACCACTGCACGCTGGCGCAGTTCTATCCCTACGCTGCGCCCCGGGGGGCGGCACTGCGCTTTGGCCCCACGACGCAGCCCCTCGTGCTGAGGTGCAGCAACACGCTGATGACGGGCTACGAGGACGACGTGCTGCAGGGCGTTGAGCGCGACAGCACGACGGTGGACTACCGCTTCGAGAACTGCCTCATGCGCACGCCCGAGGTGGACGACAGCGTGGCGTTCAGCCGAGTGATATGGGAAACGCCCAAGGACGAGGTGCAGGGCAAGCAGCACTTTGCGACCATCGACGAGGAGAACTTCATATACGACTACCACATCGTCAGCCTGTCGCCCGCCTACGAACCCCGTATAGGCCGAGCTTTCAAGCAGGAGGACGACACGGTGGACGATACCGACAACAAGCAATAACACAAGCTATGGAACAGCATATTTGTATCTTTACGGGTGCCCGACCCAACTTTGTGAAGGTGGCACCGCTCGTCAGAGCCATCAGCCAGACGGAGGGCTGCAGTTACGAACTGGTGTACGCTGGGCGCGAGGACGACCCGACGCTGGAGGGCTCCCTGTTCAGCGACCTGCAGATGCCGCGCCCCGATGTCTATCTGGGTGTGGACTGCGAGAACCTGAACGAGCTGACGGGGCAGGTGCTCAGCCAGTTTGAGCGCCACTTGGAGGAGCATCCAGCCCATACCGTCATCGTGGTCGACGACCTTGCATCCACGATGGCCGCCGCCATTGTGACCAAGAAGCGTGGGCTGCGGCTGGCCCATCTGGTGGCCGGCACGCGGTCGTTTGACATCAACATGCCGAAGGAAATCAACCGGCTGGTCATCGACGGGCTCAGCGACCTGCTGTTCGTGGCGGGCATGGGCTCCAGCAGCGTGGCCACCCGTGAGGGTGCCGAGATGCACAAGATATACATGGTGGGCAACATCCTGCTCGACACGCTGCGCCAGAACCACGCCCGATGGACGCGCCCCGCCTGTCTCGACGGCATCGAGGACGGCAGCTACCTCGTGCTGACCATCAACCGCAAGGCACTGCTGGCCGATGAGCAGAACCTGCAGCGAATGCTCGACGCCATAGCCGACGTGGCTGCCGACGTGCCCGTCATAGCACCCCTGCGCCAGCTGGCCTCGCAGAAGGTCACGGCCCTCACCCAGCGCATCCGCCCCGTGTCGCCCCTGTCGTATCTCGACTTCGGCTATCTGACGGCTCACGCCCGGGGCATCATCACCGACTCGGGCAACGTAGCCGAGGAGGCCACCTTCAACAACGTGCCCTGCATCACGCTCAACAGCTACACCGAACACATCGAGACGGTGAAGCAAGGCACCAACGAACTGGTGGGCGAGGATGCCGACCGACTGCGCCAAGTGCTCAGCAACCTGCTGTCCAACAGCTGGAAAACATCGTCGCTTCCCGACCGCTGGGACGGTCGTACCGCCGAGCGCATCGTCAAGATACTGACCGAGGATTGAGCGGAGCACGTGCGCACCATGTACGGAGGCCATCCGCATCGTGTGCCGAGCGTGTCCGCACCATGTACGGAGGCCATCCGCATCGTGTGCCGAGCGTGTCCGCACCATGCACGGAGGCCGTTCGCACCATGTGCCGAGCACGTTCTTACCACCATCATAGCCACTTTCTCGTCGTTTTCTGCACGGTTCTCAGAATAAATCGCTATATTTGCAACCGTATAATAAACAGACACAAAGGATGAAGAAAACATTTGCATGGATGGCGCTGGCTGCTCTGACGGTTGTGCAGAGCCATGCGCAGACAGTAGAGTTCTATACTCCGCGCACTGTGCGCATAGTCAAGGATAACGGACAGGCGGCTGAAGCCGCTGGACGCAAGTCGCTTGTGGTTACTGCCACGCCGCAGAAGGTGGCGGTGAGCCAGACGAGGCGGGGCAATGCCGTGGTATATAAGTCGTCGGCACTCACCGTTACGGTCGAGGACGGCAAGGTGTCGTTTGCCGATGCCAAGGGCAACGTGCTTACCAGCGAGGGCGAATGTCGGTTTGCCCCCATAGCCTCGGGGCCCGACACGGATGCTTTCCGCGTCAGGCAGACCTTTGCCGTCGAGGCGGACGAAGGCATCTACGGGGTGGGGCTGTTGCAGAACGGCAAGCTCAGCCAGCGCGGTGAGAACAGGCGCATGGAGCAGAGCAATCTGGAGGACTACGCCCACTTCTATCAGACCATCAAGGGCTACGGCATCTACTGGGACAACTATTCGCCTACGCGCCTGGTGACACCTGCCGAGGGCAAGGCTGGCTATGTGGAGCTGGAGTCGGAAGTGGGCAAGCAGGTAGACTACTATTTCATCTATGGCGGCAATGCTGACGGGGTGATAGCCGAGATGCGCGGCCTGTCAGGCTCGGTGCCCATGCTGCCGTTGTGGACCTATGGCTTCCACCAGTCGCGCGAGCGTTACCAGTCGCAGAACGAGCTGCTCGAGGTGGTGCACAAGTATCGCAACCTCCGAGTGCCTTTCGACGGCATCATCCAAGACTGGCAGTACTGGGGCAGCAACTATAACTGGAATGCGATGGAGTTCATCAACCCTGCCTTCGACCGTGCGCAGGGCATGATTGACGAGGTGCATCGGCTGAACGCCCACATGAGCATCAGCATCTGGGCATCGTTCGGCCCTGCCACCAAGGCATACGAGGAGCTGAAGCCCAAGGGTCTGATGCTTGACTTCCAGACATGGCCGCAGAGCGGACTGTCGCAGTGGCCGCCACGCATGGACTATCCCAGCGGTGTGCGTTGCTACGACGTGTATAGCAAGGAGGCAAGGGATATTTACTGGAAGAACCTGACCCGTCTGCACAAGATGGGCATTGACGCTTGGTGGATGGACTCTACCGACCCAGACCAGATGAACCTGACTGAGGAACAGCGCGACCAGCCCACCGCAATGGGCTCCTATCGCAGCGTGCGCAATGCCTTCCCCCTGATGACCGTGGGCGGAGTGTACGACAGCCAGCGTGCCGTCGACGATACCAAGCGTGTGTTCATCCTCACCCGTTCCTACTTCGCTGGTCAGCAGCGCTATGGTGCCAACACTTGGAGCGGTGATATAGGCAGCTCGTGGGAAAGCCTGAGGAATCAGGTGCCTATCTGCCTGAACTATACGCTGACGGCCAACCCCAATGTGAACACCGACATTGGTGGCTTCTTCGCTGGCTCATACAATACTCAGGGCTTCAACTCGGGTACGCGCAACCCGCAGTATCAGGAGCTTTATGTGCGCTGGATGCAGTTTGGTGCCTTTACGCCCATGATGCGCAGTCATGGCACCGAGGTATATCGCGAGCTTTACTACTTTGGCAAGGAGGGCGAGCCTGTCTACGACGCACTGGTGTCGGCAGTGCGCCTGCGCTATCGCTTCCTGCCTTACATCTACAGCCAGTCGTGGCAGGTGAGCAAGCATAACGATTCTTTCATGCGTGCCCTGTTCATGGACTTCAAGGCAGACCGCAACACGTGGAATAACAATCGTGAGTATCTCTTTGGCCGCAACGTGCTGGTATGCCCGGTGGTAGACCCGCTCTATACCGAAAAGAAAGTCGTGCGCACCAATGAGATGTCTGGCTGGGACAAAAAAAAACTGACGCGTGAGGCATACGCCGCCGTAGACTGGGCCGCACCTAAGGCTTACGAGGTGTATCTTCCCGCTGGTGCCAGCTGGTATGACTATTGGACCGAGCGCCGACTGGAAGGTGGGCAGACGCTGAAGGCTGATGCGCCTCTCAACCATTCGCCGCTATACATCAAGGCCGGTTCCATCCTGCCCCTTGGCCCCGATGTGCAGTATGCTAATGAAAACAAGTTTGACAACATCGACCTCGTGGTCTATCCCGGTGCCGACGCAACGTTCACGCTCTATGAGGACGAAGGCGACAACTACAACTATGAGAAGGGACAATACAGCACCATCGTGCTCAAGTGGAACGACCGCAGTCGCACGCTCACGATAGGCCGTCGGCAGGGGGCTTTTCAGGGTATGCCCACTTCGCGCACCTTCCATGTCAGGGCTGTTGGTGGCAAGAGTACGGCAACGACGGTGCAGTACGGTGGGAAAGCGATGAACGTCAAGCTATGACGAAGCCATAAACCTGTCTTTGAACAGCTTCTGCTTCTTCTTCATGTGATAGTACGGTATGACATGAAGCGGGCTGAACGATAGTTTCTGGTGCATTCTTTCCATGAGGTAGTTCAATGCGATAATCCCGCTTTTGATGGAGTTAGTCCATTCCGTCTTCAGCAAAAGGGAGTTACTCACATTCTTATCCTTACGGAAAGAATACACCTCCAACGATTGCTTCTCCATCCAGAACGCAATAATATCCAAGAAACTCTGGTAGTATCGGTTGAAGGCACTGACCTTGTTCTGCCGATAAGAGTTGGTGACGGCATCAGAGAGGTAAAGCAACACCCGCGTCAGGGTGTTGTTGAACGTCAGAAAGTAGTTGGAATAAGCCACGCTGATTTTGGTGAAGTTAGCCTGCTGCAGGTAGGTGAGCATGATGTTCCTATTGTCCTCATTGTTGATAAACTTCTCGAAGTAGGCCTGCTCAGCCTCTTCAAAGTACAGGAACCCCCTGAACTCAGGAATACCGTCGCTGCCTGTCGAAATCAGGAAGAAGTGGTTGCGCTGCAGCTTCATCTTGTTCCATTGTGCCCTTACGTCAAGGTAGTTTCTGGCAAACACGGCTCCGATGATGTCGATATAGTTGTACTTGATAACCGTATCGGCAATGAAGTATTTCTGCTTCTTGGTGATGCTGCCCTCTGGAAGTGAGAGGAGCTTATGAAACTCAAACAGGTCGCGGTTGGCCTGTTCGCCGTTCTCCTTTAGCTTAGTCTTGAAAAGCAGGTCTGTTATCTCCACCAGCGTGGCCCAGTTGTGGTGCTCCAGCCCCCTCAGCTGTATCTCTATCCGCCTGTTGTCACCGTTCCTTAACACCGCATTGATATGGATGGAGCGGTAGCCGCTGGCCTTCGGCTCCTTGATATAGTCGTGGATGGTGCCCTTTATCTCGTATGGCAGCTTGTCTTTATTCTTGAGCAGCTTGTTGTACAACTCATATACCTTCTCGGTAGACGACATGATACAGCGGCATCCCGCAATGTCCTCTACCCTGTTGACCTGCATTTCGGGGAACCTGACCAGCTTGCTGATGATGGATTCTATTCGCTTCACCCGATACGTGCAAATGCTGTTCCTGTCAACCTTATAGGCCGTCTTCTTGATAGAGTTGAATATGATAGCCAGCGGTTCCTTATAGGTAAGTCGCAGGGATTGCAGCATCAGCAGGTCTGCCTCGGCCACATCCTTGGGATTGTTCCTAATCCTGTCCCCCAGCTTCCTATAGTCCTTATTCGAATACTTGTTGCTCTGTTCGTTTGCCATTACGTGCAAAGCTAATACAAAAAACGGCAACAAACACCATCCATTAATATTATTTAATGATTATTAATCAGTTCGGCCAGTCATAGAACCACGAAAACGCCTACCTTTGCGCCTGCAATTAAAATGTTTTGAAAAGCATGAGCAAGCTAAAAGACATGACGTTGGAAGAACTGTGGGAATTGTTCCCGATTTCCCTTGTAGCACACAACGACAAGTGGGCCGACGACTACAAGGAGATGGAAACTACGCTGTCAGTGCTACTATCGGGCCACCCGATAGCCCGAATCAGCCACATCGGTAGCACCGCCATTCAGGGTATATGGGCCAAGGACATCGTTGACGTGATGGTCGAGATGCCCGAAAGTGCTGACATGGAAGGTGTGGCACAGGTGCTGGAGCAGCACGGCTTCCTCCGAATGTGTACTGCTCAAAAGCGAATCTCGCTCAACAAAGGGTACACCGACGAAGGATTTGCAGATAAAGTCTACCACATCCACCTAAGATACAGCGGCGACAACGACGAGCTATACTTCCGTGACTACCTGAACCAACACCCATCCGTAGCCAAGGAGTACGAAGTCCTTAAACTGAAACTATGGCGAAAGCACGAGCACAACCGCGATGCCTATACCGCAGCCAAAGCCGACTTCGTTCACCGCTGGACAGCTGAAGCACGAATGATATACAGGAATCGGTATTGACGCAAAATAATGTTAAATAAAGTCGTATGTTTATGGTGGTTTTGTAAATGTTTTGTATCTTTGAAAGAAATTTATCGAACATTAAATGAAATTAGTCTAACATGAAAACTCAACGATATATACCATGTCCAGCAGATACGTCTGGAGTAGAATTACCAGAGTCACTGGCAGAACTGACTGAACAAATGGCACGTAATGTCCATGAAGTATGGGCGCAGACACGCATAGGGGAGGGGTGGAGCTACGGCCCAATGCGCAATGATGAACTGAAACAGCATCCGTGTCTTGTACCATACGATGCTTTACCTGATTCTGAGCGTGAGTACGACCGCCATACAGCTCTTGAGACATTGAAACTAATTAGTTCTCTCGGCTATAAGATAGAAAAAGGATTATGATACTTTCACATAGAAATATATTTAAGAACAAATGAAATCTAATAACCAGACATCCCGTCCGTCCAGCCGTAGTGGCATGGAGTGGTTCGACAACATCCTTTCTGGCGGCATCTTTAAACAACTTGGCCTTTATGCCGCAACAATCTTAATCGTATATGCTTTGTGTGTCCTTGTTATTTGGATATGCGGCGACGTGCTGAGAGTCTCTAATGGCGATTCGACGCTAGGAGGTTCCATGCGCGGTGTGCTGTACTACTTTTTTGATGCAGGAAATTTGTATCAAGAAGAATCCGCTTTGGCGAGGGTGCTTTCTCCTATTGTGGCGTTTCTCGGAATGGTGCTGTTGGGCGGACTGCTCATTACCACACTGTCTAACATTGTGGAGCGACGTGTGGAGAATGTCGCCAAGGGGTTGGTAACCTATCGTGGCATTAGCGACCATTATGTCATCATTGGGTATGGCGAAATAACGATATGTCTGCTGCAGGATATTTTTAAGCAAGCAGAAACGACACAGGCACGGCTGCCAAAGGTGTTGATTCTCACTAATCAGGATGTGCAGAAAGTTCGTGCGCAGGTGCAGTCGCAGCTTCCCAAGTATCAGGAACGTAATGTGCTGTTCTATGCGGGCGACATCGAATCAGAGGAGCATATTGCACGGCTGAATATCGACACTGCACGGGAGGTTTACGTTCTTGGCGAGGCAGAGGAGTACGGCCGCGATTCTAAGAATCTGGAATGTGTACGGATTATCTGCGATTTGCGTAGCAAGGGTGAGAATACTGAGAAAGTTTTGACTGTTAATGTGCAGTTCGACCGTCCAGCATCCTATTCGACCATCAAGAGACTGAATATTCCCAAGAACTATGTCAGTAAGGACGGGAAACAGGTGCTTTATTTCAGACCGTTCAATTTCTATGAGAACTGGGCGAGGCTCTTGTGGGGTTACTATCGTAAAAACGATTATGACGTGCTTGACTTTACCCCAGAGGGCAAAGACACCTCACGTATCTTGTGCAGAAATTCTGACCGTTATGTACATTTGGTAATCGTTGGGTTTAACCGAATGGGGCGTGCTTTGCTGCTGGAGGCCCTGCGTATCTGTCACTATCCGAACTATGACGAGAATACGGGTGCAAACAAAACCCGCATTACGGTCATAGATACCGAGATGGATACATTGCTGCCGCAGTTCGAGTCGCAATATTCCTATATTCGGGATATTGTTGATGTGGAAATAGATTACAGAAAGGCACGGGTAGAAGACGCTGAAATACGTGCGATGCTTGAACAAAGTGCTGCGAATGAACGGGAACTGCTGACGGTGGCAATATGTCTGCGCGACCCAGACACCAGTCTGGCCACGGGTCTGAGTCTTCCAGAGTCGCTCTACTATACAATCGGTGAGAAAGGAATAGTCAATAACGACAAGGTGCGCATACTTATCCGGCAGGAATTGCAGAAAGGTATCGGAGCAATACTCAGAGCAGATGAACACAAATACAAACACGTGAAGATTTTTGGTATGCAGACTGAGGGAATCAGCCATGAGTTGCTTGATGACACGGCAGCTATGTGGGTTAACGCCAATTATATGGATAGGAAAATTCTCAAAGACGCTAATCTGAAAGAGGCACGCCAACTGTGGTATCAGCTTAATGAAGACTATCGTTTCTCTAATCGTTATCAAATAGAAATGTACGATATTTATGAACGCTATGCCGAATGTACTCCGCCAGAAACTCTGTATCGAATGGAGCATCTACGGTGGTGTGCTGACCGTAAGATTATCGGGTATTGCTTTTCGAATATTAAAGACATGAACTTCAAGACTCATCCTCTGCTCGTGCCGTATGACGACCTGCCAGAGAGGGAAAGGAACAAGGACAAGGAAGTTGTTGGGAACCGCAAGTTGATAGAAAAACTCTGTAAGGCTTGATATCTTTCGTGCATAAAACTGCAATAATACTGTTTGTATTTCTGTGCATCTCTATTGTTAGTGTTAAAGCTGAAGGAGGTGTATATCCTGCATGGTATGAGACTACAACATATTTGAATGTACGGGTTTCAGATAATGCAAGGGCAAGGAAGATTACTACTCTTGCTCCCAACACAGAGATACAGGTGGATTACATGACCTCTAATAACTGGGCAGCTATACGGTATGGTCAACAAAGAGGTTATGTGTCTGCTCAGTATATTAGGTATGTTAGGGATGTGGAACGGGTTTCATCCAAACCTGTCGGTAATAGCGCATCAAAGACGAAAGGATTGTGGTCGTGGTTGTTTACGATTGCTTTGTGGATTATAGTATTTTCTATTATACGCAAAATAGCCATATTTGTGTTAGGACTTATGGGAATGCTGATGTACAGGGCATATTGGCTTCTGTGCATTCCTTTCTATATTCTTAACTGGCTGCAACGATACTTGTCAAAGCCGTGGCGGTTATTCTACAAAAGTAATAGCGGTAAAGACCAGAAGAATGCCGAACTTCGTGATACGTTTGAATGGATTAAAGTGCCTTTGTACCTAATACTGACCCCACTGCGGTTTGTAAATGCCGTCTATTTTAATCTGATAGTGCATTGTAGTTTTGAAATGTACAACTATGTGATAGAAATCTTTCTTCCCAGTAACAATAAAGAAGGTGGAAACGATTTCTCTCTCCTGATTCTTCTGATACCTTGGCGAGTACTTAAATATGTTGTATGGCATGGCGGTCTCACAATTATTGAGAGTGCCATTTGGACTGTTGTTGACACCTTTGTTCCTGCCTTGACATTATTTCATGGTACTGATAGAAATGCAAGCACAACTATCACTAATGCAGGCCGTAATGGATATTCATGTAATCTTACTGGCATTTGGAATGTGGGTGGTGGCAACTATGCTGGTAATGGTATTTATTTTGCACCAGCTCGCAGTACGGCATTACACTATGCCTGTGGTTCCTTGATAGTATGCAGGGTATCTCTTGGCAATGTGCTGGATTTGGGCTTAGCCCCTTGGCACGTCTATAGGCAATGTGGTTATCCCAATGCTCTTGGAGCAACGAAATGGGGATTGCAAAATGGTTATGTAACGGGGGAATGGTGGCGGAAAGACACTGGATGGTGGGAGTATTGTATGTACGACTGGCAAAACAGATATAACTATAGCTGGCGTATTCGGCCATTACATGTATTGAATCTGAACGATAAATGTATGCAACGAATACCAGGAGGTATGTGCCACTGGCTATTCCGCCAAATGGTCATAGAGGACATTATAACCTACTTGGAAAAGGAATGGGGATAATCGGTTCCTATACGAAACCGACTCTCCCCCTTGCTTTGCCATCCCATTTGAAAGGAGAAACATCCTGAAGGGTAACAAGCTGTTCACCTCCAGTCTTGGCCGTTCTCAGTTGTGTAATATGTGCAATCGTCTGAGCCAGATGGAGGATAGTCCTTGCATTGACAGGCGACTCCTTTGTCTCATTAGCCTTAACATTCTCCACATAGCATTGGACTATCTTCTTTGCATCAGGCATAACTTCTAACTGATACTCTTTGTGAAGTAGGAAATAAAGTATTTCTGCCAGTTCTTTGGGAGTGAAGTCATTGAATACAATCGAATTTCCATAGGCTGCAATACCATTGGTGGCTAAGTTCTGGGCAATCATGTCCTCTGAAGCCTGTACTTGGGCAAAGACAAGAGCTGTAGTCTGCTGGAGTTCCCTAAGCTTATTGATAATCCACATCCTCAAATGGCTGATATTCAAACTCTTCTCATTTGGAGCATCCATGTCAAGAAACAGCAGACCGTCTTTAGCCTCTTTCACTACCCGCTCCAATACCTGATAGCTATCATTGCCCATCAGTTCGTCAGCATTCACACAGACTGTCTGCCCACGTTTTAATATGCCCAAGCCTTGCAGTATCTTTCCAAGGATTTCTGCCACGGAGCTCTTCCCTGTTCCTGTTTTTCCTATAAAATCCCAGCAGATGTTCTGTGGGGTTATCTTCAGGGTGCCTTGCTGATGCCGCAACTTCGAGATAGCCACATAGTCGTGAAGTGCCTGCTTCGCATTCTGTAATCCTGTCAGTTGGTCGAGCCTTTCAAGTGATTCTGTCAGGATAGTCTCGTCCAATTCTTTGGGGCGTTGTTCCAGCGTTACAACATCGGGAATGTCACATTCTTCAATCGTAGTCATCTCGTCAATGGAGATTTCCTCAATAGGCTTAGTCAGGAGCCTACGGCTCAGTGACGGAATGATGTGGGCAGTGATTAGGCGTGTGATAAAGCGTCCGTTACCAAAGTGCTCGTCTTTATGGTCATATTTGTTGATGACATACTTTGCCAGCTTCTTTTCTGCCTCCGAAGTCATCTTGTAGTGTTCTTCCTCCAAAACCTTCTTGCCAATCTGCATGAGCTGCTCTGGGGTATAGTCCTCAAAATGGAAGATGTATGGGAACCTGCTTTTCATGCCCGGGTTAGCTTCCAGCATCCTTTTCATCTCCGCCGTATAGCCTGCAAGAATAACTATCATGTCAATGTCGTCAGCCCCCAGATAGGTAAGCAATGTCTCAATAACACGCATACCAAAATCTCTTTTATTATCGCTTTCGGTAAACAGGTTGTAGGCTTCATCGATAAATAGCACACCACCACTGGCACTATTAATCGCATTCAAGGTGTTCTTCTCCGTCACACCGATATATTCGCCAACTAACTTTGTACGGTCAGTAACCACTACGTGCCCAGAGGACAGGACTCCGATACTATGGTATATCTCTCCGATGTATTTGGCTATTGTCGTCTTTCCTGTACCGGGGTTGCCAGTAAACACCATGTGCATGGGTGGCATCTTGTTATAAAACCCTTTAGTGGCCCTCAGGTTGTTGAGCTTCACCAATGCTGTGTGGTTAAGTATCTGCTTCTTTACTCCATCCAGTCCCACGAGCGATTCCATCCTTCGGATAGCTTCCTCTGTGTCGGTATGTTGTATCTCGGGCAAGTCTTCCGGCATAATCGTACACAAATCCATCTGCTCTGGCGGCAGATTCTGCCGCATTACGCGCTCAGACATCCTTGGGATAATCTCCTTTTCAAATATATCCTGTAGGAAATAGATGTTCCTGAAGTTGGAGCCACGCAGTTTGTAGATGCAGTTCAGGTAATCGTTTAAGGCTATTTCCGTGGAGTGGTCAAGTACATAGTTCTTGCTGTTAACGAAGTCCATCATGTACTGCAACATCGCATCTGGAGTAAGGTCTTCAAAATGAAAAACGTATGGAAACCACTCCCTTGCTTTCTCATGGCCTTTTACCAGCTCCAGCAACTGACTTCGCTTCCCTGACAAGACTACTACGCTGTTACTTAGCTGAGGCATCCAGTCGCAAAGCTCTTCAATTCCTGTCTTGGGGTTTGTATTACCTCTCATGCCCAGCCGCTCTGCATTCTTGATGTGTAGCAGTATGTTTTTTGTACATATACTTGTGATAGAGTTTTCAAATCCTCTATTGATATCAAACATAGAGACTGCATCGCGTGTAACACAGTTGATTACCCCTGAGATGTTGACCATTCTCCGAGATATCTCCTGAACGGCATCGCTTTTGCCAACTCCTTCGTTGCCCGTAAGTATATAATGCTGCTGATTAGAGGAAAAGCCCAGTTCGCAGCGAATTCTTGCATCGTTAAATTTCGCCTTATTATCAAGAACTTTCAGATGCTCTTTGAAGTCATGAGGTGCATAATCTATTAGATTCATCATGTTTCTATTTTAACATCAGTCCGATGGGTTTGTTGTAATTTGGTGCAAAGTTAAGCATATTTTTTGTAAATCCGGCTTTTCAAGTGTTAATTAGAGACAAAGTGTCCATGTAGCATACATATTAGAGGTATTGATATAGGCTAAGAACTATGCAAGAAATGCGCGGTGTTAACTTTTTTTAAGTACAAACGACTGCTATGGTGTAAATATTATTATTACCTTTGTGCTCGATTTAGAGGGCTATCCCTAAGTGCATCGTGTGCATAACATCATTTATTAATATATTTATTGTCAAACTTAAAAGATTAAATTATGCAAAAGAAAATGAATTTCTTTGTGGGGGGGGGCAATGTTTTTGTGTGCCCTGTTCCTCTTGACTGGTTGTGACCAGCTCATGTCAAAGCTTGATGAACCAGTCGGCAGTTATCTGACTGTTTCGCAAAGCGATGTTACTATTCCCACGGGTGACACGTATCAGATTAAGGTTAAGACTATTAACTCAGAGAATCCCATTACCTATGAGTCGTCTGACCCCACGGTAGCTACGGTCGATGCGAATGGTCTTGTAACGTCTGTTGCCGACGGTGAGGCTGTTATCACTGTGTCTGTTGCAGGCGATGCCTACTACAAGGAAGGCACTACTCAGGTGAAGGTAGCTGTGAAGCGCCCATTGACCTTCGAGGCTTTGGAAGATGGCGGAGGTATCGATGTTTATTCCTGTGCGGAAAATCCTGTTTATTATACCATGAACGGTGGTGCGAAGAAGGAAGTATCTTATGGCT
This sequence comes from uncultured Prevotellaceae bacterium, assembly GCA_947174945.1. GTDB lineage: Bacteria > Bacteroidota > Bacteroidia > Bacteroidales > Bacteroidaceae > Prevotella. The sequence continues at coordinate 473 of CAMWKZ010000019.1, read as the reverse complement.
GGAACACGATTGAGGTATCGAAGGGCGATAAGGTAGAGTTCGAGAGTGCCAATGAATGTCTGGGTGGCAATGTTCGTATTTGTCCGTATGGTGCAAAGTGTGCTGTATATGGTAATGTGATGAGTATGATTTCGCCCGACGGTAACTATCATACCAACAAGACCATTACTCAGCCCAATGCATTGGCTTCTCTGCTTAATGGTTACTCAAGATGGGACAACGAGAAACAGGAGCGTATTTACTATACAGTTTCGCACGATAAGTATAAGTTGGTACTGCCTGCTACCAAGTTGACTGAATCTTGCTACAGCAGAATATTGGCTAATACGGGTATTACTGAGGTTCCAGAGTTACCTGCTACCGAGTTGCCCAACTACTGCTATCAATATATGTTCTTTTACTGCGAAAATTTGACTACAGCTCCTGAGATAGTTGCTACAAAGGTGGGCAATTACAGCTGCGCCTATATGTTC
>CAMWKZ010000018.1 GCA_947174945.1 uncultured Prevotellaceae bacterium | reverse complement strand
AATTAATACTAATTATCATTATTGGTAATATTAGCTTTTTAAGTTCATGTTCGTATAAACAACCAAAACAAACTATTTCGAATATAAAGTTTGATGGGCAAAAAATTGTAGAAGCATATGAAAAAAGAGATTGGGAAACAGTTGTATCCATATGTGACACCGTAATAGACGAAAGGGATACGATGAATCTAATCATACTTTATGCAGAAGCATTGGCAGCAGTCGGTAATCCCCAAAAGGCAATATATCTTTTAAACAAGAAACTTGACCGCACACCAGATGATTATTACCTCTATCAGACTAAGGGAAATGTATATTACTCAGCAGCGATGTTCGATTCTGCAATCATATGCTATGAGAAAGTAATCTCAATGAGACCCAGCTATGCTAGACCCTACATAAATGTTGGAGATGTGTATGAATTGATTGGAAATAAAGATAAGGCAATAGAAAATTACTGGACAGCTGCAAAACTCTTTGCTATTAACGGTTATTCCGAAGAGGCAAAAGAGTATGCAGAGAAAGTATTAACACTTGATTCCACTAACGCTGATGCCTATGATTTGCTCGAATCGCTTCAATGATTATACGCTATTGCAATGACAGACAGAACTATTCACACCAAGCGAGGTGAATGGTGGTATTTACAGAAGTAGCCAACTCTTGTTGAAAAAGCACAAAAAGAAATGGAAATCATTGGATGCCAACAATTTCCATTCTACTTTCTGTCGGGATTACTGGACTCGAACCAGCGACCTCGCGCCCCCCAGACGTGTGCGCTACCAACTGCGCTAAATCCCGATAAGCGGGTGCAAAGGTACGATGTTTTTTTGTATTCTGCAAATTTTATCCCTACTTTTTGCTACTAACTTGCATAATTAATGTTATTTTCTTGGTATATCAGCAAATAATTCTTATCTTTGTGAGTTAATTAAACATAGAGCACGGACATTATATATACTATTAAGACTATAATATGCAATACGAAATAACGGCACCAAGCCAGTTGAATGCAACTATTAAGTTGCCTGCCTCGAAGAGTATTTCTAACCGAGCGTTAATCATCTACGCGCTGTCGGGAGGGAGCATACTGCCTGACAACCTATCGGACTGCGACGACACGGAGGTTATCATTGAGGCGCTACGCCACAATCCATACGAGATAAACATCAAGGCAGCAGGCACAGCCATGCGGTTTATGACGGCCTATCTGGCTGTCAAGGAGGGCAAGGAGCACGTACTGACGGGCACGGAGCGCATGAAGCACCGCCCTATCAGTGTGCTGGTGGATGCTCTGCGCCGTCTGGGAGCCGACATCTCGTATGTGGGCGAGCAGGGATATCCCCCTCTGCGCATCAAAGGGCGCAGGCTGGAAGGTGGGCTGCTGGAGATAGCGGGCAACATTAGTTCACAATACATCTCGGCACTATTGCTCATTGGGCCTACACTGAGCAAGGGACTGACGCTGCGGCTAACGGGCGACATCATTTCGCGACCCTACATCGACCTGACCCTGTGGACCATGCGTGAATTTGGTGCTGAAGCCGACTGGAGCGACTTTGAGACCATCAGAGTGGCACCCCACCCCTACAACGAACGGGCATATTATATTGAAAATGACTGGAGTGCTGCTTCCTACTGGTATGAGATGATGGCCCTGTCGCATGGCGACGAGGACGAAATCAAGCTGGAAGGACTGATGGACGGTTCAAAACAAGGTGACTCCAGCGTGCGCTATATTTTCAGTCTGCTGGGGGTAAAGACTATTTTTGAGACCAAGCAAGAGGGTGTGCCAACGACGGTGACGCTGCGCCACTCGCACCGCTGTGTGCCACGGTTAGAATACGACTTCGTTAATTCACCCGACCTTGCTCAGACCTTTGTGGTATGCTGCGCCTTGCTGAACGTACCTTTCCATTTCCGTGGACTGGCCACACTGAAGATTAAGGAGACCGACCGCATAGAGGCTATGAAAACAGAGATGCGCAAACTGGGCTACGTCATCCACGATGCCAACAACAGCGAGCTGTACTGGGATGGTGAACGCTGTGAGCCCCAGCCCGAAGTGGGTATTGACACTTACGAAGACCACCGCATGGCTCTGTCGTTTGCCCCAGCAGCCCTTACCGTCAACACCCTGCGCATCAACCAACCACAAGTAGTAACCAAGTCGTACCCACACTTCTGGGACGACCTGACGAAAGCAACATACAGCATTAAGACAACAGAACCGTGAGTTTCCTCCTCATCGTCATCATATCGCTCGTCGCCCTGGGTGTCGTTGCTGCCATTTGCTCTATTGGCAGCACGGACGAGCCTATTGTGAAGAATGAGGACGGATGTGCATCGTGCAGCAGTAAAGGCGACTGCAAATTAGCCGAACTGGCAGACAAAAGCAAAAGGGCGTGTCACCTGTTGCTCATTGCCCTGCTACTTGTGGGATGCTCAACGAAGAAGAACACGCCGCAAAGCCGTTTCTGGCAGTCGTTCACAGCCCGCTATAATACCTATTTCAATGGTTCGCAAGCCTTTATCGAAGGAAGCATAGAGAAAGAGAACGGCAACCACGACAACTGCACGGAGCTGATACCACTCTATACGGTCGGAAACAAACAGAGCCAAGGTTTGGGGAAAAGCCAGTTCAGCCGCGCCATTGAGAAGTCGCAGAAGGCCATCAAGCAACATAGCATCAAGCAACGCCCAGAATGGAACAAGGAAAGACGGAAGACAGCCAAGGACATTGAGTGGCTGAGCCGCAGGGAGTATAACCCTTTCTTGTGGCGGGCATGGTTGCTGATGGGTAAGTCACAGTTTCAACAGGGTGAATTTGAGGAGGCCGCCTCCACCTTTTCCTATATGACACGCCTCTACCACTCGCAGCCCGCCATCCTCGGCATTGCCCGTGCCTGGCAAGCCAAGAGCTATACCGAACTGGGCTGGCTCTATGATGCAGAGGACATTATAACCAAACAGCAACGCGACTCAATGGACTACAGGGCGGTGAAAGACTGGGACTACACCTATGCCAACTACTATATTCGCAGCCAGCGATACGAGGAGGCTATTCCCTACCTTCGGAAAGTGATACGCCACGAGCGACGCAACAAGCAGAAAGCCCGCGAATGGTTCCTGATGGGGCAGCTGCAAGCCCTGCTGGGTCATCGCGAAAAGGCTTACGAGGCTTTTCGTCATGTAACACGCCTAAACCCACCCTACGAACTGGAGTTCAACGCCCGTATCGCTCAGACGGAGGTACTGCCCGCCAGCGACCATCTGCGCAAAATCAGGAAGCTCAAACGCATGGCAGCCTCTGACAACAACAAGGACTATCTGGAGCAGGTGTATTATGCCTTAGGCAATACCTATCTGACACAAGGCGACACGCTGCAAGCTATTGATGCCTACGAAAAGGGATGTGAGAAAGCTACCCGCAACGGCGTGGAGAAAGGAGTATTGCTGTTGACACTGGGCAACGTCTACTGGCAAAAGGAGAAATACGCCGATGCCCAACGGTGCTACGGACAAGCCATCGGACTGCTGGACAAAGAGCGCAAGGACTATGAACAACTGGCAGAACGGTCGAAGATATTGGACGAGCTGGCACCACACACCAGTGCCGTGGAACTACAAGACTCGCTGCAACGGCTGGCAAAGCTGCCCGAGAATGAACTTAACAAGGTGATTGACCAACTGATAGCCGAGGTCATCAAGAAAGAGAAGGAAGAACGCAGAGCGCAAGAAGAGGCTGCGGCAGAAAAGGTGCTGCAACAACAGGCAGCCCGAGGTGGCGGACAAACGGCACCAACCCCGAACCGACCAGCCAATACAGGTTCTACCACCTGGTATTTCTATAACCCACAAGCGGTCACTCAAGGTAAACAAGCATTCCAAAGGCTGTGGGGCAGACGTGAGAATCAAGACAACTGGCAACGCAGCAACCTGACGGTAGTGGGAAGCATTGACAGTCAAGAGAATCCCGATAGTGCAGAGGACACCGACCACTCTGACGACACAGAAAGTCCCGAAAAGGAGGAAACCGTTCAGCCTACCCCTGCCGACTCGGTAGCCAACGACCCACACCAACGTGAATACTATCTGGCACAGATTCCTTTTACCGATAATCAGAAAGCTGCCAGCGACCAACTTATCATGGACGGCCTGTTTCATGCAGGTATCATCTTTAAAGACAAGCTCGACAATCTTAGTCTTAGCAAGAAGGCACTGACAAGGCTAACCACCCAATATGCCAATTATGAGCATAACGATGAAGTGTGGTATCACCTGTTCCTGCTTTACTCGCGACAAGGACGCCAGCAGGAGGCCCAAGAATGTATTGAACGGTTAAAGGAGAGCTATCCCGAAAGCCAGTGGACCACATTGCTGGCCGACCCCAACTTTGCTGAGAACCAACGCTTCGGCATACATATAGAAGATTCGCTCTATGCAGCCACATACGAGGCTTTCAAGGGTGGTCGACAGGCTCAAATCAAAGCCAATGTGCAACTTTCTGAAAGTCGGTTCCCCTTAGGGCAGCACCGCCCCAAATTCCTCTTCATCGAGGGTCTGAGTTTGCTGAACGAAGGCAACACCACTGAATGTACGGAGCGTATGAAGCAGGTGATAGAGCAATATCCGCAAAGCGAGGTGAGCGAACTGGCGGGCATGATTATCCGTGGCGTGCAACAGGGCCGACGGCTACATGGTGGCAGGTTTGACCTGAACGACATCTGGTCGCGCCGTAACGCAGAACAGGCAGGGCTGGATTCTGTGCGTATCGACACCCTAAACGTGGAACGCGACGTTAACCACGTATTCCTGTTAGCTTACCAGCCTGATTCCGTCAATCAGAACCAGTTGCTCTATGAACTCGCCAAGTATAACTTCTCCAACTATCTGGTGCGCAACTTTGAGATAGTCACCGACCAAGACCAGCTCGGACTATGCCGAATGCTCATCAGCGGATTCCTAAGCTACGACGAAGCCCGCCAATACGCCCGCCAGCTGCATAGCGCCAGCGGAGAGCTCACCGCACTATTGAGCCACTGCAGAAGCCTCATCATCAGCGAAAAGAACCTGCCCCTATTGGGTACGGTCTTCAGCTATGCCGACTACGAGCTGTTCTTTGAAAAGAAGCTCGCACCGATTGAAATATCAAAGGCTCCACTGTTAGAGGAGCCTGAGACCATCGTCCAAGAGGAAGAACCTAAGGAGGAGAAAGCAACTCCCGAACAGCCTCAGCCTGACGACCTCTTTAATGACACACCACCACAGCAAGGTGGCGGCTATATCGAGTTCGACGATGACTTCTGGCGATAAGAGAAACGGATTATAAATATAATAATAAGGTATATGACAAATGGACTACTGCTTTGGGCTGACGACGAGATGGAGCTGCTACGCGCCCATCTGCTGTTTCTTGAGAAGAAAGGCTACGAAGTGGTCACAGTAACTAACGGTACCGATGCCATCGAGGAATGCAGGAAGCGTACCTTTGACTTGGTACTGCTTGACGAGATGATGCCCGGTCTTTCAGGACTGGAGACACTGCAACGCATCAAGGAGCTCACGCCGCAGGTTCCTGTGGTCATGGTGACTAAGAGTGAGGAGGAAGACATCATGAACCAAGCCATTGGACAGCAGATAGCCGACTACCTCATTAAGCCCGTCAACCCTAACCAGATACTGCTGACGCTGAAGAAGAACATTCACCGTCGGGAGATTATAACCGAAACCGTGCAGACGGGCTACCAGCAACAGTTCCAACAGCTGTCGATGCAGATTATGGACTGCCGCACATGGGAGGACTGGACGGACATTTACAAGCGACTGGTGAGATGGGAACTGGAACTCAGTGCCACCGACTCGCAAATGACCGAGATGCTGAATATGCAAAAACAGGAGGCCAACCGTGGCTTTGCCAAATACATTAAGCAACACTATATGGACTGGATGGCAGGAAAAGAGCATCCCATGCTGTCGCCCGAATTGTTCAAGAACATGGTGTTCCCCCTACTCAACAAAGGACGGAAAGTGTTCCTTGTGGTGCTCGATAACTTCCGTTACGACCAGTGGAAGATGCTAGAACGTGAGATTGGCGACCAGTTTGAGATTGACGAAAACCTGTATTGCAGCATTCTGCCTACAGCTACGCAATATGCCCGCAACGCCATCTTCTCAGGACTGATGCCCGAGCAGATAGAGAAGATGTTCCCTGAACTATGGGTGGACGAGGACGAAGCAGAGGGCAAGAACCTAAACGAGGAACCTCTCATACAGACTATGTTAGAGCGATACCGCAGAAAGAACACTTTCTCGTATCACAAAATCAACACATCGCTGGAGGCTGACAAGCTACTCGCCCAACTGAACGACCTGCAAAGAAACGACCTGAACGTGGTGGTATTCAATTTCATTGACATGCTTTCTCATGCCCGCACTGAGTCAAAGATGGTGCGTGAACTGGCTAATAACGAATCGGCCTATCGCAGCATTACGCTGTCGTGGTTCCGCCATTCTGTCATAGCCGACCTCTTCCGCCAGCTGGCTCAAAGCGACTATAGCGTCATCGTCACCACCGACCACGGTTCGATTCGTGCCACTAACCCCGTGAAAATCATTGGCGACCGCAATACGAATACCAACCTGCGTTATAAGTTGGGCAAGAATCTGGCCTACGACTCCAAGGAACTCTTCGTCATCAAAGACCCACACAAGGCACAACTGCCTGCACCTAACCTCTCAACCAGCTATGTGTTTGCCACGGGCGACGACTTCTTTGCCTACCCCAACAACTACAACTATTACGTTTCCTACTATCGTAACACCTTCCAGCATGGAGGTATTTCGATGGAGGAAATGATTATCCCCATCATCACCATGAATGGCAAGAAACGCTAAGACAACTATCCCAGAAAAATTTTCGCTTTATAACGTCACAACGTCACTTTTTGACCTATACCACTATCTGTCAATGGATTACAAAGTGACGTTATGCTTTAAAACGTCACTAAAACGTCACCACTTCGACAAGTAAATGCCCTAAGACCCTAATATAAGCCGTCGACGGACAAGTGTTTCCACTATGTTTCACAAAGGGAAACAGAGTGTTTCTCCCACAGAAACACAGTGTTCCTCCAAGAGAAACAGAGTGTTTCCCAAAATAGAACACGAACGAACACATTGTATTTCAGTCAATTAAGTTTATAAAAGCCTTATTTTGTATAAGACAATTACACAAAAGTGTAGTTTCAAACAAAACATCACCATATAACTACACTGCCTAATATACTTATATACAACGCATTACAAGGAAAGTGACGAGGTGACGTTATAAATGAAGAAAATTTCTAAGAAAAGCATTTTCACAATCACACAACAATCTGATTATGGCCATTATTTCGACCTTAGACAGGGTGAAATCACGATAGACATTCCGCTTAGAACTACTTTTTAAGGTATATTTTGCCATCTGGGCATCAAAAACTTGGCAGAAATCATCCGCAATGCAGAAAATTTTGTAACTTTGTCCTCGGTGAGCGTAGCGACTGTAAAATCGTCGAACTCACGTTAAGACAACAAACCTATGGAAATAAGAATAGACCAATTAGACAACATCCGTGCTGCGGCACAAGAGTTTATCAAGAATATGGGGCAAGCACGAGTGTTTGCCTTCTACGGTAAGATGGGGGCAGGCAAGACCACCTTTGTCAAAGCCATCTGCGAAGAGCTGGGTGTCTGCGATGTTATCACCAGCCCGACATTTGCCATCATCAACGAATATGAAGGTGACGAAACCATCTACCATTTCGACTTCTACCGCATCAAGAAACTGGAAGAAGTCTATGACATGGGCTATGAGGACTATTTCTACTCAGGTGCCCTTTGCTTTATCGAATGGCCCGAGTTGATAGAAGAAATATTGCCCGATGATGCTGTACGTGTCAACATCACCGAGCAACAAGACGGGAGTAGGCTCGTTACATTCTAAAGCAACTGCTCCTGATAGTCAAGGTCTGCCTGCACGACAAAGAACACTTCGTCGGCCTTATAGTCACCTTGTCCGTATGTATCGGCCTTCCGACAAACGGCCTCGGCCACTTGCTCTAAGTCGATTTCCACCTCATCGTCATTACCATCAAGCAGGCCGCTCTCAGCATAATATTCAACGATAAGTTCCATCAAACTCAGAATGTCGTCTTTGGAATAACGCTCTTGCAGGTCAGCAGGCAACTGGCTAAGGATGAAATCTGCCTCACGGGCATCTTCCTCTGCATCCAGCATCAGTTCTTCGTCAAGACTGGCCATAGCATTTAGAGTAATGACTGGAACTTCTCTTCAATCTTGGCCTTTGGCTGTGCACCAACCATCTTGTCGACCACCTGGCCATTCTTGAAAAACAGGATAGTGGGAATGTTGCGGATACCAAACTCAACAGCCAGTTCCTCGTTCTCCTCCACATCACACTTACCGACGGTAATCTTGCCATCATACTGCTCGGCCAACTCGGCAATAATGGGAGCTACCATACGGCAAGGACCACACCATGTTGCCCAGAAATCAACTACTAACGGCTGTGCGCCATTCTTCAGGCTCTCGAAATTCTCGCTCGTGATTGTTACTTCCATAATTCTTAATTCATTAAAGGATTACTATTATTTATGATTTATCTCTATTGTTATGTTTACAAATATCGTGCCATTAATTAATCTTATAGTCAAGCGCCTCCGTCTGTTCGATAAACCGTATCAGAGAACTCTTCACGTCAACTGCTTTTGAGGTGCTATACAACAGGACGTGGTTCTTTCCCGTAGTATCGTGCAACTGGACAAAGAGCTTGGTCGTACCAGGATTTTCAGCTATCAGTTCACCCAGTTCAGTTACTATCTGGTCGTCCAGCAGGTCGGTGGTCAGTGAGATAGTAATATGGTCTATTGCCTTTTCCTTTACTGTTTGCAGATACTCAATATTCTGCACCTTCAGTGACATAATGTCACTATACTGGAAACGAGGCTGAACCTTGGCTGTAACATAGACAGAGGCCCCCTCCGTAAACATACCGCTCCATCGCCCCCAGTCCTCACCAAACAGAGCCAACTCACCACTACCCTTGAAATCTTCCAGCAGAACAAATCCGCAGGGGTTGCCTCTCTTGTCAAAGCGAGTACGCACAGACGTCACGATACCACCGATAATAACATCCTCACGGTCTTTCAGACTATTGACATCTGCCAATTCGTCACATCGGGTATTGCATAAGTTGTCGAGCACTATCTTATATTCGTCCAACGGATGGGCAGACAGATAAATGCCCACCAGTTCACGCTCCTTGTTCAATCGCTCAATGTCACTCCACCGAACATCCGAGTTAGGCAACGGTGGTGTTTGTATCTCCACATCGCCAAAACCACCAAAGAGCGAAGTCTGAGCCTGCTGTTTCTCGTTCTGATAGTTTTGCCCATAACGCATAATTGTGTCAATGAATGTCTCTCCCTTCGCATTCTGAGCAAAGAAATCCTCACGACGGATGCCAAAGCTATCAAAACCACCACTCAGCGCCAACGATTCAAAAGCCTTGCGATTGACGGCACTGAAATTGATACGCTGCACAAAATCAAAGATATCCTTATAAGGCCCATTCGCTTCGCGTTCATCAATAATGGCGTGCGCCACACCGTCACCCATGCCTTTAATAGCAGCCAATCCAAAACGTATCTCACCTTTCTTGTTTACACCAAACTTCTGGTACGACTCGTTCACATCGGGACCGAGCGTCGCAATGCCCATCATCTTGCACTCATCCATCAGTTTCGTGATTTCCGTTATCTGGTCACGACGACGACTCATGATAGCGGCCATGAACTCTGCTGGATAGTTAGCTTTGAGATAGGCCGTCTGGAAGGCTACCCACGAATAACAAGCTGCGTGCGATTTATTGAAGGCATAAGAGGCAAACTTCTCCCAGTCGGCCCAAATCTTCTCCAACACATTCGGGTTGTGGCCATTCTTCTTACCACCCTCAATAAACTTCGGCTTCATGGCATCTACGATATCCTTCTTTTTCTTACCCATTGCCTTACGCAGAGCATCGCTCTCACCTCGGGTAAAGTCAGCCAACTGACGTGACAATAGCATCACCTGCTCCTGATAGACGGTAATACCATAAGTGTCCTTCAGATATTTCTCCATACAGGGAATATCGTACTTAATCTCCTCTTTACCATTCTTACGGGCAATGAACGACGGGATGTAATCCATAGGCCCTGGGCGATAAAGGGCATTCATAGCGATGAGGTCTTCAAAAACGGTTGGGTGCAGTTCACGCAAATATTTCTGCATACCATTCGACTCAAACTGGAAGGTGCCAATGGTGCGCCCCTGCTGATACAACTCATAAGTCTTGGGGTCGTCAATAGGAATCGTGTCCAAGTCAATATCAATGCCTCGGGTCTGCTTGATAATGGCACAAGCCTCCTTTAACTCCGACAGGGTTTTCAGTCCCAAGAAGTCCATCTTAATCAGTCCCGTCGATTCAATGACGTGTCCATCATACTGCGTACAGTTGGTTTTCGTGTCCTTGAAATCAGGGTCATCAGCAGTCGACACTGGCACCCAGTCACTAATCGGGTCACGACAGATAATGAAGCCACAAGCGTGAATACCCGTTCCACGCACCGTGCCTTCCAGCATCTTGGCATATTTAATGGTATTACGCAAGGCAACGTCATTGCTGGCTTCTGCGTCACGTAGTTCTGGGGTACACTTGATGGCATTAGACAGATTCATCTTCATACCCTCAGGCAAGCGGTCTGGAATAGCCTTGCAAAGCGTGTTCGAAACGGCTATAGGCACCTTCTCCACACGGGCCACGTCCTTGATAGAGTTCTTCGTGGCCATCGTGGCATAAGTGATAATGTGCGCACAGTTCTCATGCCCATACTTGTCTTCTACCCATTTCAGCACACGGCCACGCCCATCATCATCGAAGTCGGTATCAATATCAGGCAGTGAGATACGGTCTGGGTTCAGGAAACGCTCAAACAGCAAGTCGTATTTCAGCGGGTCTATCTTCGTAATACCCAAACAGTAGGCTACCACCGAACCTGCGGCAGAGCCACGGCCAGGGCCAACCATTACACCCAACTCGTCACGAGCCGAATTGATAAAGTCCTGCACGATAAGGAAGTAACCGGGGAAGCCCATCGTCTTCATAATGTGCAACTCAAAGCGCACACGGTCGTCAACCTCCTTCGGAATAGGGTCACCATAGCGTTTCTTCGCACCAGCATAAGCCAATTCAGCCAAGTAGTCAGCCTCAAACTTAATGCGGTATAGCTTGTCATAGCCGCCCAGCTTCTTGATTTTCTTCTCTCCCTCCTCTTGCGGCAAGGGATTTTCGCCATTCTCATCGCTGGTGAACTCCTTATAGAGTTGCTCTTCCGTGAACTTCTCGCGCCATTGCTCTTCCGTTCCAAACGTCTCGGGAATGGGGAAGAAAGGCATGATGGGGTCATGGTCCAAACTATATACCTCTACCTTATCTAATATCTCTAAAGTATTGGAAAGGGCTTCGGGTACGTCAGCGAACACCTCATTCATCTCCTCACGGGTCTTAAACCACTCCTGCTTGGAATAAAGCATTCGTGTGGGGTCGTCCAAGTCCTTACCTGTTGACAGACAGAGCAGATGGTCGTGTGCCTCAGCGTTCTCTTGGTCCACGAAATGGGCATCATTGGTACACACCAGCTTTATACCATACTCACGTGCCAGTTCAATGATGGCCTGATTGGCTTTCTGTTGCAAGGGGAATGTTTCGCGATTGGCGCGGATGGTGGGGTCTTTCACCTCATGGCGCTGCAACTCCAGATAGTAGTCGTCACCAAACACACGGTGATACCACTCAATAGCTTCGCGAGCCCCCTCCATATCACCATTCAGTATTTTCTTAGGCACCTCGCCGGCAATACAGGCAGAGCAGACTATCAAACCTTCGTGATATTTCTCCAAGTCTTCCCTGTCAGTACGAGGGCGCATATAATAACCGTCAACCCACGAATTGCTGACCAGCCTAATCAGATTCTTATACCCCTGATAGTTCTTAGCCAGCACGATGAGGTGATAACCGCTCTGGTGCTTCTTCTCACCCTTTAACTGTTTCGAGCCATAACGCGACACATACATCTCGCAACCGAAGATGGGCTTAAAGGGTTCCAACCCCTCTTTCTTGCGCCCCTTGTTGACCCCGTTCACATAATCGTGAAATTCCTTGATACCGAACATATCGCCGTGGTCGGTAATGGCCATACCCTTCATTCCGTTGGCTACGGCCTTGTCAACCAGACGCTTGATGCTCGACTGTCCGTCAAGTATTGAATAGTAAGTATGTACATGAAGATGTACGAAATCTTCCATAAATGATGCTTGTTCTTTAGTTTTGAGGTGTAAAGTTACGATGAAAAACCGAAATAACCAAAAAAATTACGCATTATGAATTATGAATTAAGAATTATTTCGTACCTTTGCATCATTAAACATTGAAACTACTGTTCGTAATCTCATGGGAGAAAGAATCAAAAAACTAAAGAAAATAAGAATACATCGCGAAGGCACTAACGAGCTAACCCTTAGTATGATTGCACTGGGTATCGTTGCAACCCTACTATGGGTCCTCATTGACAACAAGATTCCCTTTTGGGTCTTTATGGCCGTATTTGGAACAGCATGGCTCATGGCCCTTAACTTCTACCGCTGCCCTATCCGCTATTTCAACGGCGACACAGAGAAGCTGGTTGTCGCACCTGCCGACGGAAAGATTGTAGTGATAGAGGAAACAGACGAAAACGAGTATTTCCACGACAAGCGCCTGATGATTAGCATCTTTATGAGCCCGTTGAACGTTCACGCCAACTGGTTTCCTGTTGACGGCAAAGTCAAGTTCGTAAACCATCAGAACGGCAACTATCACAAGGCCTGGCTTCCTAAAGCCAGTGAAGAAAACGAGCACGCAGACATCATGATAGAGACCCCCGACGGTCAGGAAGTGCTGGTGCGCCAGATAGCTGGAGCTATGGCGCGACGCATCGTCACCTATGCCAAGCCTAACGAGGAGTGCTACATTGACGAGCATCTGGGCTTCATCAAGCTGGGCTCTCGCGTTGACGTCTATCTGCCACTGGGCACCAAGCCCATTGTCACGATGGGACAACCGACCACGGGCGACCAGACCGTCATTGCCAAACTCTGTTAGCAAGCAAAGAGAATATGAAGAAGCATATCCCCAATACCATTACTTGCTGCAATCTTATCTCGGGTTGTATTGCCACCTATTGGGCTTTCTGTGGCGTATGGGACTTAGCCTTACTATTCATCATCATTGGCGCTGTCTTTGATTTCTTCGACGGAATGTCCGCCCGCCTTTTAGGAGTAAGTTCGCCCATCGGCAAGGAGCTGGACTCGCTGGCCGATGACATCACCTTCGGACTTGCCCCGTCAGCCATTATCTTTGATTTCTTTGTAAGTGGGAACCAGTATCTGCCATGCTACTATCTCGCTTATGCGGCCTTCATCATGGCGGCCTTCTCTGCACTCCGACTGGCAAAGTTCAATCTGGACGAGCGTCAGGCTATGGGGTTCATTGGCTTGCCCACACCAGCCAATGCCTTGTTTTGGGGGGCGCTGGTTGTAGGAGCAGGCGACTGGCTCGCATCGTCACCCTATCTGTTCTATGCTGCCTTTATCGGCATCTTCGTCAGCTGCTGGCTGCTGATAGCCGATATTCCTATGTTTGCCATGAAGTTTAAGACATGGGGATTTCGTGAGAACAAGCTCAAATACGGCTTTCTCATCAGCTGCCTGCCGTTGCTTTGCCTTGGCGTGGTCGGCATCGCCATCATCATTGCATGGTATGTCATCCTGTCGGTGGCTCACAACTACACTTCAAAATAACTAAAAACTAAGATATTATGCTGAAAGGAATATTGGGCTTCTTGCTATTCGTGTTTGTCCTCGCAGTCTTCATCGTGATGCTGGTGGGAGGCTATGTTCTCCGCAAAATCAGGGAGTTTCGCAAGGCAGCCAAGGATGCAGCCGACCAGCAGGCTTTCTTCTATCGGAATGAGACGGGACGGCAGCGCCAGCAATATAACAACCAGAACGTTCGGAACAGCCAGGGCCATCAAAGCACCCAGAATGCTCAGCAGGGGCAGAGCGGACAGAACGATGAGCCCCGCCGCACTCAGACGGTCACGGGAGAGACCATCATAGACCATCGCCGCCAGAAGGGCGAAAGCAAGAAGATTTTCGACGATTCCGACGGCGAGTATGTAGAGTTTGAGGAAAGCTGATTAGTTGTGTACCAACGTACCTATCTCCTCTCCATCCATTACTTTCTTTAGATTCCCTACTACGTCCATGTTGAAGACGTAGATGGGCAGATGATTGTCCTGACACATACAGATAGCGGTCAGGTCCATCACCTTCAGACCACGAGCCAGCACCTCCTGATAGGTTATCGCATCAAACTTAGTGGCCGTGGGGTCCTTCTCCGGGTCAGCCGTATAGATACCATCCACGCGGGTGCCCTTCAGCATTACGTCGGCCTCAATCTCGATGCCGCGCAGACTGCTGCCCGTATCGGTGGTGAAGTAAGGCGAGCCCGTGCCTGCCGAGAAGATGCAGACGTAACCAGCCTCCATAGCCTCGATGGCCTTCCACTTGGTATAGAACTCGCCGATAGGCTCCATGCGGATGGCCGTAAGTACCTTGTTTTTGACCCCGATGGCACCCAGTGCCGACGACAGGGCCAGCGAGTTGATGACCGTGGCACACATACCCATCTGGTCGCCCTTCACACGGTCAAAGCCTTTCTGGCTGCCACTCAGTCCGCGGAAGATGTTACCGCCACCGATGACGATGCCAATCTGGACGCCCATCTCGCTTACTTCCTTAATCTGGCGAGCGTAGTCGCTCAGTCGCTCCGGGTCGATGCCGTAACCTTGCTTGCCCATCAGGCTCTCGCCCGAGAGCTTTAATAAAATTCTTTTAAACCTTGCCATATACCTTATTATATTATATGATAAATGATACTTCCTTGAAGGCGTAACGCCGCGTGCGCCCTTCGTCGTCGCGCAACAGCAGGTAGCCGTCGTCCTCAACGTCAACCAGTTCGGCCATAAACGTGCCCTCAGCGTCGGCATAGGGGTGGAAGCCTTTGCGCCGATACAGCATCGACAGGTACTGCTGCCTTACCTCCCGCCCCTGATAACGGTCGAGGGCTGATAGCACTTCCCGCAAGAGCCGTTCCCGGTCTATCTCATGCTCGCATATCTGCCACAACGAAACGGGGTTGGGCGCATCGCTCTGGAAGCGGCGCTGGTTGACGTTCAGCCCTATGCCGACTATGCTGTCGCAAATCGCTGAACCGCACAGCCTGTTCTCAATCAGTATGCCCGCCAGCTTGGCATTGCGCCAGTAGATGTCGTTGGGCCACTTGATGCTCAGGTCGCCGATGTACTCGCCCAGTGCCTCGCAGATGGCCAGCGACACCTGCATAGAGATAGTGAACTGCCTGTTGGCCGGAACATCATTGGGGTGCAACAGGACGGAGAAGAGCAGGTTCTTCCCTCGCTCGCTCTCCCAAGTGTTCTTCCCTTGTCCGCGCCCAGCAGTCTGGTAGTCGGCCCAGACGACCATCCTGTCGCCCGTCTGCCGTTCCTTCAACCATTGGTTGGTCGAGTCCGTCTCGCCGATATGCACGATGTTCCATTCCATGATGCAAAGATACACAAAAACCGCCGCAGTACAAAACGAATGCCAGATTTATTCTCACAGAGTGCCCATTTTTTCCGCTCATGATGCCGACCCGCTTCGCACCATGTGCCGACGCGCTCCGCACCATGCGCCGACACGCTCCGCATCATGTGCCGACACGCTCCGCATCATGCGCCGACACGCTCCGCACCATGTGCCGACGCACTCCGCACAACGTGCCCGTCCGTTCCGCACAAAATGCCCCCTAAAGAAAAAGCCATTTTTCCTTTGCAGTTCGCCCGTTTATTCCTAACTTTGCACTATGGAACAACCACAGAAAGACGAACAGTATATGCGCCGCGCACTGCAAGAGGCGCAACAGGCCTTCGACGAAGGAGAGATACCCATTGGTGCCGTCGTCGTGTGCCAAGACCGCATCATCGCCCGTGCCCACAACCTGACAGAGACGTTGCACGACGTGACGGCCCATGCCGAAATGCAGGCTATCACGGCGGCGGCCAACGAGCTGGGCGGCAAGTACCTGACCGACTGCACGCTTTACGTCACCGTCGAACCCTGCACGATGTGTGCCGGAGCCTTGGGCTGGGCACAGCTCCCGCGCGTGGTCTATGGCTGCCGTGACGAGAAGCGCGGTTATCATGAGTATGCCCCTCATGCCCTGCACCCTAAGTGTACCGTCACTGGTGGCGTTCTGGAGGACGAGTGCCGCCAACTGATGCAGGACTTCTTTAAGAACAAGCGGTAGATGCCACCCTCTGCGCTTCGGCTCCACGCACCACTGCTGCCGCTGGCCGTCTGCCTGATGGCGGGCATTGCCACGTGTCAGCAGCTGGACTACTGGGCCGACGGACTGTCCCTCCTACTGCCCCTGTTAGTCGGCGTGTACCTATTGCGCCACAGGCCGAGGTGGCAGACGGCAGGCATCTGGTGCTGCACCGTGCTGCTCGGCATGACACTGGGCAAGATGCGGCTCGACAGTCTTGACACGCCGTGGCCAGAGGAGCCTATGCGGCAAGAGCTGGTAGTGGTGAGCGAACCCATTATGAAAGACCGATATGTCAGCCTTGACGCACTGACCGCCCAGCATCACCAGTTGATAAGATGCCGAATAGCCAAGGACGAGGCCAGCGAGCGCATCGCCATCGGCGACGGTCTGACCATCCTGTCGCGCATCAAGCCGATACACGAGTGGCGCAACGGCCACTTCTCTTACCGCCGTTATATGCTGTGCCACGGCTTTTCGGGCGAGACCTTCGTGGGGCAAGGCCAATGGCAGGGGCAGGCCGTATTGCTGGAGGGACTGTCGCTCGTAGAGCGGGCAAAGCTGAGAGCCCTCTGCCTGCGCCACCAGCTGTTGCAGCACTACCGCCAGTGGGGGCTCGACAACGAGGCTTACGGCATCGTGGCTGCCATGACCTTGGGCGACAAGTCTGCACTGGACACATCACTAAAAGACATTTACGCCCGTGTGGGTGTTGCCCATGTGCTGGCACTCAGCGGTATGCACCTCATGCTCGTCTATGCCGTCGTCAGCCTCCTCGTAGGCTGGTGGCGGTGGCGTATGTTGTCGCAGGTGCTCACCGTACTGGCCATCTGGGCATTCGCTTTTCTGGTAGGGCTGTCGCCCAGCGTGGTGCGCTCAGCCTTCATGATTTCCGTCTATGCACTGCTGTCACTGGGTCATCGGGAACGAATGTCGGTCAATACACTGGCCTTCGCCGCCATCGTCATGCTCATCGTCAACCCTCTGGCTCTCTACGACGTAGGCTTCCAGCTCTCGTTCATGGCCGTGCTGGCCATCGTGCTCGCCAGTCCGCTGTTTGCCCAAGTCGTTCCGCCCCATGTGCTGCAGCGCCACCGCTGGCTCCGCACCGTCTGGGGACTGACCACCGTCTCGCTGGCTGCACAGCTGGGCACCGCCCCTTTGGTGGCCTACTATTTCGGCCAGCTGCCCACTTATTTCCTGCTCAGCAACTACCTGATTATCCCACTGACCACCCTGACGCTCTATCTGTCACTGGCCTGCATCGCCACTTGCTGGTGGGCGGCCTTGCATCATGCGTTGGTTAGTGGCCTTATAGCCGTTGTCGGCTTCATGAACCAAGCGTTGCGCCTCATTGCCTGCCTACCAAAAAGCAGCGTGGAGGACATTCGTCTCTCCACGCTGCAAGTATGTCTTGTCTATGTCGTTATAGGCTGCCTATGGGTAGTGCTAATGGTCTACCGAAAGGATGTCCAGCACTTCACCAAAGTGTGAAATCTTCTGCAACCGCTCATGCGGGAACTCTTCTGACTTCTCCAGCTCCCACACCACATGATAGGGAATGTGAATGGCATGGCACCCAACGGCCAGCGCAGGCGCAATGTCGGAGCGAAACGAGTTGCCCACCATCACCAGCTCCTCAGGTCGTACATTCAAGTGGTCGCACAGGGCCACATAGTCATCCTGCCCCTTGTTCGACACCGTTTCCATATATTCAAAATAGCCACCCAGTCCCGAGCGCTCCAGTTTGCTCTCTTGGTCCAGCAGTTCCCCCTTTGTGAACACCGCCAACCTGTATCGTCCGTCGGTGTGTAGCCGTTGCAGGGTGTCCTTTACCTCTGGCAGCGGAGTGGTCGGAAAGCGCAGCAGCCCCTTGCCCAGCCCTATCAGCTTCAGCACGATGTCGCCCGGCAGTGCCCCGTTGGTCAGTCGCACGGCGTTCTCCACCAGCGAGATGGTAAAAGCCTTCGTGCCGTAGCCCAGCAGCTCCATATTGCTGCGCTCCGTGGCAAAGAGCCCTTGCGTCACTTCCTCCTGCGTCGCCCACGGGCGCAGCAAGTCTCCGCACTTCCGCTCCACCTCGTCGAACCACGACTGGCAGTCCCACAGAGTATCGTCGGCATCAAAGGCCACCACCTTTATTTCGCGCTCCGTCAGCCTCATCACTTCAAGTGCTTACGAATCCAGTCCATCTGCCCGCGGTCTGTCGCATCGCTCGTCCAGTGCTCGTTGATGGGGGTCAGCAGTTTCTCCTTAGGACACGTCAGCACATTCCATACGGCATACGAGGTGGTTGGCGGGCAGGTATTGTCGTTATATCCCCATGTCATGTAGACAGGCACCTTAATGTGACGGGCAAAGTTCACCACGTCGTAGTATGGCAAAGTCTTCATGCACGCCTCGCTGTAAGCGCCACTTTCTTTCGTAAAGTGCGGATAGCCACTGGTCAGGTTGGCCGCACCGGCAGCCATGTCACTCAGTGCGGGGTGGTTGGCCACGCAGAGGGTGACGCGCTCGTCAAGAGCTGTCCCGATGAGGGCTAACGCTCCGCCCTGACTACCGCCCTGCATCACGACGTTACGCCCATCCCATTCGGGCAGCGCGGTCAGCACGTCAACAGCCTTGATAAGTCCTAAATAGACGTGCTTCATGTAATACAGGTTGCGGTCTTCCAGTCCCTGCCGCAGATAGGCATTGCCTTTGTTGTCAAAGGCTGCACGTATCTCGGCAAACACCTCCTCGCTGAGCGTAGGATTGATGCCGTGGATGTCGAGTGCCATTCGGATGAATCCGTTCTCTGGATAGAAACGGCGGGTGGTTGCATCGCGGATGGGTTTCACACCTGCCCCCGGAGGGGTCAGCACCACGGGACAGGAGCCCGGCTTGGCACCCTTCGGCATGAGCAGATAGGCATAGAACGAATGGCGCTCACGGTCCAGCTCTATCTTCAACCGCCAGGCATCCACTTTGCTGTTCGACATCTCCTTGACGTACTCCTTCGTATAGCTGAGCGGAAACTTCTTAGCCTCCTGCAAATTCTGCTGCCAGAACTGCCAGAAGTCCTTGGGTTCCTTGGTAAAGGGCTGTATCTTGTCTACCGAGAACCCCACCTTAATATGGTGTTCATAGGTGCGACCGTCTAATGTCATCTTCAACCGTAGGTCACGGAAGCAAGGCTTCTTCGCCGTGCCCATGTTGATTTTAGCCCGCCCGTTCTTCAGCGTGACGCTGCCCTTTTGGTCGGCAGCCAACAGGTCGGTACCCACCTGCCATTCCACCACCCCGTCGCGAGGCATTCCGTATTGATAGAACTGCACCTCCACGGTAGCCTTCTCGCCCACCTGATACAGCCAGTCGGCATGGTCGGGCACGGTCACCCACAGATAATCACTCCGATAAGGATAGTTCTCCACAGCCTGCGCACCAAGGACGCACAGCAAGAACAATAAGTTTAGCACGATTCGCTTCATAGTCCGTAGTTTGTTTAAATTATGGATGCAAAGTTAATCATTTTCAGGGAAAAACCGTATCTTTGCAAGTAAAAATCGAAAGAAATGCTGGTAAAGACATATTGTGCAGCCGTCAATGGACTTGAGGTTACTACGGTAACCGTCGAGGTAAGCATGTCGCGTGGCGTGCAGTTCCACCTGACAGGACTGGCCGACACGGCAGTCAAGGAGAGTTACGACCGCATCAAGGCGGCACTGGTGAACAACGGATTTAAGATGCCGATGATGGACATCACCGTCAACCTGTCGCCCGCCGACATCAAAAAGGAGGGCAGCGGCTACGACCTGCCACTGGCCATTGGCATCATGGCAGCCAGCGGCAGGGTGGAAAGTGGACTGCTGGATAAGTACATGATGGTAGGCGAACTGGGGTTGGACGGTCATCTGCAACCCGTGCGTGGCGCACTGCCCATTGCCATTCGCGCCCGCGCCGAGAAGTTTAAGGGGCTCATCGTTCCCAGACAGAACATTCGCGAAGCGGCTGTCGTTAACCAGCTGGAGGTTTACGGCATGGACACCCTGATGGACGTAGTGCAGTTTCTCAACGGCAGTACTCAGTATGAGCCAACCATCATTGATACTCGCAAGGAGTTCTACGAGCAGCAGAACCACTACGAACTGGATTTCAGCGATGTGCGCGGACAGGAGAGCGTGAAGCGAGCCTTAGAGGTGGCCGCCGCTGGCGGGCACAACCTTATTATGATAGGCCCGCCGGGCAGTGGTAAGTCAATGCTGGCCAAGCGCCTGCCGTCCATCCTGCCCCCGCTATCATTGGCCGAGAGTCTGGAGACCACGCAGATACACTCCGTAGCAGGCAAGCTGGACCGCGAGACAAGCCTTATCAGTCAGCGACCCTTCCGTGCGCCCCACCACACCATTTCGCAGGTGGCTTTGGTAGGCGGTGGCCAAAATCCCCAGCCCGGTGAAATATCACTGGCGCACAACGGTGTGCTGTTCCTTGACGAGATGCCCGAGCTATCGCGCAGTGTTCTCGAGGTGCTGCGCCAGCCGTTGGAAGACCGCAAGATTTCCATCAGCCGTGCTAAGTATAACGTAGAGTACCCTTGCTCGTTCATGCTCATCGCCTCCATGAACCCCTGTCCCTGTGGCTACTACGGCGACCCAACGCATCACTGCGTCTGCACCCCAGGCCAGATACAACGCTACATGAACAAAATCTCAGGTCCCCTACTCGACCGTATTGACATCCATTGCGAGATTCAGGCCGTCCCCTTTGCACAACTCTCACAGATGCAGCCCGGTGAACCCAGCGGAAACATCCGTGAGCGCGTTATCAAGGCCCGCAAAATTCAGGAGGAACGCTTTAAAGGTCACAAAGGCGTCCACTGCAACGCCATGATGACAGAACGAATGCTCCACGAATACGCCGAACCTGATGCTGCCTCACTCGATATGCTCCGCATGGCAATGGAACGCTTAAAACTCTCCGCCCGCGCCTACAGCCGCATCCTCAAAGTTGCCCGCACCATTGCCGACCTCGAGAGTAGTGAACAAGTACAAGCTCAACATATCGCTGAAGCTATTGGATATAGGAACCTTGATAGGGGTGATTGGGCTGAGAGAGGAATATAATAATTAAGTTTTGTCTATTAAAAGAAATAAATATGAAAAAAAATCTACTTCTGTTGTTATTATTGCTGTTAGTCTTGAATGTAAATGCTGTAAAAGTCCGTATTACAACAGTCAGCTCTACTCTAAACATTCGACAAGACGCAAGTGTAAATTCGCCTGTTATTGGGAAAATAGCATTTGGGGAATCTGCGGACTTTATTGGTGGTACGCCCCAAAACACCTCTCAAAAGGATGGGGTTTGGTATCAAATTAAGTATAATGGTGTGCAAGGTTGGGTAAAAAGCGATTACCTCATTTTTCACTTCCCAGCACGAATAGTAATAACAACCGAAAATCCTCGTTTATACAATAGTCGTATTTTTACAAATACTGATCATTTTCCTGTAAATACTGGGAAAGGAGATACACTATTAGTAATAGACCAAGGATATGCTCCGATGAATTTAAGTGTTAGAACCTTCCAATTGGATGGTGGTGGTCTCATAGCCATGGATGACTGTAGATATATCGGACAAGCGGATGACTCAGAACTTAGTCGTTATTCGCACACACCCTTTACTATCCACCTCAAATTACTATTGATAGTAATTCTTATAATTGCATCCCTTGGTCGTCTTTTCAACGGCAAGTATCAATGGGGAGTTTTCTATACTGTACTCACTTTTGCAGCAGAAATATGGTATCTTAAAACAACAAATTTTAGCACTTGGTTTGTTCGCCCTGACATTGTCGGATATATATGGACTTTTATAAATGGTACAATATTTGTAATAGCCCTACTGGGACAGTACTTAGCCGTGCAACTCTGTTTCGCTTATTTAGGAATAGGTGGAATAATTAGCGATTGGGGATTTCGGATTTGTCTTGTATTAGTCTTGTTTAACCACCAAAACGTGGGATTAGGACTTTTAGTGGCACCTATTTTATTTATTATAAATATAATAGGCAATTCCCGTTGGCCACGAATAGCTTATATCTTCATTGGTTGTATTGGTTGGTATTGGGCATTAGTTGGTTTTGGACAGATTATTGACACATTTCACTCTTTCTTTGTATGGACAATAGTGTTCTTTATTTGGGGTAGTATTCCTATAAGCAGTAATGTTGCATCGAAATCAAAGAAAGAAACACCTAACCATGTCGACATTTTTCATACCGCTGATGGTACTCCATATTATAATGATTCAGAGGGACACATGCACACATTGAACAAAGATGGTTTTGACAGCGAAGGTAACATGTTCGATGAAAATGGATACAAACACTGATATTAACGTAAGATACTGTGTTAAACAGTATCTCCTTCGGATTGCTCCAGTATCTACATCCATCTGCTTTAGTATCTGTTTAGGGGGATAAACAGATACTGGAGCAGGTCGAAAGAGATACTGCGGCAACCCGAAGGAGATACTAAAGGCTGGGCAAGGGGATAATGAGGCTAATCAGTGGCTTACCTGTAGATTTTCTTCTCTACCTTGCTGCTACCATCGGAGAACACTTGTTTCTCAATGACAAGGCCTTTGGGGGTCTCTACTATCTGGCCGTTGAGGTTCATTATAATGACATTCGTTAGTTTTCTGTTGGCCGGAGCAGAGGCTACGGTGCCTATGCCCGTGTCAATCTTTTCCGCCGCCAGCCTCAGCTGAGCGTGGACATTATAGTAGGCAGGCTTGGCCTTTAGGCTGCTGTCGAAGAGCAAGGGCTGGTTCTGACGCCATGAGTGATTATCGGAGATACCCCATACGAGCATCGACGGGCAGTTCTCGTTCCTAAGGAATACCCTCGTGATGGATCCATACTCCTTGGCCTGAAGAGTGAGGGCATCAGCTGCATGTGGATTGGCAAGCGCAATGTCAAGCTCGGTGATGATGCACTTAAGACCTATCTCGGCATACCGCTTGATGTTCTTCTCGAGCTTCAGGGTGTCCAGCTGGCCAGTTGTGAGGTGGCACTGCAGACCGCAGCCGTCAATAGGCAGGTTGGAAGCCTTCAGTCTCTTGACGAGGTTATAGTAAGCCTCGGTCTTGGTGTCGCCTGCAAATTCCACGCCATAGTCGTTGATGTAGAGCTTGGCCTGCGGGTCTGCACGATGCGCCCAGACGAAAGCAGAGTCAATGAACTCCTCGCCGATATACGTTGCCCAGATAGAGGGACGAAGCTGGTAGGCATCGGGATTGGTGCGCACAACGCTCTGGTCGTCGTCGAGCACCTCGTTGCACACATCCCACTCACGAATCTTTCCCTTGTACTTGCCAACGACATTGAATATGTGGTTCTTCAATATGCCAAGAAGTTCCTGCTTCGTAAAGCCGTGGTTATTCTTCTTTCCGTCCGAGCTCACCCAGCCGGGAACCTGCGAGTGCCATGCAAGAGTGTGGCCACGCACCTCCTGAGAGTAACGGTCGGCAACCCACATGACGGCATCTGAGCCACCATAGTTGAACTCGCCACGGTTTGGCTCCGTGGCATCGAACTTCATCTCGTTCTCGCCCACTACGATATTAAACTCCTTGCCTACAAGTCCCGTCTCACCGTCGTTGCGGCTGCAGTCGTAACGATAGCTTGCCACAGCCACGCCAATCTCCTTGCCCAGTTTCTGGGCATAAACGCGCAACGGAGTATCATCGGTAAGGTCAGCCGTCCAGTCGTCGTCCGGGTAATCGCCTTTGCCGCCTGTGTTATCATCGTCATCTTCCACGTCGCCCTGTCCGTTGTAGTCAAGCGATGTGACCTTGGCCACCACCGAGAACGAGCCGTCATCGCCATCACGCTGCTCGACCACCCATGTATAGGCTTTCGGATAACGGATGGTGAAGCCCCACTCGCCCGTCTTCTTCGTTGCGGTAAACAGGGTTATTTCGTCGTTCACAGCCAGACTGGCCTCCTCCGTAAGCTCAATGGTAAGCCTCGGCATCTTGTCCGACTCGTCGAAGTCTTGTGTCTTATTGCTGTATGCCACGGTGCCGTTAACGTCGAGCAGGGCGTGCTCTGCGGCACTCTTTACACGGCACACGATGTTTGACTGCGGATGCAGCGTGACGTTCACTGCCGACGTTCCCGATGCGTAGTCGGCAAAGTGCAATGTTCCGGGATTCTCCGTTCCCGGGCGCACGGTGCCATATACCTCAGTCGTGGCACCCACACTGCCGTTGCCGCCCAAGGTTGCGCCCTTGAACACGAACACCGTACCGCTGTTGCCCACGGCACCAGTCGTCTTGCCCGACGCAGCCTCTGCGGCATCGTTGTCGACAAGCAGCGTTCCGCTGAGCAGTCTGATGCCAGCACTGATGTCATTGGTGTTACCCGTAATGGTGTACGTTCCGTCACCCTCTTTTATCAGTCCAACCTTGTTGCCTGAGTTTGACGCATATATTCTTCCTGCCAGCACGGCATCGGTATTGCTTGCCCCCACGACATAGTAAGAGTTTGCCGTGCTCTTCTTGTAATAGCCATCAAGCACGCTGCCCGGCTCCGTGTTCAGTTCGCCAAAGCGCAGGCCACGGGTGCCCGACTCCACGGCTATTGTCGCACCGTCGTGCAGCACGACCTTCTTTGAGGCAAAGATGCTGTTATAGCGCGAGGCATCAAGATTGTCGGGCTGGAAGGTGCCGCTGTTCATCAGCAAGCCATAGAAACCGCAGGTTCCAATCACCTCCTTGTATGGATATACGTGTACTTCACCCTTCATGCCACCCCAGTCGGGATAGGTAGAGCCCTTACTCGACTGTGTGCCGATATAGGAGCGCTCGCCACCAGAATAGATGTTGAGCCGTCCTTCGCCAGCCACCTTTCCCGTCCACTCTGTGTAACGCGATGTGCGCACGTTAAGCGTTTGTCCGGCAGGAATGTAGATGTTGTCGGAAATGGTCTTGTATGCCGACGAGGTGTTGTTCACGCAATAGTCCAGCACACCGCCGTCCTCCGCAGTCACGTAGTCGTCATACTCTCCGGCCATACGGATGTTGTCTATATAGAAATCGGAGTTGTTGTGATGCAGGCCGAGACGGATGATGTCTGAGGTGTTGTCGTCAGACACCTGCGAGATGTGGTACTTCTTGGTCTGCCACTGCCCCTTTGGGCCCTGTGCGGGGTACCCTTCGTCGCGATAGACCTCCTGTGTACCAATGAACACGGCAAACTGTTTCCAGTTGTCGGTGTCATTCGTATTGAGATACAAGTCGTAGGAGACTATAGGATAACGGTCTGAAAGAGCCTTGCCACGCAGCTCAGTGGGCAGGGCAAACTCAGGATGGCATCCCCAGTCTTTCAGCACGATGTGGAGCACCTTGTTGTTGGCATTGCGCGGGTCGACCTCCACCGTGGCCGTCGACGCACCACTTGACTGCCACAGTGTCCACTTGGTACCAATGGCGTAATCCTCAAAATCGCATACTGTCAATGGGGCTGCGCCGACATTCGCCAATGCCGTCATTGCAACCACGAGTAATGTACATAGTCTTGTTTTCATCGTTTATAAGGTTGTATTGTTTAATTGATAATAAAGTTATTTCGTGCTCATATTGTCCTTTTCCATCTTCTTGTTAATCAGCTCCTCCAGCTGCTGGGGCTGCAGGTCGCGCTCTATCACCTTGCCTTGCTGGTCGACGACCAAGTTTGACGGCACATCGGCCAGTCCCAGCTTTAGCAGCAAGGGCGTTTCCCACACCCGACCGTCGCACACGGTTGACCACTTCACCGAGTCGCGCTCCACGCGCTGCTTGCAGTCGGCAGGCCGACCGTCCAAGCAGATGCTCACCACCCCCAGCTTGTCGCCATATTTCTTTTTCAGCGTCAGCAGTCGGCGCTGCTGGTCAGTGCTGCTATAACTCCACGATGCCCATACGGACACCACGTTCAGCACGCCCTTCAGGTCTTTCTCCGTCACCTTGCGCCCTGCCACGTCGGTTGCCGAGAACGAGGGCAACTTGCTTTTCAGCGCCCCGCCCTGCAACGTCTCCAACCGCTTCTGCAACATTATCAGCTGACCGTTTTCTGGGTTTGCCCCTAACAACAACTTGGTCAGTTTGCGAGCCTCCCGATAGTCGGGACGCTCTGTCAGCACAAAGTAACGCTTCAGCAGGTAAATGCTAACCAGCGACTTCGGGTGTTCGCGGATAAATCCGCCCACGAGTTTCGGCACATCTTTCGGTGCAGCTTGGTTCAGCTCCATACGCAGCTTGGTGAACAGCTCGTTATCGTCCGTTCCCTCGATAGTCATCTCTTTCAGGTGCGACGCATCACCCTTGATGTGAACACGCTCGCCCGGCTCAGCAAACACGGGCTGCTCCGAGTAGTTGGGGAACACCACTACCAGCGTGGCCGGCTCACGAAGCTCCAGCTCATACGAGAAACGCCCATCGCGCACAGCAATCGTGTCAAAACCCGACAGCCCCCCGTCAGGACTATACACCCAGAACTCGCCCTGATTGATGCTGCGCAGGCGACCTTCCAGCCGGAACTTCCCGCTGTCGCCACCGCACGCCGCCAACAGTAATCCTACTGCCATGAAAGCCCAATATCGCAAGCATAACCCTTTCGTCTTCATACTCATATTCGCATATTTCTACAGTCCGCAAAGGTACGAAGAAAAATCGATATGCCACTCGAATTACACGGAAAAGTGCTTGATGCCCGGTTTGCATCCTTGGGAAAGAACGGCTCTTTCCCCCAGAAGGAACGGTTCTTACCCCCGGAAAGAGCCGTTCTTTCCCAGAGTAAGAGCCGTTCTTTCCGAGGGTGCCTCAGGATGCCTGCCATTTTACCTGCCGCCAGTTAACAGACTGCAGACCTTTGGCGCATATCTTTTCAGCAGCACATAGAGGGCAAGACAGACCAGAATTGTAAAAATAGGGACGGCAAAATATAAAGCCAGCATCGCATAGGGATTGTTCTCAGGTATGTGAAGCATCGTAAATGCAAATCTGCCCACATCCTCCATGAAAATCCTATGAAATGCAAAGACAAAGAAGCTACTATTCGCTAACCTTGCACTTACCTTTACCTTGCCAAATTCCAACAAATACGAAACAAGGACAACAGCCGCGACAATACCAACCAGAATGCCCGCCTTGCCAATATATTCATTACACGTTAATCCTCTTGTACATATATCAGCAATAGCAATAGGGATATAGATGAGAGAAGCATATTTGAGTTTTCGGAAACTGAGTACAATGTTCTCCTTGAATATACTATAGAACGCGCCCAAAGAAAAGAAGAACAATGGCGCAGGCAACATTCCCATATAAATATAGGCATAGTTTCCTCTCGGCAAAATGACGGATGAAAAGAACCAGACAAGCCCCATGACTATGACAAACCATCGTCCTGCTTTCTTAAGCAGCCAGTAGATGATTGGCGACAGAACCGCCATGACCATTAATTCCCGCACATACCACAAAGGCCCATTGATTGGGCAAAATCCCATAACAGGCGCAGGAGACGGGGGACCGATAAAGATGCCTCTGTTATCTACATTGCACAAAAATGTATTTATGATTCGGACAAACGAAAGTTGAACCTCCACCACTGGACGGTAGAAAAGCGAAGCCCCAGGAAGGAAACGTTTAAGCTGCCAAACGATTGCAATGATATTCCATAAGACGAAGGGAATCAGCAAAGTCCTGACACGAGTTTTCAATTTCTGCGTATAGACACTTTTATCAAAGTCTTTTCGATAGAAGAACAAAAAGCCCGAAATGATAAAAAACAACGGAACGCCGATTCGAGGCAAAAGCACACTGATGATATACACAATAAGGAAGAACCAATCAGGATTTCCTAATCCACGTATAACACCATGAATATTCAAGCAATAAGCAAGGTTGAAATGGATAAAGACAACTCCAACAGTTAGTGGGAACCGCAGATAACTGATGGTTTTAGACAATAGCTCATCGTTTGTCATAACTCAGAAACTAAGCCCGCCAAACACCCAGAATCGGACCAGTTAAGTTATCATTCGATTGACCACAAATGAAAAGCGGGGTATCTGGCCTCTGCTTGTTCTCCTTTTAGGTCGTAGGAAACCTTTGAAATAAAACAAACAGACTTGATACCCACGCCGTTGGTATATATAGTACGCCCCTAAAGGTGTGCCTGACAGCCAACAATGGCTGTCTGCACACCAACGGGAACGGTATATACCTACCCGTAGCATCCACCTCTGCAATGTCTTTGTATTCCAAGTTTGAGTTTCCTACGTTCAAAAGGACAAAGTCAAAGCGTTAGCAAACGCATTCCAAATTGTAGTGCTCCCCTCCCTCTGCTTCACCGCTCCGTCTTCTTTCTTACAAAATCAACGGCACGGCGTGGGCATGAAAGCGGTTGCAAAGATACGAAGAAAAATCAATATGCCATTCGAATTACACGGAAAAATGCTTGATGCTTGGTTTACATCTTTCCGAGGGTGCCTCAGGATGTCTGCCGTTTTACCTGCCGCCAGTTAACAGACTGCAGACCTTTGGTGCATATCTTTTCAGCAGCATATAGAGGGCAAGGCAGACCAGAATTGTAAGAGTGGGGACGGCAAAATATAAGGCCAGCATCGCATAGGGATTGTTCCCGGGAATGTGAAGTATCGTAAACAGCAAGTTACCCATACTACCAACAAAGAGATTATGAAGAGCAAAAATAAAGAAACTACTATTCGCCAAGTTTGTATTTACCTTTACTTTGTTAGATTCCAACAAATGCGAAACAAGGACAACAGCAGCGACAACACCAACCAAAATGCCAACCTTGTCAATATATTCGTTACACTCTAATCCTTTTGTGAGCGTGTCGGCAATGGCTATAAGAATATAGATAACTGGAGCATATCTATATTTTCGGAAACTGAGCACAATGTTCTCCCTGAATATACTATAGAACGCTCCCCAAGAAAAGAAGAACAGCGCCGTGACCAACATTCCTGTATAAATATAGACATAGTTTTCCCTTGGCAGAATAACTGACGAGAAGAACCATACAAACCCCATGACTATAACAAGCCATTGCTTCGTTTTCTTAAGCAGCCAATAGATGATTGGCGATAAAACCGCCATGACCATTAATTCCCGCACATACCACAATGGGCTATCAATTGGATACACCCCCTCAGCAAGCCCTGTAGACGGGGCACCAATAATAATGCCTCTATTATCTACGTTGCACAAGAAGGTATTTATGATTCGAATAAATGAGAGTTGAACCTCCGCTGGACGATAGAAAGCCGAAAAGCCCGGAAGAAAACACTTAAAAGCCCAAATGATTGTGATAATATTCCATAAGACAAAGGGAATCAACAGCGTTCTGGTACGAATTTTCAATTTCTGCTTATATATATCACTATTCTCAAAGTCCTTCTTATAGAAGAACAGGAAGCCCGAAATAATGAAAAATAACGGAACGCCAATCCGAGAAAAAACTTCACTGATGAGATTCGCAATAAAGAAATACCACTCAGGATTATCCAACCCATACTTAACACCATGAATCTCTAAACCTCTGGCAAGGTTAAAATGGATAAAGACAACTCCAACTGTTAGCGGGAACCGCAGATAACTGATAGTTTTAGACAATAGTTCGTCGTTTGTCATAACTCTAAGTCTAAGCCCGACAAACACTCTGAATCGGACTGATAACGTGTGCCGCGAGCGGGACTCGAACCCGCACAGCCGTTATGGCCAAGGGATTTTAAGTCCCTCGTGTCTACCATTCCACCATCGCGGCATACTGGATTGCGGATGCAAAGGTAAGAAAAAATAAAGGAATAAAAGAAGAAATGACGGAAAAAATGCGCAGCCGCTTTAATTTACTACCGACGGAAGACGCTGATAAAACCAAAAGGGCCAGTCGTGGTGGCCACGTATTTTTCCAGCCCCTTGTCGCTCGCCTGACCGTTCAGCACCTGACCGCCGTTGTTCAGGTCGTACTCAAGACCACACCTTGAGCAGGTGGCGATGCCCGTCGAGGCCATACGGACATAATAGGTAGGGTTGGTATAGTTGCCCGTGTTGCGCACGCAGTTGGGGCATTGCACGTCGTAGCCCACAAAGCCGCCATAGGCTCCATCCGTGTTAAGCGTCTGAAAGCCCACGATGATACCGTTGTTCAGTCCTAAGACGTAGTTGGCCTGCTGCTCCATCGTCGTCTCGCGCTTCTGCGACTGCTGGCCGTTGCTGCTGGTGAAGTTAAGGTAGCGTGCCCCGCCTCGCGCCTCTTCCGATATTTGACAGAACACGCCGCGTGAACTGCCGCTCATGGCCGAGGCCAGCACGTCGTCCAGATAAACGCTGTTATCATAGCTAAAGCGACATGGCCACGACGAGAACTCCTGCTCGGCATCGCAAGCGGACAGGAGGATAAGAAGACAAGAAGACAGAAAGACGAGGAGGCCTTTTCTCATCGCAGCAAGCATTTTTCGGCCTCCACGACACGCTCAAAACCAAAGCTGCCATAGACCTGCTGCATCAGCTGGGCAATGCGGTCGTTGCAGAGGTTGCCGATGGAGCCTTCGTGAGTGTGGTGGATGTTCTTGTTGGGCACAAAGCGGCCATCCTCAATGTCAAGGCCTACTTTCTTGTAAGCATCGCGGAACGGCATTCCCTCGGCAGCCAGACGGTTGACCTCCTCCACCGAGAACATGGGGTCGTACATCGGGTTATCCAGTATGTCCTCGCGTACCTCTATCTTATTAATAATGTAGGCCGCCATCTGCAAGCAGTCCTTCAGCTCG
Source organism: uncultured Prevotellaceae bacterium (assembly GCA_947174945.1). Classification (GTDB taxonomy): domain Bacteria; phylum Bacteroidota; class Bacteroidia; order Bacteroidales; family Bacteroidaceae; genus Prevotella. The sequence continues at coordinate 14,842 of CAMWKZ010000018.1, read as the reverse complement.
CCAAAGGCAGGCAAGAACACCTCCTTGATAATCTGCAAGTCGCGGAAATAACCTACGGGCAGGTTGTTCATGATAAGCGTCACCTGCTGGGGCAGTGCCTGTAGCTTGTTGCACTTGGCACGAATCAGCTCAAACACGTCGGGGTTCTTCTTGTGCGGCATAATGCTTGAACCCGTAGTACACTCCTTAGGCAGACGCACAAAAGAGAAGTTCTGCGAATTGAACAGACAGGCATCAAACGCCAGCTTAGCCAGCGTGCCAGCAATCGTAGCCAGTGCAAAGCCAACGTTGCGCTCCATCTTGCCACGCCCCATCTGGGCATACACCACGTTATAGTCCATCGAGTCGAAGCCCAGCAGGTCGGTGGTCATCTGGCGGTTCAAGGGGAACGAGCTGCCGTAGCCAGCCGCTGAACCCAATGGGTTTCGGTTGGTCATCTTATAGGCGGCCTGCAGGAACAGCATGTCATCGCATAGCGATTCGGCATAGGCACCGAACCACAGACCGAATGACGAAGGCATAGCCACCTGCAAGTGCGTGTAGCCCGGCATCAGCACCCCGCTGTACTGCTCGCTCTTGCTCAGCAGTTCGTCGAAGAGCACCTTCACACTGTCGGCCACCTCCATCAGTTCGTGACGGGTAAAGAGCTTCAGGTCGACCAGCACCTGGTCGTTGCGCGAGCGTCCCGAGTGGATTTTCTTACCCATGTAGCCCAGCTTGCGCGTTAGCAGCAACTCCACTTGCGAGTGGACATCCTCAATGCCCTCCTCAATCACGAACTCACCGCGCTCGCAAGCCTGATAGATGTTCTTCAGCTCGGCAAGCAGCAGGGGCAATTCGTCCTTGCCCAGTAGTCCGATAGACTCAAGCATGGTAATGTGGGCCATAGAGCCCAGCACGTCGTACTTAGCCAGATAGAGGTCCATCTCGCGGTCGCGTCCCACGGTGAAGCGCTCAATCTCGGCATTCACCTCGAAGTTCTTCTCCCAGAGTTTGTTCATCAGTTCAGCTTGTCTATATCATACATAAGGAATCTGCGACAAGGCATCGGCAATCTTCTCCACACCGTCCTGCAGGGGGCCACTGACCATGCCTTTCAACATAAAAGGTATGTCGGCCTTCACCGTTACCTTCATCTTGCTCTCCGTCTCACTGACGGGTAGCACCTGTATCCACAGGTTGAAAGGCAGGGGCGACTGCTCCGTCTCGAACTTGACGCACTTGCCCTCCTCACGCTCCACGATGCGCAGTTTCAGGTCGCCCACGGGTGCGACGTTGACGCTGACCGAGTCCTTGTCGAATGCGAAGCTGTTCAGCTTGTCCTCGGGAACGCGGTCGCGCACCCGCTCGAGGTTGCTCAAGTCGCTGATGTTACGATACACGTCCGCTGCGGGATAGGGTATCTGCTTGATGCTACTCTCAAACTTAGTCATTCTGCTTCCACGTACTTGGTGACTTGCGCCACTCGTTCAACACCTCAATCTCCTCCTTCTTGATGTAGCCCGTCTCGGCAGCCTGCTCCAGCACAGCGGCATAGTTGCTCAGCGTCACCAAGCGCACGCCAGCCTCGCGGAAGGCTTCCTCGGCCACGGGGAAGCCATAAGTGAACGAAGCCACCATGCCTATCACCTCGACACCATACTGGCGAAGAGCCTCGACCGCCTTCAGCGACGAGCCGCCCGTTGATATGAGGTCTTCCACGACGATGACCTTTGTCCCCTTCTTCAGCTCACCTTCCACCTGATTACCCATGCCGTGGTCCTTCGGCTTCGGCCTCACATAGGCGTAGGGCAGCCCCAGCTCGTCGGCCACCAGCGCACCCTGCGCAATGGCCCCCGTAGCCACGCCAGCCACCGCCTCGGCCTCGGGGAACTCGGCCTGAATGACATGACACAGTTCCAACTTGACAAACGAGCGCACGTCAGCGTAGCCGAGCGTCTTGCGATTGTCGGTATAGATAGGCGACTTCCAGCCCGAGGCCCACGTGAAAGGCTCATTAGGCTGCAGCTTGATGGCCTTGATGTCCATCAGCTTCTGTGCAAACAGTTTCTTTATAGTATCCATAACTCTGCTAATTTTGGCGCAAAGGTACGAAATATTTTTTATTTCCTATTTGTTATTCCCTAATTTTTGTTACCTTTGCACCCGATTTAGCAAAGTGCTTATCAAGGGGTGCTCACGGTTGTGGGCTGAGATGATACCCTCCAGAACCTGATACGGATAATGCCGTTGTAGGGATGATAGAGTAACTGACGACCCCTTATTTTATGTATTAAACGATAAAGTAAGAGAGATGAAGAAGGTTTTAATGAGCATCGCCATTGCAGGCAGCACCGTGTGTGCCGTGGCGCAGCAGCTGACAGTGTACGACTCGACACGGGTGGAGCACCTGCAAGAGGTGGTGGTAAGGGGCGTGCGCGCCCAGAAGAACGCCCCCTACGCAGTTAGCAACATCAAGAAGGCGCAGCTGAGCGAGTTCTCCAAGACGGGCAGGGAGCTTCCCTTCCTGTTCTCGCAAACGCCCGGAGTGATGGCGTGGAGCGACAACGGACTGGGCACGGGTGCGGCCTATATGCGCATCCGCGGTGCGGGCGATTCGCGCATCAACGTGACGCTGGACGGTGTTCCCCTCAATGCGCCCGAGGACCAGTGCGTGTTCTGGGCCAACATGAACAGCTACGGGGCACTGCTCGGAAGCGTACAAATACAGCGCGGCGTGGGCACGTCGACCAACGGCGACGGTGCCTTTGGCGGCACGGTGGCCCTGTCGACCGCCACCCCGTCACAAACGCCAACACTGGAACTAAGCGGCAGCTATGGCTCGTTCAACACGTTTAACGTCGGGGGAAGGGCATCGACGGGACTGCTGTGGAACCACCTGATACTGGACGGAGCCTATCACCTGACGCAGACCGACGGCTTCATCCACGGCACCAGCGGGCGCAGTGGCTCCTACTATGGCGGGCTGACGTGGCTGGCATTGGACAACTTGGTGGTGCGCTACAAGAACATTGGCAACTTCGAGCGCACGGGGCAGGCATGGAACGGCGTGACGGCTGGCAACGACGACTACTCGCTCATGGACGGTATGTCCTTTGGAGCCACCGGCATCAAGACGTATCGGGATATGTACAACGCGGGCCTTGGCAAGTACAACTCGCTGTACGAGCGGTTTGTCACCGACGACGACGGCCACTTCGTGCAGCAGGACGGACGGTACCAGACGGAGCGGTACAGGATGGCCGACGGCTCGCTGTGGGACAAGACCACCGACAACTTCTGGCAGAACCACAACATCCTGTCGGCGGCATGGGACATGAGCGAGCGCTGGGCGATGACGGGAACGCTGTACTATAACTACGGGTATGGTTACTACAAGGAGTTCAGATACAACAACAAGCTGGTGAAGTACGGGCTGGACAACTTTACCGACAGTCAGGGAAACACCATTGCGAAGACGGACTTCGTGCGCAAGAAGGGGCAGGAGGAGCATACCTACGGTGTGCTGTGGAACCTGAACTACAAGGACGAGCAGTGGGACGTCATAGGCGGACTGATGTTGCAGAACCACGACGGCTACCACTTTGGCTACCTGACCTACGTGGGCAATCAGGAGCTGGCCAGCCGGCTGCTGGCCAACGGCGACTACCGATACTACGACTCGCCTGCCCACAAGCTGGACGGCAACGTGTTTGTGAAGGCGGCCTGCCACATTGACGAGCACTGGGACGTGTTTGCCGACGTGCAATACCGCCATGTGGGCTTCAAGACGAGTGGGTATAACGACAAATACTATACGGACGGCAGCGGGAAGCCACACAAAAACTACCTGACGATAGACAAGCAATACGACTTCGTGAACCCCAAGGCCGGGTTCTCGTGGCAGCAGGACGGGCACCGCGCCTATGGCTCCGTGGCACTGAGCCACCGCGAGCCCGAGCGCAACAACTTCACGGACAACAGCTCGTACCCTGCCCCCGTGGCCGAGATGGTGACGGACTATGAGGTGGGCTACACGTTCAACAGCGATGTGTTCCGCGCCGGCGTTAACCTCTACTACATGGACTACACAGACCAGTTTGTGCAGACGGGCGCCAAGTCGGACATAGGCGAAGACCTGACGACCAACATCAAGGACTCGTACCGCATGGGCGTAGAGTTGCAGGCGGGCGTGGAGCCAGCGTCGTGGCTGACCATCGAGGGCAACGCCGCCATCAGCCGAAACCGCATCAAGGACTTTGACGAAGTGGTTGAGGACTGGGAGAACGGCAGCCGCACCATCCACTACGACAACTCGACGCTGGCCTTCTCGCCATCGGTACTGCTCAACGGGTTCGTCAACTTCCACTGGCGGGGCATTCAGGCTGTATGGCACACCAACTACGTGAGCCGCCAGTATCTTGACAACACGGCGTGCGAGGAGCGGTCGCTGCCCGCCTTCAGCACGTCGAACATCAACATGAGCTACACGTGGCGACCGAAGAAGATGCTGAAGGAAGCCACCGTCGGGCTGAGCATGAGCAACCTGTTCAACAAGCGCTATGCCGCCAGCGGATGGGTGTACTCGGCCATTAGCGAGGGCAGCGGATTCACTGCCGACCACCGCTACTATGAGCTGGGCTTCGTGCCGATGGCCGGTTTCACGATGATGGGTAACCTAACGCTGCGTTTCTAACCATGACGGACTTCATCTGCGCCCACTGGCTTGACATCGTGACGACCGTACTGGGGCTGGCCTACATCCTGCTGGAGTACAAGGCCAGCGTATGGATGTGGGCGGTGGGATTCCTGATGCAGTCGCTGGGCATCGTGCTTTATTACCAGAAGGGGCTTTATGCCGACTGCGGCATGGAGTTCTATTATCTGGGCATGACAGCCTATGGCTACTGGCGATGGGTGCGTGGCGGACAGGCGAGCGAGCCGCTGCCCATCCGGCACTTCCCCCGACGGCTGGTCATGCCGTGGCTACTGCTGACCGCTGCCCTGTGGGCTGGCATCTACTGGCTGCTCGTTACCTTCACCAACAGCAACGTGCCACTGGCCGACAGCTTTACCACGGCGCTGAGCATCGTGGGCATCTGGGCACTGGCCCACAAGTATCTCGAGCAGTGGTTCATCTGGCTGGCGGTCGACGTGGTGACCTGCGTGCTGTACTTCCACAAGGACATTCCCTTCAAGGCCTCGCTCTATGCGCTCTACGTCGGCATCGCCATCGCAGGATGGTGGAAGTGGCGAAAACAGGTTCAGGGCGCGCGCTCTGAACATTAGGGGCGACCGCTCTAATGATTAAGGGCGGCCGCCCTTAATCATAAGCACGCCCGCCAACGAACCGAACGGACGGCGTCGGCACCCTGCGCCAACGGCACTCTCACCCCGCACGGACGGCACTCTTACCCCATGCGAACGCCACTTGCACGATGCAAGAGTGCCACTTTCACCACGTGCCGACGCAATCGGCCCAATGCACGAAGCCACTCGGCACCCCGTGCGGATAGGAAAAGCGGAAATAAATTTGGTGTTTCGCCTAATTTACAGTACCTTTGCAGCCAAATTAAGAACAGCGTATGAGTATTGAACAACAGATACAGTCGGCAGCCATCGCTGCCGTGAAGGCATTGTACGGACAGGACGTGCCGGAGAAGATGGTGCAGCTGCAGAAGACCCGCAGCGAGTTTGAGGGCAACCTTACCCTCGTGGTGTTCCCCTTCCTGAAAATGTCGAAGAAGGCTCCCGAGCAGACTGCTCAGGAGCTGGGCGACTACCTGACGGCCAACTGCACGGCCATCAGCAAGTACAACGTGGTGAAGGGCTTCCTCAACCTGAGCATTGCGCCGGCTGCATGGCTGCAACTGCTGCAGGCCATCGACCAAGACGAGCACTACGGCGAGCAGCAGGCGACGGACAATAGTCCGCTGGTCATGATTGAATACTCCAGCCCCAACACCAACAAGCCGCTGCACTTGGGCCACGTGCGCAACAACCTCTTAGGGTGGTCGCTGGCACAGATTATGCAGGCTAACGGCAATCGGGTGGTCAAGACAAACATCGTCAACGACCGCGGCATCCACATCTGCAAGTCCATGCTGGCGTGGTTGAAGTGGGGCAACGGCGAGACACCAGAGTCGAGCGGTAAGAAGGGCGACCACCTGATAGGCGACTACTACGTGGCCTTCGACAAGCACTACCGCGACGAGGTGAAGCAACTCATGAGCGAGGGAATGGACGAGGAGACTGCCAAGCAGGAGGCCCCGCTCATCAAGGAGGCTCACGAGATGCTGGTCAGATGGGAGCAGAACGACCCCGAGGTGCGCGCCCTGTGGGAGAAGATGAACGCATGGGTGTACGACGGATTTGATGAGACGTACCAGAAGATGGGCGTTTCGTTCGACAAGATATACTACGAGAGCCAGACCTACCTCAAGGGAAAGGCCAAGGTTGAAGAGGGACTGGCCAAAGGCCTCTTTGAGCGCCACGACGACGGAAGCGTATGGGCCGACCTGACCAACGAGGGGCTGGACCAGAAGCTGCTGCTGCGCAGCGACGGCACATCGGTCTACATGACACAGGACATCGGCACCGCTGAGATGCGATTCAAGGACTATCCCATCGACAAGATGATATACGTGGTGGGCAACGAGCAGAACTACCACTTCCAAGTGCTGTCCATCCTGCTCGACCGACTGGGCTTCAAGTGGGGAAAGGAGCTGGTACACTTCAGCTACGGCATGGTGGAGCTGCCCAACGGAAAGATGAAGAGCCGTGAGGGCACCGTGGTCGATGCCGACGACCTGATGGAGCTGATGGTCAGCGATGCCCGTCGCGTCAGCGACGAGGCAGGCAAGAACGCCGACCTCACCGAGGACGAGAAGCAGCAGATAGCCCGCATCGTGGGCATGGGAGCCTTGAAATACTTCATCCTGAAGGTGGACGCTCGCAAGAACATGCTCTTCAACCCCGAGGAGTCGATTGACTTCAACGGCAACACGGGCCCCTTCATTCAGTACACCCACGCCCGCATCCGCAGCATTCTGCGCAAGGCCGAGTGCGGTCAGGACGCAGTGCTGAACACGCAAGGCACGCTGAACGACAAGGAAATCGAGCTGATACAGAAGATGTCGGAATACGGTGCTGCCGTCGAGCAGGCGGGCAAGGACTACTCGCCCAGCGGCATTGCCAACTACTGCTACGAGCTGACCAAGGTGTTCAACCAGTTCTACCACGACTACTCCATCCTGAACGAGGAGGACGCGCAGAAGCGACAGACCCGCCTCGTCATTGCCCGCAACGTGGCAAAACTGCTCAGAAACGGCATGGCCCTGCTGGGCATCGAGGTGCCCGAGCGTATGTAACCCATCATGCAGAACCCTCCCGACTATAGAAACGACACCGTGCTGCCCTTGCCCCTTGAGGTAAGGGCAGACGCGTGGGCCGTGGATGCCGCCTGTTCGGGCAACCCGGGGCCGATGGAGTATCAGGCCATCGACCTGCAGACGGGCTACCGCGTGTTCCACTTCGGCCCCATGAAGGGCACCAACAACATCGGCGAGTTTCTGGCCATCGTCCATGCGCTGGCACTCATGCAGCAGCACGGACTACACGACAAGGCCATATACTCCGACTCCTACAACGCCATCCTGTGGGTGTCAAAGCGCAAGTGCAAGACAAAATTAGAGCGCACCCCGCAGACGGAGCCGCTCTATCAGATTATTCAGCGTGCCGAGCGATGGCTGCAAACGCACACTTGGCACAACCCCATCATCAAGTGGGAGACCCAGAAGTGGGGCGAGGTGCCTGCCGACTTCGGTAGGAAGTAATCACGTTGCCCCCGCATTCCAACCTGTCATAAAGCTCCACGCCAATGGGCAAGAGGGGCGCTCGCGTACCGTCGCTTACCACGACGGGCGCTGTCTCGACCCGTATCTCATCCCACATCCCCAGTGCCATGAACGACTCGTGGGTCTGTCGGCCCCCTTCGACTATCAGCGACTGGATGCCCTGCTGATACAGGTCGTCGAGCAGCTGGGGCAGCGGGCGGTCGTGTGTCAGTACGACCCGCTTCGGGTGCGGCCCGTGCCAGTGGCGCACGTCCAGCCGTGGGCGGTCGCGCTCCATCGTGGTGTGCCCCACCAAGATGGCGTCTTCCTCGGCCCTCAGCTGGTGGCTCAGCATCTGCGTGTGCTCGTTGCTGAGCGTCATCGGGCGGAAGTGGTCGTCAATAAAACCGTTGGCCGTCTGTGCCCACTTCAGGATGATGTGCGGGCGGTGCTCGCGGTGGTAGGTGAAGAAGCGGCGGTTCAGCCACTGGCATTCCTGCTCCAGCACACCCACCGTCACCTCGATGCCGGCCTCGCGGAGCATCTCAACGCCTCGACCCTGCACCTTGGCAAAGGGGTCGATGCAGCCCACCACCACCCTGCGCACCCCCTTGCGGATAAGCAGCTCGGCGCACGGCGGTGTCTTTCCATAGTGTGCGCATGGCTCTAACGACACGTAGACGGTGGCCTGCGGCAGCAGGTGCTCGTCCTCCGCCCTCACGCTGGCAAAGGCATTCACCTCGGCGTGGCCTTCGCCGCAGCGCACATGATAGCCCTCGCCCACGATGCGCCCATCCGCCACGATGACGGCTCCCACCATCGGGTTAGGCCGTGCGCCTTGTATGCCGTTGGCCGCTAACTGCAGGCAGCGCCGCATGTATTTTTCGTCTACAGATGTTTGGTATATTTCCATAAAATGCTTACTTTTGCAGTATGACTTACAATGAACTATGGCGCCTGTTGGCTCCGCTCTATGGCGACGGTGAGGCGAAGGCCATTGCGCGCATGGTCTATGAGGTGCGCTATGGGCTTTCGCTGCCCGACATTTACACCGGCAAAGATACACAATTATCCGCAAACAGCCAAGCAGAACTGGCTCGAATTGCCCAACGGCTGCTGCAACAGGAGCCTGTGCAGTATGTATTGGGGCAGGCTGAGTTCTGTGGGCGGGTGTTCACCGTCAACAGTCACGTGCTGATACCGCGCCCCGAGACGGAGGAGCTGTGCCGCTGGCTATCGGAAGCGCACCTTGCGGGCGGCCAGTCCCCCTGCGCTGTGCTCGACATCGGAACGGGCTCGGGCTGCATTGCCGTCACGCTCGCCGCCATGTACCCGCACGCTCGCGTCACTGCGTGGGACATATCGGCAGCAGCACTGGAGGTTGCCCGCCTAAACGCTAAACGTACCCATGCTAACGTGTCGTTTGAGCTGGTGGATGCGCTGAACCCGCCACCAACTGGCAGCCAGTGGGACGTGATAGTCAGCAATCCCCCTTATATATGTAATAAGGAACGCGCGCGTATGGAAGCTAACGTCTTGGAGCACGAACCCCATACGGCGTTGTTCGTTCCTGACGACGACCCGCTGCTGTTCTACCGTGCCATTGCGCAATATGCACAGACGGCATTGAAGGCGGGTGGCTGGCTCTACTATGAAATCAACCCGCTCTATGCCGACGACCTGCAACGGATGCTGGGCGCAATGGCGTTTCACGACATGGAGATAAGAACCGACCAATACGGCAAACAACGAATGCTTAGGGCAAGACGATGAAACAGAAAACGGAACAGGAAGCATACCTGACGCTGGCAGCACTATGCGCACAGGCGGAGCACTGCCAATGGGAGATGACGGAGAAGATGAGACGCTGGGAACTGACGGAGGAGGCGCAGGCTCGCGTCATGGAACGGCTCACCAAGGAACGCTATGTGGACGATGAACGCTATGCCCGTGCCTTCGTCAAGGACAAGGTGCGCTACAACAAGTGGGGTCGGCGCAAGGTGGAACAGGCGCTATGGCAGAAGCGCATCGACGAGGACATCCGTCAGCGGGTGCTCGACGAGGTGGACGACGAGGAGTATCTCAGTGTGCTGCGCCCCTTGCTGAAGCAGAAGCGCAGGTCGACCAAGGCATCGAGCGACTACGAACTGAACCAGAAGCTGATGCGCTTTGCCCTTAGCCGCGGCTTTACCTTTGACATTATCCGGCAGTGCCTGGACGTTGACGATGAAGGTGAACTGGTGGAGTAGACTGCTCGACTTCATATCGCCGCGCTCATGCACCGTGTGCGGCGAGCGGCTGTCGCCCACGGAGCGCAGCCTGTGCTCGTCCTGCCTGCTGCACTTACCCCGCACCGCCTACCAGTTCGCACCCGACGACAACCCAATGGCGCACCTTTTCTGGCACCTGACACCCATCCGTCGGGCGGCAGCCCTCGTCTTCTACGAACCTCACTCGGAGGCTGCGCAAATCGTCTACCAGCTGAAATACAACCAACGGCCAGACATTGGCGAGGACATGGGTAGGCTGATGGCCATCGAAATGCAGTACGGCCATTACTTCAAAGATGTTGATGCCCTGCTGCCCGTTCCGCTGGCCCGCAAACGCCTGCACCAGCGCGGCTACAACCAGAGTGAGCGGTTGGCCAGTGGCATCAGCGAGGTCACGGGACTGCCCGTCATTACGAAAGCCCTGCGCCGTAAACGTTTCGTACAAAGCCAGACGCAACTCAACCGCCAAGAGCGACAGGAGAACGTCAGCGATATATTCCAACTAAAAGACCCCACCCCACTCAAAGGCAAGCACGTACTGCTGATTGACGACATCTGCACCACGGGTGCCACCCTGACCGCCTGCGCAGAAGCCATCAAGCACATCGAGGGCATCCGCATCAGCGTGCTCACCTACGGCTTCACCAAAAGCTAAAAGGCAAGGTTTCTCCTTCGGAACCGTTAAAACACTTTAAAAGTGTGGTAAAGAATGCTTACGCTTTGGGAATTATATTTATCTTTGCCCCAACATTCTAACAACTAATAACAGATGAATTATTCTTTTACTTTCAGACGTTTTGTCTCATTGGCAGCAATGCTGACGGCAGTTGTCGTAACGGCAATGGCTGCGCCTCGCGGTGTTGAGCAGGCAAGGGTGGCTGCTCTGCAGCAGATGAAGAAGCAGGGGGCAAACAGAGCGAGCGGACAAGTGGCTACTGCCAACGAGGAGCCACAGTTAGTGTATTCAAAGGCAGGAAAGAATGCCTCTCCAAGTTACTATGTGTTCTCGGCTGGGGCGAACCGTGGCTTTACCATCGTCTCGGGCGACGACCGATTGCCAGCGATAGTGGGCTACACGGAGAGTGGCGACTTTGATGCCAACCAGCTTCCGACAAACCTTGTCAGTTTCATGCAAGCCTATCAGGACTTTGCCGACAATGCCACCGACGAGCAGATAGCAGAGATAGCAACATGGAGGGCGCAGGCCGCCGCGCATGAGGCCGTAGCTCCATTTATGGAAGAACAATGGAATCAGGGAAGGCCCTATAATAATATGTGCCCTGAATACGAGGCTGGCAAGAGGTCGGTCACGGGTTGCGTGGCTACGGCTGTGGCGCAGATACTCCATTATTACAAATATCCCGCAGACTTAAAGGCTGATATTCCTGCCTATACTACGTACAAGAATAACATCGAAATGCCGGGTATTGCAGCCGGCGCAGAATACGACTGGGGGAATATGCCTGACGTGTATACAGGCTCTGAAACGCAGGCCCAGAACGATGCCGTTGCCAAACTGATGCTTCATGTGGGCTGCGCACTAAGAATGGACTACGGCTATTCGTCAGGAGCCAGTGCCTCGCCTGAGACCTTCACCAAATACTTCGGGATGGACAAAGAGCTTGTAAGCTACTATGCCCGTGCCAGTTACCAGATTGCGGAGTGGGACCACATGCTGTATAAGGAGATTGCAGCCAAGCGACCAGTATATTATGACGGGCAATCCATGGGCGGTGGCCATGCTTTCGTCATTCATGGGTATGCTGATGGCTTGTACTATGTGAACTGGGGATGGGGCGGTTATAGCGACGGCTACTTTGACATCACTATCCTTAACCCTGACAATACCACTGGGGCAGGCGCAAGCTCGACCGACGACGGTTACAGCATGGGCAATGGTATGATTATCGGTATTCAGCCTGACAACGGCGTGGTGGACGAAGGGGCTCGCCCAGTGTTCACGGCCATGTCTTTAGGGATAAACGAGGTTGCAGTGAACAACGGCAACATTACAACATCGGCAAACATCAGCGTTATCAACTTCAATTCTGAGGAGAACACAAGGTATGTGGGTGTCGGCTATGTAAACGAAGACTTCCAGATACAGAATGTTGCCACGCCCCAGTCTGTAACAATAGCAGCTGCACCAGCTGAGGGACAAGGCTACTATCAAGGAACTACCTGCGACATATCCTTCCCTTGCATAGATGGTGTCTATAAGTTGGACGTCATAGAGAGTACGGACGGGAACAACTGGGTGTCTTGTCCCAAGAACACATGGAGCGCTTCTCCCTATCGTTCCGTTTATCTCAAGGTGCAGAATGGCGCTGTCAGCATCGTTGACCCTTCTCCTTCGCTGACGGCCACGGCAGAACTTGATGCCGAGCACAGCGGCGGATATGTGGGAATGAACAATACGATAAACATCACCGTGAGCAACAGTGGCGACATGGAGTACTATGACATGGTACATGTCAGGATGAGTGAGTCATCGGATATGCCTGCCGAAGACATATATGCCACTGGCATCACGGCTCCTGCTGGCGGAAGCACGACATTCAACTTCGCCTATACCCCAGAGGCTGCCGTCACCTATAACTTCTGGATTCTGGACAAGGAACTAAACGAAATAGGCAGGAGCAGCATTGAGTTTAAGGCTACCACCGCTCCAGTGCTGTCATTTGTTAGCATAAAATGTGCAAGTGCATCAGGCGAAAAGGTCTATGCCAATTATTGGGATGACAAGGTAGAGATGGACAAGGTAAATGACACGAAGGCCGACTTTGTGTTTGAGATAAAGAACGACGGCGGATATTACGAAGGCTTGTTTGTGCTTTACAAATATACAAGTGATGGATGGGGAGGTATGCTGACAACACTGAGGATTCCCGCAAATGCCACTACGAAATTCACGTTCACGGCAGAGGGTGAAGTTGGCGACGTTGTAGGGTATATGCTCGATAGCTACGACGAGTCAGTCAGCATTGCTCCATTAGACCCAGTCAATATGCACTTCCTTCAAGAAAACCCCTATGCCTATTGGCCCATTTCTATGGGTGAAATTTGTTACCTTGCCGGCAACGTCACCGTTGGTGTAAGTGCCATCAAGACCAAGAAAGAAAACAACGTGTACTATAACCTGCGCGGTGAAAAAGTAGACACACCGAGCAAGGGAGTGTACATCAAGAACGGCAAGAAGTATATCTTTAAGTAAAAGAACCGTTCTTTCCATGAGTAAGAGCCGTCCTTTCCGGGGGAAAGAACGGCTCTTACTCGTTCATGTAGCTCACATATACATCAGCCAAACAGGGAAGGTAATACCTTTCAATGCGTATCTTCCCACTCTCCAGTATCTCCTTTGGGTTGCTCCAGTATCTCTTTCGACATGAAACAGTATCTGTTTAGGGGGGTAAACAGATACTAAAGCACCTCGAAACAGATACTGGAGCAACCCAAAGGAGATACTAAAGGCTGAATAACATGGAATTTGCAGATAAAAGCAGGCTTATTATTAGAATTATCCTTACCCGATACCGCATATCCAACTGCAATCAATGCCAATACCAGTACAGCCAAAAGATATTTCTTCATTCCGATTTCCGTTTGATTAGATTTAAGGCGGTTTCTTTCTCGCTCAGTACCCCTGAGAGAACTTTTCTCGAACTCTTTTCTAAGAGACCTTGATAAGATTTGGGCACTGCGTGAGTATATTCCAGACCCCACAAAGCCTTCTTTTTCATCAAGGGAGCAATCCTTCTCAGAGGCTATCAACTGCAAAGATACAATAAAACACAAACTTTGCCAAAAGAAAACCTAAGTTTTTTCGCTGACTAATTCACGTATAGCAGAAACAATATCGGCATCTATAGCATGACAATTCAACGGGGAGGGTTGGAATTTCCCATATCTTGTTTATAGACAAGGAATCCGTATCAATTTTAAAACGTATCAGTATAATCAATAAAACAACTATACTGATACGTTCAATTATGTATTAGCCTAATCTAAAAGATTATAATAATTATATATCATGTATTAGAGAATAATTCTAAATTTTCCACTTATCTCATTTTCATTACCATCCCAGTTATCTGTAAGAGTAAAGAAGAAAGTTCCCTCTGTAGCATAACAATCTCTACCATACGCTTTTTTATTAACTTTGCTGACTTTGGTTATTTTGAGAGAGCCAGATGTAACAGTTCGATATTTACTATTTCCACCAGTAATTACCATTCCAACATTATCAGGTATTTCGGTAAAACTATATGCAGAATATGTAGTAATGTCATAAGTTCCTGTTGATTTGGGGTAAATTGAACTCATATCTAAACTTATGTCACCAACTATAATTGCATATTGTAGTGCGTCTTGGGATGATATCATTATCGCCTCTGACCTGAAACCATAAAGATTAACTTCTTTTCCGTTCTTGATTTTTGAAGGCAAATCTAAATACATACCGCCATAACAATGGTCATTGAAAGTTTCTCCATTGATGGTAATTTGAAAGTATTCGTTATCATCATAATTTCCATCACTATCGTCATCATCACTGCTACAAGCAGTAAAACTCAATGATGCAACCATCAATGAAAGCATCATTAATGTTGAATAAATCTTTTTCATGTCTATGTTATATTTTTAGAATTTGAATGCTATACCTATGCTGGGCACAATTTGATTAAAATTACGTGAGTTCGATATAAGAAAGTATCTGAAAAAGTTGTGGGAGTGAAATATTCTTTGTACCTTTATATG
>CAMWKZ010000017.1 GCA_947174945.1 uncultured Prevotellaceae bacterium | reverse complement strand
TCCCCCTATATATTTCCGTCCCCCCTATATAAGGGGGACTACAATATAGGGGGAGGCTTCAATCCCCCTCCAGTTGCAAAGGTACAAAAAAACAGAGCCAAATGCAAGGATTTCGGCATATTTCTTCGTAGCAATTTTTACGACAGGCGAGCCAAGCCCCCCGACGAAGCCTCCTAGCCCCCTATATATCCGTCCCCCATATAAGGGGGACTACAATATAGGGGGGAGGTTTCATCACCCCCCCATGAACGATGCAGAACGGAGCCACGAACAGGAATTATCGGGAATTAACAGGAATTATCGCGCATTATCGTGCCTTAAACTGACAGAAACTGCCTTAAACGGACATCGGCCCGCGGAAATGTATTACCTTTGCAGCAGACAGGGACAAAACAGGCGGAGAAAGGGAAAACAAAAAAGAGGCCTTGGGTAAGCCTCTCTTTTCGGTGGTAGTCGATAGGGGAATCGAACCCCTATGCCAAGATTGAGAATCTTGTATCCTAACCATTAGATGAATCGACCAACGTTAGGTGCGCTCTCAGAGAAATCCCCTCGGTGCGGAAGGAGGGGGATTCGAACCCCCGGTACGGGAACCCGTACGGCAGTTTAGCAAACTGCTGGTTTCAGCCACTCACCCATCCTTCCCTAAGGACCTCGGAGTTAGAAACCGTGGGGTTATCTCCTTGATTGCGGGTGCAAAGGTACGACTTTATTTTGAACCGTGCAAATTTTTAAGCCACTTTTTTTGCTTTTCCCGCAAATTTTCCATTTTCGAGCGGAATACGGGACTCGAACCCGCGACCCTCGGCTTGGGAAGCCAATGCTCTACCAACTGAGCTAATTCCGCTTGTGGGCGATTTCCAGTCAGAAGAAAAAGGAGCCAGAACTTGTGGATTCTGACTCCTTCCTGCCGACTGAGAGAGCCGATAGCCGGACTCGAACCGGCGACCCACGCATTACGAATGCGTTGCTCTACCAACTGAGCCATATCGGCAACTTTAATGCCTCGCATTTGCGCTTTGTACCTCTTAGTCAAGGAACTCTTGCCCGAAAGCGAGTGCAAAGGTAATACTTTTTTCTGTAACGGCAAAATATTTTGCCCTGAAAGTTATGCGGCAGCACCAAAAAAGCGCCCCACTGCTGACACATAGCAATGGGGCACCTGTATGAGAATCAGCCTCCGAAGTTATCGTACATGATGCTCTCAGGCTCTACGCCCAGCGAGTCGAGCATCTGGACAACAGCATTCGACATGGGGCCGGGGCCGCACATATAGTATTCCACATCCTCGGGAGCCTCGTGGTCCTTCAGGTAGGTGTTGAGCATCACCTGATGGACGAAGCCCGGGGTGTACTTCACGCCAGCGGCATCGGCTGCCGGGTCGGGACGGTCGAGCGCCAAGTGGAAGTGGAAGTTGGAGAACTCCTTCTCCAGCCCAAGGAAGTCTTCCAGATAGAACACCTCGTTGAGGGCACGTGCGCCGTAGAAGTAGTGCATCTCACGGTCGCGCGTGTTCAGCGTCTTGGTCATGTGCATAATCTGGGCACGAAGCGGAGCCATGCCAGCGCCACCGCCAACCCATATCATCTCCTTCTTCGAGTCGAAGTGCGGATGGAAGTCACCGAATGGGCCCGACATGACCACCTTGTCGCCCGGCTTGAGCGAGAAGATGTACGACGAGGCGATGCCCGGGTTGACATCCATGAATCCTGAGCGGTCGGCCTTGAAGGGGGGCGTAGCAATGCGCACCGTGAGCATGAACACGTCGCCCTCTGCCGGATAGTTGGCCATTGAGTAGGCACGGATGGTGGGCTCGGGGTTCTTACACTTCAGGTCGAACATCTTGAACTGCTCCCATGACGGAACGTACTCGGGCGTGATGAGGTCGCGGTCGTAAGAGCTATAGTCGATGCTGTCGAAAGCGGGAATCTTAATCTGGGCATACGAACCAGGCAGGAAGTCCATGTGGGCTCCTGCGGGCAACTGCACCTTGAACTCCTTGATGAACGTGGCGACGTTCTTGTTGGAGATAACGGTACACTCGTACTCCTTGACACCGAGGATGCTCTCGTCAACATGGATTTTCAGGTTGCCGTTCACCTTGCACTGGCATCCCAAGCGCCAGCCGGCCTTGATTTCCTTGCGCGAGAAGTGCGACTTCTCAGAGTCGAGAATCTCGCCCCCACCCTCGAGCACCTGCACCTTACACTGGCCGCACGATGCCTTGCCACCGCAGGCCGAGGGCAGGAAGATGCCGTTCTCGTTGAGGGTCGACATCAGCGATGAGCCTTGCGGCACGTTGATGGTACGGTCGCCGTTGATTTCAATATCGACGTTGCCTGAGGGTGAAAGGTACTTCTTTGCCACCAGCAGGATAATCACCACAAGGATGATAACAAGGAGGAATACTCCGATACTTATTGCAATAAACTGTCCCATACCATTATATATTTAGTCCAGAGAAACACATCATCGCCATAGCCATCAGACCGACGGTGATAAACACAATGCCAAGACCCTGCAGCGGGCGGGGCACGTCGGAATACTGCATCTTCTCGCGAATGGCACCGAGGGCCACAATGGCCAGCGTCCAGCCAATGCCCGAGCCGAAGCCGTAGACGATGGCATCCCACACGGATGTGACGGCCTGGGTGTTGGAGGCATCAAGCAGGATGCGCTGCTGCATAAACAGGGAGGCACCCATGATGGCGCAGTTGACGGCTATCAGCGGCAGGAAGATACCCAGCGCAGCATAGAGCGAGGGGGAATACTTCTCAACAGCCATCTCGACCAACTGGACAATGCCAGCGATGACGGCGATAAAGAGGATGAACGACAGGTAGCTGAGGTCGACACCCTCAACAAGGCAGTCGGGGCCCAGCACCTTGGTTTGCAGCAGGTAGTTGACGGGCACGGTGACGGTAAGCACGAAGGTAACGGCCAGTCCCAGTCCCATAGAGGTCTTCACAGTCTTCGACACGGCAAGATAGGAGCACATACCGAGGAAGAAGGCGAATATCATATTGTCCACAAAGATGGACCTGAATAATAGACTTATTGCGTGTTCCATAACTTATTTCTCCTTATAAAAGTAAGCACGATGAATCCAGATGACGCAGCCCACAAGAATGAGTGCCATAGCAGGCATGGTCATCATACCATTGTTGACGTAACCCATGTCATAGCAGGCATCGGGGATGAGCTGGAAGCCCAGCAGCGAGCCACGGCCCAGCAGTTCGCGGACGGCACCGACGATGACCAGAATCATGGCATAGCCCAGGCCGTTACCCACTCCGTCGAG
This sequence comes from uncultured Prevotellaceae bacterium, assembly GCA_947174945.1. Classification (GTDB taxonomy): domain Bacteria; phylum Bacteroidota; class Bacteroidia; order Bacteroidales; family Bacteroidaceae; genus Prevotella. The sequence goes on along the minus strand of CAMWKZ010000017.1, from coordinate 44,322 downwards.
GAACGACGGCCACGGCTTGTTCATCATGGCGAAGGCCTCCAGACGGCCCATCAGGATGCAGTTGGTGATAATCAGTCCGACATACACACTCAGCTCTACGCTGACATCGTAGGCAAAAGCCTTCAGTATCTGCGATACGATGGTAACAAGGGCGGCCACGACCACCAACTGCACGACGATGCGGATGCGGTTGGGGATGGTGTTGCGGATGATGGAGATAATGACATTAGAGAATGCCGTGATAACCGTAACGGCCAAGCCCATCACAATGGCCGGCTTGAGCTGACTGGTGACGGCAAGGGCCGAGCAGATGCCCAGCACTTGGCCAAGTATCGGGTGGTCGAGGTTCAGCGGGTTAGTGAAGACCTCTTTGTTCTGTTTACTAAATAGTGCCATAAGTTTATTCCTCCTCTGCTTTAGTTTCACTTGCGGATTGCTGTATGAGCTTTACGCCTTTGACCAGTCCGTCGCGAAGCATATCGCTGACACCGTTGGAGGTCAGCGTAGCACCCGTAACGCAGTCAACTTCCGAAGCAGCGTTCTCGACCTTCTTTACCACGGCAATAGCGACATCGCCGTTGTCATTGAGAATCTTCTTGCCTTGGAACTTCTCCTGCCAAGCCTGTGAATCCTTTATCTCAGCGCCAAGGCCTGCGGTCTCGCTCTCATGGTTGAAGTAGATGCCATAGATGGTGTTCAGGTCGTCGTCCACCGATGCAAAGGCAGATATGCCACCCCAGAGACCCATGCCTTTCAAGGGGAACACGTATTTCCTCTGCCCGTCAACCTCGCAGACGTAATAGGCTATTCCGTCAATCTGTTCCTCGCTCTTCACCACCTCGGCATACTTGGCTTCAGCTTCCTGACCGTCCAGACCACGGATGTTGAGCGAATAGAGTATTTGTTTCTTCTGGTCGAGTGCCACGTTGGCATCCTGCATGGGCTTCAGCGCCTGAAAGACGAAAGCCAGCAGAAAGGCCACAATAACAACCAACACGGTACTATATATAATAATGTACGCGTTAGAGTTTGTATTCAGTTTCATTTCGTACCTCCTCTCTTCAAACGTTTTGAGATGTTACGCTCCACGATGAAATGGTCAATCATGGGGGCTATCATGTTGCCAAAGAAGATGGCAAGCATCATACCCTCAGGGTAACCGGCATTGCGGACACGGATAATGACGGCCATAGCACCGATGATAAAGCCATAGATGAACTGGCCACCACGGGTACGGCACGACGTAACGGGGTCGGTAGCCATGAAGACAGCACCAAAGGCGAAACCGCCCAGTATGAAGTGATGCCACCATACCATCGACTGCCCCATCTGCTGGAAGATAATAGCCATCAGGCCACCACCCACGAAGACACTCAGCATGGTGCGCCATGAGGCAATGCCCGTCCAAAGCAGCAGTACGGCTCCCAAGGCTATGGCGATGACGCTGGTTTCACCGATAGAACCGGGAATGAAACCGCAAAGCATATCGCAAATAGAGGCACTGGGGTCAACGCCCTGTGCCATCTGGCCAAGTGGCGTTGCAGCGGTAAAGCCATCGGGCAGCGTATTGCCCAGCCCGAATATGCTGTCCTGAGCTACCCACACTTGGTCGCCCGTCATCTTCGACGGATAGGCGAAGAACAGGAACATACGGGCGGCAATGGCGGGGTTGAACATATTCATGCCCGTGCCACCGAAAATCTCCTTGCAGAAGATGACGGAGAAAGCACAGGCCAGTGCCAGCATCCACAAGGGGCAGCCAATAGGCACAATAAGCGGAATCAAGATACCCGAGACGAGATAGCCTTCTTGTATCTCCTCGCCCTTCCATTGTGCCCACGCAAACTCAATGCCCAAGCCGACAATGTAGGAAACAAGTATCTTAGGCAGCACAGCCAAAAAGCCGTAGCAGAAGATTTCCACGAATGAGGCCGAGGCCAGCGTGCCGGCAGCTAAATAGTTCTGGTAGCCCACGTTATACATACCAAACAGCATGGCGGGCATCAGCGCAATCACCACCATGCTCATAATACGCTTCGAGTCTATTGCATCGTGGATGTTGACACCCGTCCGTGCCGTGTCGTTTGGCACATAAAGGAAGGTCTCAAATCCATCGAACAGACTGCGGAAAGCGTGCAACTTACCTTCTGGTTCGAAGTTGGGTTTGATTTTATTGAGATAATTTCTTAATGCACTCATAGTCTTTATGCGTTTTCTTTACGTAATATGTTCAGGCCTTCACGGACAATGCGCTGCAGCTCCAGCTTGGAGGAGTCGACGAACTCAGCCAGTGCAAAGTCTTCGGGCGACACCTCGTAGATGCCCAGTGCCTCCTGACGGTCAATGTCGCCAGTAATGATGGCCTTGATGAGATACTCGCCATAGATGTCCATCGGCAACACACGGTCGTACTCGCCACTCATGATGATATGACGCTCGCCACCCTTGATGCGGGCATCCAATGCGTATTTCTTCTTACCCATCAGCCATGAGAAGTAGCTGCGATTGACGGAGAACTGCTTGAAGCGGGGCAATATCCAGCCCAGCAACTCGTCAGCATTGTCGCCCTCGGGAATCACGGTAATCTCAGAAGTATGGGCACCTAAATAGCCTTCCTTCGTTGTGGGGCGCCCCGTCAGCACATTGCCATTGATGATACGCACATGATGGTCGTTATCATAGCTGTTAGAAAGCAACGTAGACAGCTCTTCGCCTACCAGCATATCAACATAGGCAGGCGACTTGACCTCGCTTCCGCAGAGAGCTACACGGCGGGTCAGGTCGACATGGCCTGTATTAAGCAGTCGACCAATAAATAGCACGACCGTCGGGTCGCCAATAGTCCAAACCACCTCACCCTTGTTGACTGGGTCTACGTTATTCACCTGTACACCGACGTTGCCTGCAGGACAGGGGCCATCGAAGATGTGTAACTGAGCATACTGCTCAATGCCCATCTGTCGAATTTCGGTTTGGAAGTTAGCTTGAACACCTATGCCAACATGAGTTGTGGCAATCTTTGAAAGAGCCATGATACCCGTCACGAAGTCGGCCTCCTGACCTTCCATCTCAAACTGGAAATCGCCTGCTAATGGTTTGTCGCGCAGAGCGGAAACAAAAATCGCCTTAGGCTGTACTGACGGATTGGTCGAAACAGCATAAGGCAACTGATTAATATAACCAAAGATGCCGGCTTCGAGTAGTGCTTCAATCACCTGCTTGCCGTCCATCTTAAGTACATCCTTCTTTCCGAAATCTACCCGCTCTTGCTGGGCATCGGCATCCACTTTCACACAGAGCACTTTCCTTCGCTCGCCACGCACCACCTCGCGGACGGTTCCGCTGACGGGAGAGGCAAACTTCACTTCGGGATAGAGCTTGTTAATAAACAAGGCATCCCCGGCCTTGACTTTGTCACCCTCCTTGACAACCACCTTCGGCGTGACCCCTTCGAAATCGTCAGGCATCAGTGCATACTGCCCTTTCGACTTCAGGCGAATCAGCTTCTCTTCGGCTTTGCCACAGAGGTTAATGTCCAAGCCTTTGCGTAACTTGATTACATTTGGCATTATAAATGAATTTGAATAGTTTCTCTCAATGAATGCTGCAAAATTAGTAAATTTTAGGCACACCATACATAAAAAACTATCGAAATATTCCCTTGTCACAACTTTTTAGTGTAATTTTGTGCCAGAATTGAAACACTATAAAATAATTTGCTATCTCTAACTGCCAGTTTTGAAGATTATAAAGCGCATATCAAATATTGTTGTATGGACCCTGCTCGGCCTGTACCTAATGTTCTTTCTGGTAGCCAACATGACGTGGGTACAGGAATACTTAGGTCAGTGGACTGCCAAGACGCTATCGCAGAAGCTGGGTACCAGTGTCAGCATTGAAAGCGCAGACATTGGGTTACTGAACCACCTGACACTGAACAACGTGCGTATCAAAGACCAGCAAGGCAAAGATATGCTACAATGTGGACGGCTGTCAGCTCGTCTGGAGTTGCTTCCCTTAACAGAAGGCAAAATCGTCATAGCCAAGGCGCAGGTGTTCAATACTCACGCTCGACTCTGGCAGGCTACGAAGGATGCCAAGCCTAACTTCCAGTTTGTGCTTGACTCGCTGGCCTCAAAAGACACAACGAGCACTACCCCACTCGACCTGCGCATTAATTCACTTATCATACGTCATACCAGCATCCATTATGACTGCCTTGACACTCCTGTCACGCCTGACAAGCTGAATCCCAAACATTTAGGCATCAAGGACATTAGTGGGCATATTGCACTGAAGGCACTAACCAAGGACTCTCTGAATTTGAATATTAAGCGACTATCGCTAAAAGAACAATCAGGGCTACAGATTAGTCGATTGTCGTTCCATTATGAAGGAGGCCGAAACGCCAGTCGGTTGACTGATTTCCTACTTCGAATGCCCGGTACCAATGTGCAGTTGGGCAACATGGAGGCCTCCTATCGTTTTCACGGTGACCAGTTCGTTACGTCTAGTCTGCAATACAAGGGCTGCATTAAGCCGTCAACCATCACGCTGGCCGACCTTTCCTGTTTGCTACCATCACTCAAGACTTTCCAAAGCACCTTGTCTGTTGGTGCATCGTTTCAAGGAAAGGGCGAGGAACTGGCTATAGAAGGGCTGACCATTAGCTCAACAACAGGCGACATCGGGCTCAATATGACGGGGCACGTCAGTGGACTACGCCAGCAAGCCCCCGATTGGCAGGCTAACATCCAGCATCTGAACCTATCAGGCAAGACCATTAGTTTCATTTCGGAGAACCTGAAAGGCAGGCGCGCTGAAGTGCCCGACATTATGAACCGCATGGGTAGTGTGTATCTGAAGGGGACCATATCTGGAACTGGGTTGCGCACCATTGCGATGCACAACACGCTGAATACTGATGCTGGCAATATTACGGTTGACCTAAGAATGGACGACCAACAACGATTCAAGGGCAATGTGAACACACAAGGCATCAATCTGCAAAGGCTATTAGACAACAAGCAGTTCGGGCGGATAGCTACTCAGATAGCACTGGACGGACAACTGCCAAAAAACGGCGATGTGCAAATAAATGCCGAGGGGTTGGTGAACAGTTTTGACTATAACGGCTACCAATACAAAAACGTTAAGGTAAATGGAGCATACAGTCCAAAGGGAATCCACGGTAAGGCCAGCATTGACGACCCTAACATCATGTTGGACATTGAAGGGCTCATCGAGAAACAGGGGCACCAGAACAACATACAGCTAACGGCTAACGTCAAGAACCTGTCGCCCAAGCATATCAACCTAACGGACAAATGGGATGCAACTCTCTTCTCAGGCACACTGAATGCCCACATCACAGGCAGCAATGTAAACGATGCCGTAGGCAACATCGAGGTGAGCAATTTCACCATGACTTCGCCCACAGAGCAATACACACTGAATAAGCTCAGCTTCGAGTCGAACTATACGGAAGAGGTACACCACATGACCTTGGATAGCGACTTCGGAACGGTGGAAATTACAGGCGATTTCGACTATGAGACACTACCCCAGAGTTTTACTAACTTCATTGCAGTCAGAATGCCAAATCTGCCCGGTATTCCGAAAGTAAATCCGCATACAAAGAATAACTTTCTCGTTTCGGCACATATACATAAGGCCGACTGGCTGGAGCACTTGTTTAAGTTGCCCATCCGACTACCCCAGCCACTCACACTGCAAGGCATGGTGAACGACCCATTGCACAGTATTTCCATAGAATGCGAAGTGCCACAGTTATATTACAAGGACAGCCAATATACCAATGGCCACATTAGCCTGACATCGCCCAGTGATACGCTGCGTTTCGACATCAGTATGACAAAGCTAATGGCCGACGAAAGACTGCTAGACCTCCACGCTTTTGGCAATGTTGCAGGCAACAACCTGTACACCTCGTTTGCATGGGATAACCGCAATGAGAACCCTGTCAACGGACAAGTAAACGCAACCATCAGCTTTGACACCACTTACGACGAGCAGCAGACTGCCTATATTAGCATTGAGCCGTCGCAGATAAACATACACCACCAGCAGTGGGACATTGAGCCGTCGTACATTAGCTACTCGAAGAACCATGTTGAAATCAGCCAGCTCTCCATTCATAACGACCAGCAGTTTCTGATGCTGAACGGAACGGCATCAGAAAGTGTTAACGACTCCGTAAATGTACAAATGCGCGACATTGACGTTGCCTATATTCTGGAGCTTGTCGACTTCGATGCTGTCAGCTTCGACGGATATGCTTCTGGAAGTGGCACTGTAAGGGGTATCTTTGGAGAACTGGAAGCCGATGCCCAGCTGAAGGTTAGCGACTTTAAGTTTGAACATGGCCGAATGGGCACGTTGGATGCACAAGTAAATTGGAACAAGGAAAAGGAGCAAATAGACATTGACGCAACGGCTAACGACGGCGTTGATGCCATGACTTATATTAAAGGCTACGTGTCGCCTAAGCGCAACTTCATTGACTTAGGCATTCAAGCCGAGGGCACCTATCTGGACTTTGCCCAGTCGTTTACCAGCAGCTTCCTCAGTAGCGTTAAGGGGCATGGGAACGGGGCTGTACGTCTGGCAGGGCCGCTGGATGCCATCAACCTAACTGGTGAGCTGGCACTGAACGGCACGGTTCATGTCAAGACACTGGGCACCGACTATGAACTGCGCAACGACACCATTCGCATGGTGCCCAATGAGATTGAGTTTGTACACTGCCCCATCTACGACATGAATAACCAGCAGGGCATCTTGACGGGTGGCATCCATCATCAGGAGTTGACCCACATGACTTACGATATCTACGTGCAGGCGCAAAACCTACTGGCCTACGACTTCAAGGACTTTGGCGAAGACACTTTCTATGGAACGGTCTATGCCGATGGCAACGTGGCTATTCACGGACGCAGTGGCAGCGTGCTGATAGAAGCCGATGTCACTCCACAACCCAACTCGGTATTCGTCTATAATGCAGCCTCGCCCGATGCCATTAACAGCCAAGAGTTTATTGAATGGAACGCACCCCAGAGTACACAAAGCACGCCCAAAAACCAGAAAGCCGACGATGACTTCCGCTCCGACCTGACCATGCGACTGAAGGTCAATGCCACACCGCAGGCTTCCATCCGGCTGCTGATGGACCCTCACACCAACGACTACATCACCCTGCAAGGCAATGGCGAGCTACAGACTACCTATTATAATAAAGGTGGATTCCAGATGTTCGGTACCTACCGCGTGACTGACGGCACCTATGGGCTGACCATCCAAAACATTATCAAGAAAAACTTTGTTTTCCGCGAGGGCGGCACTATCGTCTTCGGCGGCGACCCTTACGATGCCACGCTGAATATGCAGGCACAGCACACAGTGAACAGCGTCAGCCTATCAGACCTGAACGTAGGTCGCAGTTTCTCCAACACCGTGCGTGTAAACTGCCTGATGAATATCACAGGGCAGCCCAAGGCACCCATCATCGACTTCGACCTTGACCTGCCCAATGCCAATGCGGACGAAACGCAAATGGTGCGTTCTATCATCAACGGACAGGAGGAGATGAACCAGCAAGTCATCTACCTGCTGGCCGTAGGACGCTTCTACCCACAGGGAGCCAACAATGCTGGCGACGACCAAAGCGGTCCCAGCAAGACATCGCTGGCCATGCAGAGCCTACTCTCAGGAACGATAAGCGGACAAATCAACAGTATGTTGGGACAGGTCATCAAGAGCAACAACTGGAACTTCGGAGCCAACATATCGACTGGCGATGAGGGATGGAACAATGCAGAATACGAAGGACTGGTAAGCGGACGCTTGCTCAACAACCGACTGCTCATCAACGGTCAATTCGGCTATCGCGACAACGCCACTACGGCCACCCCGTCGTTCATCGGCGACTTCGATATCAGCTACCTGCTCTTCCCCAATGGCAACCTGGCCCTGAAAGTGTACAACCAGACCAACGACCGCTACTTCACCCGCAGCAGCCTGAACACACAGGGCATTGGCATCATCCTGAAAAAAGACTTCGACGGCTTCAGCGACCTTTTCGGCATCAGGAAGAAACGTGCCAAGAAACGGGAAGAAGACAAATAATTGCCTAAAAGTTTGGCAGTTAGAAGGAAAAGTAGTAACTTTGCACCCGCTTTGCGCATATATCGGCGCAGGCAATAGTTCACATAAAGTCTAACTTTATTAATTACAAACAAACAATTTAAATTATGTCAGAATTAACAAAGAACGTCCAGCCATTACAGGACTTCAACTGGGACGAGTTCGAGAATGGCACTGTGGCAAACGTCAGCAAGGAAGAGCTTGACAAGGCGTATGATGAGACGCTGAACAAAGTCAGCGAGCATCAGGTTGTTGACGGAACCGTCATCAGCGTAGACAAAAAAGAGGTAGTCGTTAACATCGGCTACAAGAGCGACGGTATCATCCCCGCCTCTGAGTTCCGCTACAACCCCGACCTGAAGGCCGGCGACGTAGTAGAGGTTTACGTAGAGAACGCTGAGGACAAGAAGGGTCAGCTCGTGCTGTCGCACAAGAAGGCTCGTATGTCAAAGAGCTGGGAGCGTGTCAACGCTGCCCTCGATGCTCAGGAGGTCATCCAGGGCTACATCAAGTGCCGCACAAAGGGCGGTATGATTGTAGACGTATTTGGTATCGAGGCCTTCCTGCCCGGTTCGCAAATCGACGTTCACCCCATACGCGACTACGACCAGTTCGTAGGCAAGACGATGGAATTCAAGATTGTTAAAATCAATCAGGAGTTCCGCAACGTAGTTGTTTCGCACAAGGCTCTCATCGAGGCTGAGCTCGAAGCACAGAAGAAGGAAATCATCAGCAAGCTGGAGAAGGGTCAGATTCTCGAAGGTATCGTTAAGAACATCACTTCTTACGGTGTATTCGTTGACCTCGGCGGTGTTGACGGACTCATCCACATCACCGACCTCAGCTGGGGCCGCGTTGACGACCCGCACAAGGTTGTTGAGCTCGACCAGAAGATTAACGTCGTTATCCTCGACTTCGACGATGAGAAGAAGCGCATCGCCCTCGGTCTGAAGCAGCTCACTCCTCATCCTTGGGATGCTCTGGATGCTAACCTCAAGGTGGGCGACCACGTAAACGGTAAGGTAGTCGTTATTGCCGACTACGGTGCATTCGTTGAGATTCAGCCCGGCGTTGAGGGACTTATCCACGTTTCAGAGATGTCATGGAGCCAGCACCTCCGCTCTGCTCAGGAGTTCCTGAAGGTAGGCGACGAGATTGAGGCTGTCATCCTGACACTGGACCGCGACGAGCGCAAGATGTCACTCGGCATCAAGCAGCTGAAGGAAGACCCGTGGGAGACCATCGAGGTGAAATATCCTGTAAGCTCTAAGCACACCGCCAAGGTTCGCAACTTCACCAACTTCGGTGTATTCGTTGAGCTTGAGGAAGGCGTTGACGGTCTGATTCACATCAGCGACCTGTCATGGACCAAGAAGGTTAAGCATCCTTCAGAGTTCACTCAGGTAGGTGCCCAGATTGACGTTGTCGTGCTGGACATCGACAAGGAGAACCGTCGTCTGTCACTCGGCCACAAGCAGCTGGAGGACAACCCCTGGAACGTATTCGAGGAGAAGTACACCGTTGGCTCTATCCACGACGGTAAGATTACCGAACTGCTGGAGAAGGGTGCCGTTGTATCACTCGACGAGAACGTTGAGGGCTTCGCTACTCCTAAGCACCTTGTCAAGGAGGATGGCTCACAGGCCGCTCAGGGCGAGGTTCTGCCCTTCAAGGTGATTGAGTTCAACAAGGACTCTAAGCGCATCATCCTCTCTCACAGCCGTACCTTCGAGGACCCGCAGCGTGAGGAGAAGAAGGCTGCCGCCAAGAAGGCTCGCGCCCCGAAGAACGACACTCCGAAGATTGAGAACGTTGCTGCCAGCACCACACTGGGCGACATTGACGTACTCGCTGAGCTGAAGGCTAAGATGGAGAAGGGCGAGTAAATTCCCCTCCTACCCCTATAACAACAAAACAGGGATTCCAGATTTTTGGAGTTCCTGTTTTAGTTTTCTTTAAGACGAAAAATACATTAAAAAGATATGGGATATTTGGTTTTCCGACCTATTTAATGTACTTTTGCAGCCTAAAACACACGTAACTTCCTAAGAAGGGAGGACAAAAGTGGAGCAGCAAACACAATATGAACGTAATCGAGCTATTTGCTGGTGTCGGAGGATTCAGAGTCGGTTTTGACAGAGTTGGGCACAATTATTTCCATACTATCTGGAGTAACCAGTTTGAGCCTGCGACTAAAGCACAACACGCATCTGCCATATATACGGCAAGATTTGGGGAGGAAGGACACGTCAATGCGGATATTGCAACCGTTCCGACAAGCGTAATTCCTGACCACGACCTATTGTGCGGTGGCTTTCCATGCCAAGACTATTCGGTGGCAAGAACACTTAGTCAGGCGGCAGGACTAGAAGGCAAGAAGGGCGTATTGTGGTGGCAAATAGAGCGTATATGCAGAGAGAAAGGAGAGAAGGCAGCCCAAATACTATTTCTAGAGAATGTCGACAGACTTGTTATATCGCCAGCTCAACAAAGAGGCCGAGACTTTGCCATCATACTCCAATCACTTGCCAACTTAAACTATATTGTTGAATGGAGAATCATTAACGCTGCCGAATATGGTATGCCTCAAAGGAGAAGAAGGACATACATACTTGCCTACAAAAAGAATTCCCCTATAGCTAGGACGATTAAAGCCCCTATTGACTGGCTTGAAAACAACGGAATATTCGCAACAGCTTTTCCTTCGGTGCCAGAAGGTGGCGGTAATGGTTTGTTTGGTATAACTCCGTTTAGCTTAAAGTCTGCCCCTAACGAAGACTTGGCAGACATTACGACGAACTTTAACAAAGACAATAAACTGCGTCCATTCTGCAATGCCGGCGTAATGATAGACGGATTAGTATGGACGGAGAAAATGCGACCTGCCTATAATGGCATTTATACCACCCTTGGAAACGTCTTAGCAGAAGGGAGAGACCGCGAGCTTATTACCGATGATTTCTATATCTCAGACGAAGACTTGCCCAAATGGAAATACCTGAAGGGAGCGAAACACGAAACTCGCAGGACTAAAGACGGTTTTGAGTTCTCGTACAATGAAGGAGGCATGGCATTTCCAGACCCCCTAGACAAGCCATCCAGAACCATCATTACCAGCGAGGGCGGGAAAACGCCCTCACGCTTTAAGCACGTCATTGAAGACCCGGTCAACCACAGACTTCGCAGGCTAATACCGCTAGAGCTTGAAAGGCTTGATATGTTCCCCGACCATCACACGATAGGGCAAAACGATGTTAAAAGAGCGTTCTTTATGGGAAACGCTCTAGTTTGCGGTGTCGTCACCAAAGTCGGAGAGGAGATTATGAGGCGTATGCCTATATGATGTCGTCTTACTTGAAATGGTCTATACTCTCTTGAACGGTGATTATTTCACTGTTACTCTTCGGGGCTCTCTTTGCCGACTTCTTATAAGAAACATTTAACTCAGGGAGATATGCTGCGAGCATCTTGTTCGTAATAGGAGCCACGCCCCAGCCCCTTATTAGCTTATAGGCAAATCCTGCCCATTTCTCATAGCCCGACACACATGCTGCTGCATAACAATACGTTTTCATATTATTCTCACGACCGACTCCTTTCTTTTTCTGGAGCTTGCCTTGTGTGTAATATTTCACGTCTTCATTAAAGCCGATGGCATCAAGAGCATGGATATACACCTCCACAGGGATGCCTTCGTGTTGAGGGACATTCGCACAAATATAGTCTACAAGCTCTTTTGGCGGCATATAGCAATAGTTGCCATTGACAACATAATGGTCAAGCAAAAGGGCATTCCTAAGGAACAGAACCGACAGCACCTTAACGACATCATTCAGCCCCTGCCGACCACACTCTTCCAGCAAAGCAAAGATGTCATCAAGACGCCCCCTAAAGGAATCAACGATAACCCCATCCCTAAAGACACAGGGCTTCATGTCGTTGCTGTTTTTCCTAGCCTTGTCAGGTATCTGGTCGTCAGGTTCTCCCTTATAAGCTGCTGATACAATATCGTAATACTCCTTGCCATACTTCCCAAAACATACGACATAGGAAGGCTCTGTCGGGCTTTTCCATACGTTGTGCATGATAAAGTTGTTCTTCGGTGTGGCTCCTTCCCAACCGAGAGCAATGTTAATCAGCTCTATTCGCTTATTATACACACCCTCTTTAAACAACTTATCGTCCAAGTTTACATTCAGTGCGAAGGCAGACAAATCAATGACCTTATTCATAAAATATTCATTTAAAGTTAAACAACTGCCCACAAAGATACGAATAAATTCCAATACTACATCAGGCATTAATAACTTTTATATCCGTAGAGTGCGGGAACTTTGAATAAAAAATAGCACTTTACGCCCATGCGCCGATACGTTCCGCATCATGCACGGACACGCTTCGCACCACGTGCCGACACGCTTCGCACCATGCACGGACGCACTCCGCATCATGTGCCGATACGGTTCGCACGATATGCCGACGCACTCCGCACCATGTACGCAGCCGATAAAACCATGCACACCACGCGAGAAAACGGCATAGCTATACATATTTGATGCACGTTAGCAATTTTTAAAGGGGAGATGCTTTGCCGTCTCTCCTTTTTTACCTACCTTTGCAGATTAGAATGCAATCAAACTATACATTGGATATATATGAAGAAGAAACTGAAGAAGGTGCTCGTGCTCGGCTCGGGTGCCCTGAAAATCGGACAGGCAGGCGAGTTTGACTACTCGGGCTCGCAGGCGCTGAAGGCTTTGCGCGAGGAGGGCATCTCCTCGGTGCTGGTGAATCCTAACATCGCTACGATTCAGACATCGGAGGGCATTGCCGACAAGGTGTACTTCCAGCCAGTGACCACCCACTTCGTGACGGAAATCATTAAGAAGGAACGCCCTGACGGCATTCTGCTGGCCTTTGGTGGACAGACGGCACTGAACTGCGGCACGGAGCTGTACCAGACGGGCGTGCTCCGCGAGTACGGTGTTGAGGTGCTGGGCACCAGCGTCGAGGCTATCATGAACACGGAAGACCGCGACTTGTTCGTGAAGAAGCTGGACGAAATCAGTCTGAAGACCCCCGTGAGCCACGCTGTGGAGAACATGGACGACGCGCTAAGTGCTGCCCACGAGATTGGTTTCCCCATCATGATTCGCTCGGCATACGCACTGGGCGGTCTGGGCTCAGGCATCTGCCCCGACGAGAAGACGTTCCGCGAACTGGCTGAGTCAGCCTTTACGTTTGCCCCACAGATACTGGTCGAGGAGTCGCTCAAGGGATGGAAGGAGATTGAGTTTGAGTGCATCCGCGACGCCAACGACCACTGCTTCACGGTGGCCTCGATGGAGAACTTCGACCCGCTGGGCATTCACACGGGCGAATCGATTGTGGTAGCCCCGACGTGTTCGCTTAGCGACGAGCAGGTGAAGATGCTGCAAGACATCACCATCCGCTGCGTGCGCCATCTCGGCATCGTGGGCGAGTGCAACATCCAGTTTGCCTTCAACGCCCAGACCAACGACTACCGCATTATTGAGATTAATGCCCGCCTGTCGCGCTCCAGTGCACTGGCTTCCAAGGCCACGGGCTACCCGCTCGCCTTCGTGGCTGCCAAGATTGCACTGGGCTACACGCTCGACCAAATTGGCGAGATGGGCACTCCCAACTCGGCATACGTGGCTCCGCAGCTGGACTATATGATTTGTAAGATTCCACGCTGGGACCTGACCAAGTTCGCTGGTGTCTCGCGTCATATCGGCTCCAGCATGAAGTCGGTAGGCGAAATCATGTCCATTGGCCGCTCGTTTGAGGAAATGATACAGAAGGGCTTGCGCATGATTGGTCAGGGTATGCACGGCTTTGTAGGCAACGACCACACGAAGTTCGACAACTTAGACGACGCGCTGGAAAACCCCACCGACCTGCGTATCTTCGCCATCGCCCAAGCTCTGGAGGAGGGCTACACCGTAGCCCGCATTGAAGAGCTGACCAAGATAGACAAGTGGTTCCTCGAAAGACTGAAGCACATTGTCGACCTGAAGCACGAGCTGATGCATTACGACAAGATGGAAGACGTGCCCACCACGCTGCTGAAAGAAGTGAAGGTGTGCGGCTTTAGCGATTTCCAGATAGCCCGCTTCGTACTGAAGCCCCAGCAGACCAATATGGAGAAGGAGAACCTGAAGGTTCGCCAGTATCGCAAACAGCTGGGCATCGTGCCTGCCGTAAAGCGCATCAACACGGTAGCCTCAGAGCATCCCGAGCTGACCAACTACCTGTACTTCACCTACGCAGTGGAGGGCCACGACATACCTTACTACAAGAACGAGAAGTCTGTTATCGTACTGGGCTCGGGTGCCTACCGCATCGGTAGCTCGGTAGAGTTCGACTGGTGCTCGGTAAACGCCATCAACACGGCGCGCAAACTGGGCTACAAGTCAATCATGATAAACTACAACCCTGAGACTGTGTCGACCGACTACGACATGTGCGACCGCCTCTACTTCGACGAGTTGTCGCTGGAGCGCGTGCTCGACGTAATTGACTTGGAGCAGCCCCGCGGTGTCATCGTCAGCGTGGGCGGACAGATACCCAACAACCTCGCCATGAAGCTGCACCGCCAGGGAGTGCCCGTGCTGGGAACCTCACCCGTCGACATCGACCGTGCCGAGAACCGCGACAAGTTCTCAGCCATGCTCGACAAGCTGGGCATCGACCAGCCCGCATGGCGCGCACTGACCTCATTTGACGACATCAAGGAGTTCGTTGCCGAGGTAGGCTATCCCGTACTGGTGCGCCCCAGCTATGTGCTCTCAGGTGCAGCCATGAACGTATGCTATGACGACGAGGAGCTGCACCGCTTCCTGAACATGGCCACCGAGGTCTCGAAGGAGTTCCCCGTGGTGGTATCGCAGTTTATGCAGGACACCAAGGAGATTGAGTTCGATGCCGTGGCCGACAAGGGCGAAGTGGTTGAGTACGCTATCTCAGAGCACGTAGAGTATGCCGGTGTTCACTCGGGCGACGCCACGATGGTGTTCCCCGCCCAGCACATCTACTTCTCTACCGTGCGCCAGATAAAGAAGATAGCCCACAAGATAGCCAAGGAGCTGAACATCTCGGGCCCGTTCAATATCCAGTTCTTGGCCAAGAACCGCGAGGTGAAGGTCATCGAGTGCAACCTGCGTGCCAGCCGCTCGTTCCCCTTCGTATCGAAGATACTGAAGCGCAACTTCATCGAGACGGCCACCAAGATTATGCTCGACGCCCCCTACTCTCGTCCCGACAAGTCAGAGTTCGACATCGACCGCATTGGCGTGAAGGCCTCGCAGTTCTCGTTTGCCCGCTTGCAAAACGCCGACCCCGTGCTGGGCGTTGATATGTCGTCAACGGGCGAGGTAGGCTGTCTGGGCGACGACCTGAACGAAGCCCTGCTGAACGCCCTGATAGCCACGGGCTACCGTATGCCTGCCGCAGGCGCTAACATCCTGATTTCGTCAGGTGCCGCCAAGGGCAAGGTTTCGCTGCTGGAGCCTGCCAAGCAGTTGGTAAAGAAGGGTTACAAGGTATATGCCACGGGCGGAACGGCCCAGTTCCTCAACGACAACGGCATTAAGGCGACGGCAGTCAACTGGCCCGACGAGGAAGGCGACAACAACGTGATGGATATGATAGCCCGCCACCAGTTCGAGCTGATTGTGAACGTGCCGAAGAACCACACGAAGCGCGAGCTGACCAACGGCTACCGCATTCGCCGTGGAGCCATCGACCACAACATTCCCCTGATGACCAACGTGCGTCTGGCCAAAGCCTATATCGAGGCTTTCACCGCCCTGACGGAGAGCGACATCAAGATTAAGTCATGGCAGGAGTACAACAGCTAAGCCTCAAGTGTCAAGACACTGGGCTTTGAACCTCAGTTCGGCTTCGAGCATTGCCAGTTTGGGCATCTCGAAGCCGACTTTTTTTGCCTCCTCAATGGGGCGGGTATAGAGGTAATAAAGCTCCATCGGGCGGTGATGGTCGTAGTCCAGCTTCATCGACGGGCTGTAAGGCACCATTGCGTCCGTCATCTGCATCATCTGGTCGGCAAAGTCCGCAGTCAGCGCGTCCACCCCTACGGCATTGGCCGCCCCGATAACCTCAAGCATCTGGTCGTAGATGAGCTGGCGCGTAGCCGGATGCTTCAGCAGTCGGTCGGTCGACGTGTCCAGCGCAACGGTCATCCCATTGAACGGCATATTCCACACGGCCTTGCGCCAACGGGCTTCCAAGTAAGGCACCTCGGCAGCCTTGATGCCAGCCTCCTGAATGTCGTGCAGCAGCTCCGCAAAGCAAGCCGACGGACAGGAATAGTTGCCCAAGTTGATGCTGCCGTAGCACTGGTGCGAGACATGGCCCGGCCCCACCTTGGCCGAACAGATAAAAGCCAGTCCGGCAACAATCCGCAGACTGGGGAACACCTGCTGCAAGTCGTCCTCCAGCCCGATGCCGTTCTGTATCAGAACGACCACCGTGTGGTCATCCACGATGGGGCGCAGCAGAGCGGGCAGCACGTCGTGGTTGCGCACCGACTTCAGCCCCACTATCACCACGTCGGACTTCGGCATATCCTCCGTCGTCCTATATGCCTCGACCGTGTCCAAACGGAAATCTCCGTCGCAGCTGTCGACCCTTAGCCCATGCTGCCTAACATACTCATAATCACTGTGCAGCAGAAATCGCACCGTGCGCCCTGCCCGTGCCAGCCGGCCTCCGTAGTACCCGCCTATGGCTCCTGTCCCTATTACCGAATAACTTAACATACGGCTGCAAAAGTACGAAATAATTGCCAATTACCAATTGCCAGTTAGCAATTATTTCGTACCTTTGCAACGGATTATGAGAAAAGGACTGGTATTAGAAGGCGGCGCCATGCGTGGGCTGTGGACGGCTGGCGTGATTGACGTGATGATGGAGCACGACATCTGGCCCGACGGGCTGATTGGTGTTTCGGCTGGTGCGGCCTTCGGCTGCAACTACAAGTCGCGGCAGGTGGGGCGGGCCATTCGCTACAACACCCGTTTTGCCCGCGATTCGCGCTTCAGCGGTCTGAAGTCGTTGCTGCTGAGCGGCGACTATTTCAATGCACACTTCGGCTACCACGTGGTTCCCTACGAGTACGACCTTTTCGACATCACGGCTTTCCAGCAGAACCCCATGACGTTTACCGTGGTCTGTACCGACGTTGTGACGGGACAGGCCGTCTATCACGACATGAGCCATGTTGACTACGACGAACTGGAGTGGCTCCGCGCATCGGCATCGATGCCTTTGGCTTCACGGGTTGTGAAGGTGCAGGGCCGACAGCTGCTGGACGGCGGTGTGGCCGACTCCATCCCCCTTGAATACTTTGAGAACAATGGCTACGACCGCAACGTCGTCATCCTGACCCAGCCCTTGGGCTATCAGAAGGAGCACAACCGACTGATGCCCCTGATACGCCTCTGGCTGCGCCACTATCCCAACATGGTTAGGGCGCTGGACGAGCGGCACCTGATGTACAACCGCCAACTGGAGTATGTGCGGCAGGCCGAGCAGGAGGGGCGTTGTCTCGTCATACGCCCCGACGAGCCAATCCCCATCGGCCACCTTTCGCACGACGCTGACCAGATGCGTCGGGTGTATGAGCTGGGGCGCACCGTCGGCCAGCGATATATTGAACAAATAAAAGACTTCTACCAATGAGAATAGACATTATCACCGTACTGCCCGAAATGCTGGAGGGCTTCGTCCACGAGTCCATCCTTGCTCGTGCTGAGAAAAAGGGGCTGGCAGAGATTCGCCTGCACAATCTGCGTGACTACACACTCGACAAGTGGCGGCGGGTGGACGACTATCCCTACGGCGGCTCAGCCGGCATGGTGATGCAGTGCGAGCCTATTGACCGCTGCATCACGGCACTGAAGCAGGAGCGCGACTACGACGAGGTTATCTTCACATCGCCCGACGGCGAGCGATTCGACCAGCACATGGCCAACGAGCTGTCGCTGAAGGGCAACCTCATCATCTTGGCGGGCCACTACAAGGGCATCGACCAGCGGGTGCGCGACCACCTTATTACCAAGGAAATCAGCATCGGCGACTTTGTGCTGACGGGTGGCGAGCTGGTGGCGGCCATGATTGCCGATGCCGTCGTGCGCGTTGTGCCCGGAGTGATTGGCGATGAGCAGTCTGCCCTCTCCGATTGTTTTCAGGACGACCTCTTAGCAGCACCTATCTACACTCGCCCTGCCGACTACAAGGGCTGGCGGGTGCCCGACATATTGCTCAGTGGCAACGAGGCCAAGATACGCAACTGGGAACTGGAGCAAGCCTTGGAGCGTACCCGCCAGCTGCGACCCGACCTGCTGAGCGATTCGCAACCCCAAAACGACTAATTCGAGGGAAGGAACGGGGCTTACCCGTGGAAAGAACGGCTCTTACCGGGAGAAAGAACGGCTCTTACCCGGGGAAAGAACGGCTCTTACCCGGGGAAGGAACGGCTCTTACCCCGAGAAAGAACGGTTCAAACTCACGGAAAGAATCCACCCAACGGGTTTTTAAGACTTTTTTGATGCAAAGATGGCGCAAATAAATAATTAATGTGTACCTTTGCAAACAAATCGAACAAAGCAACCGATACCCAGAAAGATGTTTAACAAAGAAACATACATTCGGCGGCGGGCCGAACTAAAGAAACTGGTAGGGCAAGGAGTTATAGTGCTCTTTGGCAACAACGACGCGCCCTGCAACTATCCCGCCAACTGCTATGCACCGATGAGACAGGACTCGTCCTTCCTCTACTACTTCGGGCAGCACCGCGACGGGCTCGTGGGCGTGATAGACATCGACAACGACAGCGAAACGCTCTTCGGCGACGACATCGACGTAGAGGACATCGTATGGATGGGCTTCACCCCGTCGGTCAGCGAACTGGCTGCCGAGGTGGGCGTCACGAAGACAGCCCCGATGAAGGAGCTTCGCTCTGCGTGTTGCAACGCCATTGCAGCCCATCAGACCATCCACTTCCTACCCCCCTATCGCCACGACACCAAGATTCAAATCATGGACTTGCTGGGCATTCACCCTTCGCAGCAGAAGGAAGCCGCATCGCTCGCCCTGATTCAGGCCGTCGTCAAGATGCGCTCCACCAAGGAGCCACAGGAGATTGAGGCCATCGACCGTGCCTGCGACGTGGGCTATGTCATGCACACCACGGCACAGCGGCTTATAAAGCCCGGCGTGACGGAGCGGTTTATTGGCGGGCAGGTGGACGGCATGGCCCGCTCGCTGGCCTCGCAGGTCAGCTTCGCCACCATCTTCTCGCAGCACGGCGAGATTATGCACGGCAATCCGTCGGAGGCCAAGCTCGAGGCTGGCCGTCTCGTCTTGTGCGATGCAGGCTGCGAACTGGACGACTACTGCTCAGACCATACCCGCACGATGCCCGTCAACGGACGGTTCACCCAGCGCCAGCTGGAAATCTACAGCATCGTGGAGGCTTGCCACGACTACGTTTTACAGGTGGCCAAGCCCGGTGTCAAGTATATGGACGTGCACTTCGCCGTATGCCGTATGCTGACCGACCGGCTGAAGGAGCTGGGACTGATGAAGGGCGACACCGAGGAGGCCGTGCGCGCCGGAGCACACGCCATGTTCCTGCCCCACGGGCTGGGTCACATGATGGGCATGGACGTACACGACATGGAGGGGCTGGGTCAGATACACGTAGGCTTCGACGAAGAAACACGCCCCAATCTGGAGCAGTTCGGCACCAACTGCCTGCGCATGGGTCGCCGCCTGCAGGAAGGGTTTGTCGTCACCGACGAGCCGGGCATCTACTTCATCCCTGCCCTCATCGACGAGTGGAAAGCCTCGGGTCACTGCAAGGAGTTCCTGAACTTCGACAAGCTGGAGACGTACAAGGACTTCGGGGGCATCCGCATCGAGGACGACGTGCTGATAACCAGCGACGGCTGCCGATTCCTCGGCCAAAAGCGCATACCGTATCATCCCGCCGAACTGGAAGACTTTATGAATAGTAATCAATAACATAACAAAAAGACAATGAAAAAGATTTTCACTTTGGCACTCATGGCTCTGGTAGCCGTCGGTGCACAGGCTGCCAAGAAGAAGGCTCCTGCAAAGAACCAGAACAAACCCGTGTTTACGGTAGTTAAAGAGAACCCCATCACCTCTATCAAGGACCAAAACCGCTCAGGCACGTGCTGGGACTACTCTACCCTGTCCTACTTTGAGGCTGAGATTTTGAAGAAGTCGGGCAAGACCTACGACCTCTGCGAGTCGTTTGTAGCCAACAAGACCTACATGGACCGCGCCGTACAGGTGGTTCGTCTGCACGGCGACTGCCAGTTCGCACAGGGTGGCTCGGCCTACGACGTTCACTACGTGCTGCAGCACTATGGCATCTGCCCCGAGGAGGCCATGCCGTTCCCCGGTTCGCTCTATGGCGATTCGCTGAACAACTTCAACGAGTTCTTTAGCGTGCTCATCCCCTACGTTGACGCTGTTTCCAAGAGCAGCAGCAAGAAGCTGTCGTCGCAGTGGAAGGTCGGCTTGCAGGGCATCCTCGATGCCTATCTGGGCAAGTGCCCCGAGGAGTTCACCTACGAGGGCAAGAAGTACACCCCGAAGAGCTTTGCCGCCAGCCTCGGACTTGACTGGAACGACTATGTAAGCATTACCTCTTAC
Organism: uncultured Prevotellaceae bacterium; assembly: GCA_947174945.1. Lineage (GTDB taxonomy): Bacteria > Bacteroidota > Bacteroidia > Bacteroidales > Bacteroidaceae > Prevotella. Next base: position 23,427 of record CAMWKZ010000017.1, on the reverse strand, counting down.
ACTCACCACCCCTTCTACACCGCCTTCCCCGTTGAGGTGCAGGACAACTGGCGCAACCCGCTCAGCTATAACGTACCGATGGACGAGATGATGCAGATTATTGACAACGCCATCGAGCAGGGTTACACCGTGGCATGGGGCGGCGATGTCAGCGAGCCGGGATTTACCCGCAAGGGACTGGCCTATGCCGTTGACGACAAGAAGACCCAGAGCCTGCAGGGCAGCGACATGGCTCGCTGGCTGAAGATGACCGCCACGAAGAAGCGTGACATCATCGACTCGCTGGGCTGCAACGTCCCCGAGATTGTACCCACCCAGCAGATGCGTCAGGAGCGTTTCGACAACTGGGAACTGACCGACGACCACGGTATGCTCATCTTCGGTATTGCCAAGGACCAGAACGGCAAGGAGTACTACATGGTGAAGAACTCATGGGGCGAGACGGGCGACTACAAGGGTATCTGGTACATGACCAAGACCTTCATCGCTGCCAACACGATGGACTACACCGTTAACAAGAACGCTATCCCTGCCAACATCCGCAAGAAGCTGGGACTGTAAAGACCGCTGACCATGAAACGACTGTCAATCCTGCTGACCGCGTGCCTGATGGCCATAGCCACCTCGGCACAGACGGACGCAAAGCAGTGGCTGAAACAAGGCCAGTGGCGCAACGGATTTGTCAAGGCGAAGCCTCACAAGACGCTGAATGCCGAGGAGTTCCGCCATCAGTACCAAAAGAACCAGCAGCAGTGGGAAGCGCTGTTCCAGTGGTTGCAAGCCACCGACCTGCAAGCCATCCCCAAAGGCAAGCACCCCATCCCCAACTCTACGCTGGTGGCCAGCGTGGAGGATTCGGAGAACGGCCCGCTGGAGAAGCGTAACTCGGAGAGCCATCGTAAGAAGGCCGACTTCCAGCTGGTGGTTCGCGGAACGGAGGGTTTTGCCCTGCTTGACCATGCAACGAGTACCGTCAGCGTGCCCTACAATGAGCAGAAGGACGTGATGCGATACAAGTACGACAAGGAGAAGACTAACTTCTTCAACGTCAAAAGTGGTCAGTTCGTCGTTTTCTTCCCCTCTGACTGGCATATCGCCAAGGTGCAGACCAAGAAGAAAGACCAAGGCATCAGGGTGATTGTCGTCAAAATGGACTACGTGGAGTGACCTTGCTCAATCCATTATAAATGATAAAAACGGAATATAACTGTTAAAAAAGCGACAGTATATTCCGTTTTTCTGCTTTTTCTTCGTAACTTTGAAGGCGTATTGTGCCCCTATGGGGGCAATGCGCTGATGAAGAAGAAAATAAAAACAAACATAAATGCAATTTAAATGGAATTACGAACCACCGACACCAGAGAGGCAGCAGGCGGCTAAGGAGCTGGCCGAGAAAATAGGGATGAGCCCTATCTTGGCAAGTCTGCTCATTCAGCGCGGCATAAAGACGGAGAGCGCGGCCAAGCGGTTTTTCCGCCCTATGCTTAGCGAACTGATTGACCCGTTCCTGATGAACGACATGGACATGGCCGTGGACCGCCTGAACGACGCTATGGGGCGCAAGGAGCGCATCATGGTCTATGGCGACTACGATGTCGACGGGTGTACGGCGGTAGCATTGGTCTACAAGTTTTTGCAGCAGTTCTATTCCAACATCGACTACTACATACCCAATCGCGAGGGCGAGGGCTATGGGGTCAGCCGACAGGGAATCGACTATGCGGCAGAGACAGGTGTTAAACTTATCATTGTGCTCGACTGCGGTATCAAGGCGATTGACGAGATTGCCTATGCCAAGCAGCGGGGCATTGACTTTATTATCTGCGACCACCACGTACCTGACGATGAGTTGCCGCCAGCCGTGGCTATTCTCAACCCCAAGCGGCGCGACTCCTCTTATCCCTTTAAGCACCTGTGTGGCTGTGGCGTGGGCTTCAAGCTGATGCAGGCGTTTGCCAAGAACAACGGCATCCCCTTCTCGCGGCTTATCCCCCTGCTTGACTTCTGTGCCGTCAGCATAGCAGCAGACCTCGTGCCGGTTGAGAGCGAGAACCGCATCTTGGCTTTCCACGGACTGAAGCAGCTGAACCAGAATCCCAGCACGGGGCTAAAGGCCATTATCGAGATTTGCGGACTGACCAACCGTGAGCTGACCATGAGCGACATCGTGTTCAAGATAGGGCCGCGCATCAACGCTTCTGGACGTATGCAGAACGGCAAGGAGGCTGTTGAGTTGCTCGTGGAGCGTGACTTGCAGAGGGCACTGACCGAAGCCACTCGCATTAACGAGTATAACGAGCAGCGCAAGGACGTGGACAAGCAGATGACTGAGGAGGCCAACGAGATTGTGGCCCGACTGGAGAGCCAGCAGCACATGCAGAGTATCGTGCTCTACGACGAGGGCTGGAAGAAAGGCGTCGTGGGCATCGTCGCCTCTCGACTGACGGAATTGTATTACCGACCAACTGTCGTATTAACCATCATCGACGGTATTGCGTCAGGTTCTGCCCGCTCGGTGGCAGGCTTTGACATCTACGATGCGGTCAAGTCGTGTCGTGACCTACTGGAGAACTTCGGCGGTCACACTTATGCCGTTGGCCTGACCCTTCGGCAGGAGAACATTCCCGAGTTCCGCCGCCGTTTCCAAGAGTACGTCAACAGCCACATCTTGCCCGAACAGACGCAGCAAGTGCTCGACATTGATATGAAGCTCGACTTCCACGACATCTCGAAACGGCTCCTTAACGAACTGAAACGGCTGGCTCCACATGGCCCTGGCAATGAGAAGCCACTGTTCCTGACACGTAATGTCTACGACTACGGCACGTCTAAGGTTGTGGGGCGTCATCAGGAGCATATCAAGCTCGAACTGGTCGACTCCAAGTCAGCCGTCGTCATGAACGGCATCGCCTTCGGCCAGTCTGCTGCTGCCCGCTATATTAAGAGTAAGCGTAGCTTCGACATTATCTACACCATTGAGGAGAATACCTACAAGCGCGGCGAGGTTCAGTTACAGATAGAGGACATCCGCCCTTCTGAGGATGAGCAACTATAGGCAAATCTTAAAGCAATACTGGGGCTACGATGACTTTCGTGGCATTCAGTACGACATCATTGAGTCTATCGGCAGTGGGCACGACACGCTGGGGCTGATGCCTACGGGTGGCGGCAAGTCGATTACCTTTCAAGTGCCAGCACTGGCTATGGAGGGGGTTTGCATCGTCATTACTCCACTCATCGCCCTGATGAAGGACCAGATAAACCACCTGCGCCAGTTAGGCATACGAGCCGCTGCCATCTACAGCGGTATGCAGCATGACGAGATACTGCGCACCTTGGAAAACGGTATCTTTGGAGGTATTAAACTGCTTTACGTGTCACCCGAGCGGTTGTCTTCAGAGCTTTTCCAGACCAAGCTGCGCCACATGCGTGTCTCGTTCATAACCGTTGACGAGGCGCATTGTATCTCGCAATGGGGCTACGACTTCCGTCCGCCCTATCTGGAAATCGCCAACATCCGACAGATTCACCCAAACGTTCCTGTGCTTGCCTTGACGGCCACAGCAACGCCTGCCGTCGTGGACGACATACAAGACCGGCTGCACTTCCAGCAAAAGCGGGTCTTCCGTATGTCGTTTGAGCGGAAGAACCTGACCTATATCGTCAGCAAGACGGCTGACAAACTGAACGAGCTCATCCATCTCTTCGAACTCAATGATGGAGCGGCTATCGTCTACGTGCGCAGTCGCCGACACGCCCGCGAAATAGCGGAGCATTTATCAGATGCCGGCCTTAGTGCTACTTTCTACCACGCTGGCATTGAGCACGCACAAAAGGATGAACGTCAGCGCAACTGGCAGCATGACCGCATCCGTATCATGGTAGCGACTAATGCCTTTGGCATGGGTATTGACAAGCCCGATGTGCGGTTGGTTGTCCACTACGACTGCCCTGACTCGCTGGAAGCCTACTTTCAGGAAGCAGGGCGTGCCGGGCGCGACGGTTTGCCAGCAAAGGCTATCCTGCTTTACAACTCAAGTGACCACGCCAAGCTGGAGAAGCGCATCAGCGATACCTTCCCCGAGAAGGATTACATCAAGCAAGTGTACGAGCATCTGGCCTATTACTATCAAATTGCCACGGGCGACGGCTACGGCATTACTCGCGAGTTCAACATCGACGAGTTCTGCCAACGGTTCCGCCACTTTCCCATTCGTGTACACTCCTCCCTCCTGCTGCTAAAACGAGCAGGCTATATCGAATACGACGAGGAAGCCGACAATCAGGCACGTGTCCGCTTTCTGGTCGGTCGCGAAGACCTTTACCGCCTAAACCAAGTATCACCCGACGAAGAACGTATCATCATAGCCTTGTTACGCAACTACGGTGGGCTATTTGCCGACTATTCCTATATTGATGAGAGCTTCGTAGCACAACAGGCTGGCCTCACACAACCTCAGACCTACGACATATTGAAAAGCCTTTCCCAGCGGCGCTTGCTCCACTTCATCCCCCGCCGCAACGTACCTTACATCCGTTATGTACAGCGACGTGAGGACCGAGAGCACGTCTGTCTGCCACCCACCATCTATGAAGACCGCCTGAAGCAGTACCGCCAGCGCATCTATGCCATGCTCCACTATGCCCAAAGCGACGACAAGTGTCGTTCACGTCAGCTCTTAGCCTACTTCGGTGAAAAGACTGCAAAGAACTGTGGCCAGTGCGACGTATGCCAATCAAAGCCACAAAACGGCAAGGCTGTCAAGCAGCATATCCTTACGCTCCTTTCCGACCGCAAGACCCACCACATTACGGAGCTTATCCATCTGCCCTACCCCTCAAAAGACATCAATGCCGCTCTTACCTATCTCATCCAAGAGGAGTACATCTTTCAGCAAGACGGTCAGCTAACATTAGCGTAACGGAAAAAAGAGCACCCTGTGTGGGAACACAACAAATTTGTGATAAAAAACCTTTAAAAAAGTTTTGAGAAACGGAAAAAATATTGTACTTTTGCAAGCGTTATCCTGAAAACAATCTTTTTACCTTAAAAAAGGACTAATACCTATTGAAGATATGAAGCGGTTGCCTGTGAGGGTCATCGCTTTATTTTTTGTCGCAATTATTTGGTGGATTCGAGGAATATTCGTACCTTTGCGCCCGATTTAGTCTGTGGTGGCTCAAGGAAGTTGTTGCACGAAGCAACACGCCACGCAGAGAAAACCCGTTAAACAATTAATAAACTAATGTACGCAATTGTAGAAATCAACGGTCAGCAGTTTAAGGTTGAAGAGGGCAAGAAGCTCTTCGTAAACCACATGAAGGACGTAGAAGCCGGTAAAACTGTTGAATTCGACAAGGTACTGCTTGTCGACAAAGAAGGTTCAGTACAGGTAGGTGCTCCCACCGTAAGTGGCGCAAAGGTCGTATGCGAAGTGGTTAATCCGCTCGTAAAGGGTGAGAAAGTTATTGTGTTCAAGATGAAGCGTCGTAAGGACTCTCGCAAGCGCAATGGCCATCGTCAGCAGTACACCCAAGTAGAAGTTAAATCAGTAATCGCTTAAAATTAGGAGGAACAAGAAATGGCACATAAGAAAGGTGTAGGTAGTTCTAAGAACGGCCGTGAGTCAGCAGCTCAGCGACTGGGCGTGAAAATTTTTGGCGGTCAGAAGGTCATCGCAGGCAACATCATCGTTCGCCAGCGCGGTTCTAAGCACAATCCGGGTGAGAACGTAGGTATGGGTAAGGACGATACTCTGTACGCTCTCGTTGACGGAACAGTCCAGTTCCACAAGGGTAAGCGCGACAAGAGCTATGTTTCAGTAATTCCTGAAGCCAAGGCCTAAGAGAACAAAACAATAATTTATTCCAAACAAACAAAGAAGGGAGTCCTCTCACACAGAGGCTCCCTTTCTTCTTTACTAATCATAATAAAAAGATTGATTATCCTCACGACAATCAATCTTTAAATTAACCTTAATAATCTAATACCATGAAAAACACGATGCAAATTTAGCTATATTATTTGAATATGCAATAATATTGTATTCACAGGAAGACGACAATTAACTTTACTTAAACATTTTACCGTTCCACTCAAAACTCGTTAACACTTTCTCTGGTGCTTTTTGTTCTTCCGAGGCGGGGTAGTCAAGTGGACTTGCAATAGTTAAAGTTATAGTGGACGACTTTTCATCAAGGACGGCTGTAAACATAGTATTTGGCAGCTTTATATAAGTTGCTATATCAAGTTTTCTCCAATTCAAGGAATAGAACTCAACCTGACTATCCTGCACATTGCCTGAACCATAAGTCCTTACCAGGCAAATAAGTTGATTAGCACTATCCACTGGTTCGAATACATCTAACAGCCGTATTTCCATCCGAACTGCCTCATTCAATGAAAAGGCAGCATACTGAGGAGTCAATCTGACTAATTCCGTATTTCCATCGAACAGATTATGCACCTCGGCCTTCATATTAGAATCAACAAAGTCAATAAGGTCTAATCGATTGTTTTCCGAGAGATAGGGAACAATACTCTCTGGCATCTGCTTCAGCACTTGGCTCATTTCCGTCTGAGCTGACGAACCAAGTGACAATAGGAGCAATATCATAATTAGTATACTTTTCATCATTCCAATTTATTATGTTAGCTCTTGCTTAATTGCATCATCATAACGGCAGACAGACCTGCAGTCTCCGTCCTTAAACGACTTTTGCCTAGATGTACAGATTGGTAACCATTTGCCATAGCCTTGCGCACCTCATCAATAGAGAAGTCGCCCTCAGGACCAATCAACACCACCGCATCCTTGACCTCAGAAGGTTTGCGCAGCTCATCATATAAGTAGGTACGCGGAATCTCCTCGTAGCAATGAGCAATATACTTACGTTCCTGTCGAGGCTCTGCTACGAACTGAGTAAATGCGACCATCTCATTTACCTGAGGTTTCCATGCTTTGTGACTCTGTTTGACAGCAGACACCACAATCTTCTCAATACGCGGTAACTTAACCACCCTACGTTCAGAGAACTGGCAGTTCAGAAAAGAGATTTCGTCGACCCCAATTTCCACAGCTTTTTCTATCAGCCATTCCGTGCGGTCCATCAACTTCGTCGGTGCAATGGCCAGATGTACCCTGCCCTCCCACTGACGTGGCTGGGGCAAGACCTCTTTAACCTCATAGCAACAATGGTGCGTATGGGCCAATGTCACCTCGGCACGATAGTAATTACCCTGTCCGTCCATGAGCATCATCTCATCACCTGCCTTCTGTCGAAGCACACGAAGGGCGTGCATCACCTCTTCCGCAGGCAACTCATTACTATTAGCAGCATCGGGTGCATAGAAGAACCTGACCTCTTTCATAGAACCGCCTATTTCTTTGCAGGATTAAACACCAAAGCAAAGGAAACACCTATCACCAGTGCAAAAGAAGCAAAGATAAACCAGCACGTAGACCAGTTACCCACCAGATAACCATCCTGCCAAGAGCAATAGTGATTTACAATCTCACCAGCTGCCAACGTACCGACAGTCGCCCCAATGCCATTAGTCATCATCATAAACAATCCCTGAGCCGAAGCCTTGATAGATGGTTCGCACTCTTGGTCAACAAAGATACCACCCGACACATTGAAGAAGTCGAAGGCAACCCCATAGACGATACAAGAGAGAATAAACATAATAACACCAGGCATAGCAGGATTACCAATGCCAAAGAAACCAAAGCGGAATACCCACGCAAACATAGACATGAGCATAACCACCTTAATGCCATAGCGCCTCAAGAAGAACGGAATCATCAGAATACACAAAGCCTCGCTGATTTGCGAAATCGAAGTCAGCAGCGTTGCATTGTTGGCAGCAAAGGTATCAGCAAACTCAGGAGTTCCCTTAAAACTGGTGATAAACGGATTAGCATAGCCATTGGTCACTTGCAGACACATGCCCAGCATGGCCGAGAAAATGAAGAACAAGGCCATCTTTTTAGTCTTGAACAGGCGAAAAGCGTTAAGCCCCAAGCTCTCGAACAGCGAAACATCTTTCTTCTTCTCCAGTTTACACTGGGGCAAGTTCAGACAATACAAGAAAAGCACAAGGCTCAACACACCCGAAACAAAGAACTGCATATAAGTGTACTGAAACTTATGGGCATTATCAGCCAGCGTCATCGTGAACGCACTGCCGTCCCATACCGCACAGTTGACAAACCACATCGTGGCAATAAAGCCAACCGTTCCCAGCACACGGATAGGTGGAAAGTCCTTAACCGTATCCAGATGGTTGTTCTTCAGAATGGTAAAGGCCGTCGTGTTAGCCAGTGCAATGGTCGGCATAAAGAATGCCACGCTAAGCGTATACAGGGCAATGAACATCGACTTGTCTGCCAGCTCCTGCCCAAAGCCAGCCTGCGTTCCAAGCCACCAACACCCAAGCATGAAGCCACCTGCCAACAGATGGCAGAGCCCCAACAGGCGTTGCGGCTGTATATACTTATCGGCCACAACACCCATCAGCGTAGGCATGAAGATACTCACAATGCCCTGAATGGCATAAAACCAAGAAATTTTGTCGCCTAAGCCTGCAACACCCAGATAGTTTCCCATACACGTAAGGTAAGCTCCCCACACGGCAAACTCCAAGAAGTTCATTACCGACAAACGTACTTTCATATTCATAGTCGCTATATTTTTACAGTTATTGGTTTACCTTTATAATAAGCACGCACAACGCCATCAGCGCACCTCTTTAATAACAGCTGGCCTTGCCTCCACTCGGTGAAGGGTAGCTCCTTCGACAGGGCGTATTGGCGTTCCACCCGGCCGTCGTCCGAACACTCTACGACGTAGCGTGTCAGGCACAGGCCCTCCAGGGTTATCAATTCGTTGCAGGCTATCCGCCTGAATGATGGTGTCTTTCTTTGCAATGTCATTGCCCTTCCATTTCTCCTTATCGTGGAATCGTATCAGCTGAAGCTGGCTGATATACATCAGCTTGCGAGTGTCCGAAACATCACCGCCATTGCTCAGATAGATATATCCACGCATTTCCTTCAGTTTATTCTCCCGATTGGCAGGCACCCGAACCTGTACAAGTCCCTCTACAGAGGCATGATAGACCGTCTGGATAATGCTGTCACCCTCATACTTGGTCAACAGGCACACTACCGCGTCCTTCGCACCGCTTTGATAGAGGAACTCCGACATAAACTGAAACATAAACGAGTCGCCCAGATGAAACGTCGTATCCACCTTGACGGTGAAGTCAAAGCGATTCTGCGTAGGCCGAGGTATCAGCAACACCTCAGACGTCTGATTCCAGATGTTAGCTGTATCACCCGTTGCACTGTATTGCGAATAGCGGCTTATCTCGCCAACACCCGCACCCAGCAACTTCGCCTCATCGTTCAGTCGCTCACTGACATGAGCATAGATGTCCTTCAGGCGGTCAGCCCTTGTGTAGTAATAGACCAGCGATGAATCAAACTCAGCCTCAGTGATGCCATGCTTCTTCAGCACGGCATCAACATACACCTGCTTCTGGTATTCAGCCACCGCGCCATTGGTCTTCGACATGGCCTGTGCCACGTGATAGTCATAGAGTATATCCTCCATCTCGTCGGGCTGGATGTATTCCGACGGCACCGTCGGCTTACAGGCCACAACAAGCAACAAGGCAAGTATGCAGAGGACACAATGCTTCATCAGACGTTTCCTTCTTTTTTCTTTAGTGAGATTTCGCCTATTTCCTTGCGATAGAACAACAGCAACAACACAACGCCCACCGAGATAGCAGAGTCGGCAAAGTTGAAGATTGGGCTAAAGAACACATACGGCTCCCCTCCCACAAGCGGCACCCAATCAGGCCACGTCGTCACTATCAGGGGAAAATAGAACATATCAACCACCTTACCCATCAAGAAAGGCGCATACCCCGTGCCAAAAGGTACGAAGTAGCTGGCGTAAAACTCGGAACTGGCATTAAAGACAAGCCCATAGAACATGGAGTCGAAGATATTGCCAGCTGCCCCAGCCATCACCATCGACAGACAGACAATGTAGCCCCATCGGGCCTGCTGCCTGACCTGCTGCGCGATGTAATAGCCCAAGACACCCACGGCCACAATGCGGAAGATGCTAAGCACCAGCTTCGAGCCAATCTCCATACCGTAGGCCATACCGTTATTCTCAATGAACACGATTTTGAACCACGAGAAGATTTCAAACTGCTCATGCAGTGTCATGTGTGTCTTCACCCAAATCTTGATGACTTGGTCAATGCTCAGGATGGCCAGCACAATGAGTGCAGCCATCCATCCCCGGTTTGCTATACCCTTTGCCGCCATTTATTTCTTGCCTGCCATCTTTGACTCAACACTCAGCGTAGCGTGAGGAACAGCGCGCAGCCGCTCCTTCGGTATCAGCTTTCCCGTGATGCGGTCAATGCCGTAGGTCTTGTTTTCGATACGGGTCAGCGCAGCCTTCAGTCCCTGAATGAACTTCTGCTGACGGGCAGCCAGCGAGATAAGCTCTTCCTTCGACTGGGTGGCGCTGCCCTCCTCCAGTGCTTTATACGTAGGCGAAGTGTCGTCCACGTCGTTAGAGTCCTGATTCGTCAACACCCGCATCATCTGGTCATAGTCACGCTTGGCCAGCGTCAGCTTTTCGTTAATTATCTCACGGAACTCCTCCAGTTCTTCGTCTGTATAATATGTCTTGTCAACCATAATACATTCAGGATTTAGTTATTTTTATGTTCAGCTTAACGTCGTCAAGCTCCACCTCCGTGCCGTCATTCGGCGCAATAACGATGGAGTCAGCCAGCACTTGCGTCTTGATGTAGTCACCGAACCCGTTGACAGCCTGCTCCACCTCGGCATGAGGAGCCAGCGTAATCTGGATGCGGTCGGTAATTTCCAGTCCGCTTTCCTTTCGGATGTTCTGCACGCGGTTGATGATTTCGCGGGCCATGCCCTCCTGCTTCAGCTCGGCAGTCAGCTCAACCTCCAAGGCGACGGTCAGCGAGCCCTCGTTAGAGACAAGCCAGCCGGGGATGTCCTCGCTGATAATTTCCACATCGGCCACCTCCACGGTCAGGTCACTGCCCTCTACACTGATGCCGATGGTGCCGTTCTTCTCCAGTTCGGCTATCTGCTCCTGCGTCAGCGCATCCATCTGGGCAGCCACGCCCTTCATCAGCTTGCCGTACTTCTTACCCATCGTGCGGAAGTTGCACTTCACCTTCTTCACCAGAATACCAGCACCCTCCACGAACTTCAGCTCCTTTACATTCACCTCGTTCATGATAAGGTCCTTCACTGCCTCGATATGGCGCTTCTGTTCCTCGGTGGCAGGTATCATAATCGACTGTAGCGGCTGGCGCACCTTGATGTTCACCTTACGGCGCAGGGCCAGCACCATCGACGTAATCTTCTGTGCCATTTCCATACGGGCCTCCAGCTCCTTGTCAATGATTGCCTCATTGGCTACGGGGAACGAATCCAGATGAACCGAATCCTTCTGACCGCCCAAGTCCTTATACAGCTGGTCGGCATAGAACGGAGCAAACGGAGCCAACAGCTTCGACACGGTCAGCAGACAAGTATACAGCGTATCGTATGCCGAGCGCTTGTCGTCAGACATCTCCTTGCCCCAGAAACGCTTACGGTTCAGGCGGACGTACCAGTTAGACAAGTCATCGTTGACGAAAGCATCAATCAGACGACCGGCACGCGTCGGGTCGTAGTTGTCCAGCTCTGCCGTCACCTTCTGAATGAGGGTGTTCAGGCTCGACAATATCCATCGGTCGATTTCCGGGCGCTGCTCTACATCGCAAGCCTGTGCCTCGCTGCATGGGGTAAAGCCGTCGACGTTGGCATAGAGCGCAAAGAAGCTGTATGTGTTATACAAGGTACCGAAGAACTTACGGCGCACCTCGTCCACTCCCTCGGGGTCGAACTTCAGGTTGTCCCACGGCTCCGAGTTGGTCAGCATATACAGTCGCACGGCATCAGAACCGTACTTCTCAATCATATCAAACGGGTTGACCACGTTGCCCACGTGCTTTGACATCTTGTTGCCCTTTGCGTCGAGCACCAGTCCGCTACTGATAACGTTCTTGAAGGCCACCGAGTCGAATATCATCGTGGCAATGGCGTGCAGCGTGAAGAACCAGCCACGCGTCTGGTCGACACCCTCGTTAATGAAGTCGGCGGGGAATGCCTTGCGCTGGTCTATCAGCTCGCTGTTCTCAAACGGATAGTGAATCTGGGCGTATGGCATAGAGCCTGAGTCGAACCACACGTCAATGAGGTCGCTCTCGCGCTTCATGGGCTTGCCTGATGCCGAGACGAGCACGATGTAGTCAACATACGGGCGGTGCAGGTCGATGCGGTCGTAGTTCTCCTGCGACATATCGCCAACGACGAAGCCGTTGTCCTTGAGCGGGTTCGACTGCATGAAGCCGGCCTCCACGCTCTTCTCTATCTCGTTGTACAGCTCCTCTACTGAGCCGATGCAGATTTCCTCGCCCTCCTCCGAGCGCCAGATGGGCAGCGGAGTGCCCCAGAAGCGTGAGCGCGAGAGGTTCCAGTCGTTCAGGTTGTCAAGCCAGTTGCCAAAGCGACCCGTTCCTGTCGATTCCGGCTGCCAGTTGATGGTCTTGTTCAGCTCTGACATACGCTCTTTCTTGGCCGTTGACTTGATGAACCACGAGTCCAGCGGATAGTAGAGCACTGGCTTGTCGGTACGCCAGCAATGCGGGTAGTTGTGTACGTGCTTCTCAATCTTGAACACCTTGTTCTGCGCCTTCAGGTCCATGCAGATGGAGATGTCCAGTGTCTCGTCCTTGTCGGTCAGGGTGTCGTCGTAGGCATTCTTCACGTAGCGACCGGCAAACTTGCCCCACTCGTCTACGTTCAGATAGTTCTTCACGAACTCGGGGTCGAGGTCTTCAACGACGAAGTACTTACCCTGCAGGTCGACAACGGGGCGTTCCTGCCCTTTCTTGTCTACCAGCACGATGGGGCAGATGCCTGCCTTCTTGGCCACAAAGGCATCGTCGGCACCGAAGTTCGGGGCTATATGCACGATGCCAGCACCGTCGTCCGTCGTCACATAGTCGCCGGGGATGACGCGGAAGGCATCGCCCATCGGACGGATGGCGGGCATCAGCTGCTCGTACTCCATGCCCACGAGGTCGGCACCCTTATAGTGTCCTACGACCGTCCAAGGAATCACCTTGTCGCCAGCCTTATAGGCATCGAGGTCGGCATCCTTGCCCTCCTCCTTGAAGTAGGCTGCCAAGCGGGCTTCGGCCAGCACGACGGTGATTTTGTCTGCCGTATAGGGATTGTAGGTCTTGACGGCCACGTAGTCAATCTTCGGGCCCACACAGAGTGCCGAGTTGGCAGCCAGCGTCCACGGGGTGGTGGTCCATGCAAGGAAGTAAGGCACGCCCCACTCTGCCATCTCGGGCTTCGGGTTCTTCATCTTGAACTGAGCCGTGCAGGTGGTGTCCTTCACGTCGCGGTAGCAGCCGGGCTGGTTCAGCTCGTGGCTCGACAGACCCGTGCCGGCTGCGGGCGAATACGGCTGTATGGTGTAGCCCTTATAGAGCAGCTCCTTCTGGTAGAACTGTTTCAGCAGCCACCAGAGGGTCTCGATATACTTGTTATCGTAGGTGATGTAAGGGTGGTCTAAGTCTACGAAGTAGCCCATCTTCTCGGTCAGGTCGCGCCACTCCTTGGTGTACATCATCACGTTCTCACGGCACTTTTGGTTGTAGTGCTCAATAGAAATTGGACGTGATGATTGCGGGTTGTCGATGTCGGCCTTCGTGATGCCCAGTTCCTTCTCCACGCCCAGCTCGACGGGCAGTCCGTGGGTGTCCCATCCGGCCTTGCGCTTCACCTGATAGCCGCGCATGGTCTTATAGCGGTTGAACGTGTCCTTGATGCTGCGAGCCAGCACGTGGTGAATGCCCGGATGTCCGTTGGCCGAGGGAGGCCCCTCGAAGAACACAAACTGCGGACAGCCCTCGCGCTCCTCCACGGAACGCCAGAACACGTTTTGCTCCCTCCACATCTGCAGGATGTCGTTGTTCACCTGCGTCAAGTTCAAGCCGTTATGCTCGGCAAATCTCTTTCCCATAGTCTTTATCTGTTTCTGTTATATTTACTTCTTTATTGCTTTTTAGTGTGCAAAGATACGGATTTTCTTTGAAATAACAATACGTTTTGAGAAGATTAACGCATTTCCGCACTTTTATCCCAAAATAGCAGAAGCGGAACGGCTCATGGTGCGGAGTGCGTCGGCACGTTGTGCGGAGCGTGTCCGCGCATGATGCGGAGCGTATCGGCACACGATGCGGACGCGGTCGGTGCATGGTGCGGACACGGTCGGCACATGATGCGAAGCACGTCGGCACACGGTGCATCCTTAGCTCATGCAGCCCTGTCAAAGCACGTACACTTCTTTCTTTGTCTTTTCTTTATTTATTTCTTTTCTTTTTCTTTCTTGAAGCTTTACATTGCCCCCTTTATAAGGGGGGCAATAGCTTTTGCGCCTATAGGCGCGCGCACGTGAGGCTTAACGCCTCAGTCGTATTTTCATCCACCTTGCAACGCTCGTCCGTGCGCAGTCCAACGAGCCAGACGATGGTGCCCGTGGCATCGGCCACCACCAGTTGGCGGCGCTTCTCAAAAGCTGTCATCTTGCGGTCGGTCATCAGGTCGCTTAGCAACTTGCGCCCTTTCATGCCGTAGGGGTGCATCGCGTCGCCCTCCTCTACCCGACGGACGGTCAGCGGAAATCGCACCTTACGGGCATCAACCGTGGCGCAGTCGGCTGTCTTCGACACCCTTACCGCTTCCCTCCTGACGGTCAGCCGTCCTTCGTCACCCATCACGTAGACACCCTCTTCCGGGATAACGAGCGGCTTCAACGGCTTCAGCGAAGGCTCTACCAACAGTCGGTCGCGGTCTCGCAACAGGTCGAAGCCCGTAGCAGATGTAAAGACCCGACCCGTTTCAGCCGTCAGCGCCTGCTGCACCTGCGTACCATTGAACCCATACCCCCTAAGCCACTCATAGGCCATGTACTCGCCCGAGCCGCAGCTTTCCAGCTCGCTCAACTCCAGCGCATCGCGGTTTCTGAGGCTCTCGACTATGCCGTCCAGCACCGTCTGCGCCTCAGTCAGATGCTCTGCCGTGCGCTGAATGTTATCGTCCACCGCAGGGTTGAGCGTTCTGAGCAAGGGGAGCAGTTGCAAGCGCACCTTATTGCGCTGCACGTCGGCCTCCAGATTGGTGCTGTCCGTCACGTAGGGCTGGTTCTTTTCTCTGAGGTATTGTTCGATGTCCTCCTTTGACACACACAGCAAGGGGCGCAGGATGTAGCCGTTGCGAGGCCGTATGCCCGTCAGTCCGCGCAGCCCCGTGCCTCGCACCAAGTTCAGCAGCACCGTCTCCACCGAGTCGTCGCGGTGGTGGCCCACGCAGATGCCGTCGGCACCCAAGTCGGCACGCAGTTGCTCAAACCATCGGTAGCGCAGTTCGCGGGCAGCCATCTCAATGCTGACCTTGTGCACTTCCGCATAGGTCTGTGTATCGAAATGGGCGCGATGCAGGGGCACGCCTAACCGTCGGCACAGGTCTTCGCAGAATTGCTCGTCCCTGTCCGCCTCGGCTCCGCGCAAATGGAAATTGCAGTGGGCAGCATGGATGTTGCAGCCGTAGTCACGGAGTAGCAAAAGCAGGGCCACGCTGTCCGCCCCGCCGCTCAAGGCTACGATGTATGACTTATCAGGCTCAATAAGTCGGTGTTTGTCAGCATATAGCCTTACCTTACTCCACATAGAGCACCAGTCCCTTTAGGTATTCGCCCTCGGGATGATAGATATTGACAGGATGGTCGGCAGGCTGATGCAGCTGGTGCAGGATGCGAACCTTGCGCTTGGCAAGGGCGGCTGCCGTAAAGACGGCGTTGCGGAAGTGGTCTTTCGTCACCACCTGCGAGCAGGAGAAGGTAAACAGGATGCCGCCCCGCTCTATCTTCTCAAAGGCTTTTTGGTTCAGGCGGGTGTAGCCCTTCAGCGCGTTATGCAGTGCCCCACGGTGTTTGGCAAAGGCTGGTGGGTCAAGGATTATCAGGTTGTAATGGCTGCCAGCCCGCTCCAGATACTTGAAGGCATCGTCGCAGAAGGCTTCATGGCGGGCATCGTTGGGGAAGTTCAGCTCAACGTTCTGCCGCGTCAGCTCAATGGCCTTGCCACTGCTGTCGACGCTATGCACCAGCTCAGCCCCGCCACGCATGGCATAGAACGAGAAGCCTCCCGTATAGCAGAACATATTGAGCACGCGCTTGCCACGTGCATAGTGCTCTAACAGCGAGCGATTCTCACGCTGGTCGACGAAGAAACCCGTCTTCTGCCCCTTCAGCCAGTCGACGCGGAACTTCAGCCCGTTCTCCGTAGCGATGTTATTGTCGCTGCCGCCATACAGAAAGCCGTTCATGTCGTCAGCCGTCATAAAGGGCAGCGTGGTCTCGCTCTTGTAGTAGATATGCTGCACGCGCGATGCCATGACGTCGGCTAACACCCGTGCGAGTTGCTTACGGCACTGGTGCATACCGATGGAGTGGGCCTGCATGACAGCTGTCTGGCCGTACACGTCGATTATCAGTCCGGGCAGGTTGTCGCCCTCGCCATGCACCAGTCGGTAGGTGTTATTGTCTGGGTTGTCAGCAATGCCTATGGCCTGACGCATCCGCAGGGCTGACGCGAGGCGCGAATGCCAGAACTCATCGTCTATCTGCACATCGGAGAATGAGAGGACACGCACGGCGATAGAGCCTTGCTGATAGTGTCCGACGGCAATGAAATCGCCCGAACAGGTTACTACGCGGACTATCTCGCCTTCCTCTATCCCCGGTTCCATCTGCTGAATGGCACCCGAGAACACCCACGGATGAAAGCGGCGCAGGCTTTCGTCCTTTCCTTTACGCAACTGTATCTGCTTGTACATCGTCTGTCGTTTTTATCAGTTCATAGTCGCCCGTCTGCTCCAGCCGCATCAGCTCCTCGTAGAGCATGATGCACGCCCACGCATCCGTAGCTGCATATTGTTTCTGTTTCTCTTTCAGGATGTCGGCCTCCCAGTTGGTCAACCGCTCACGCTTGGAAATCCGCTGCCCGAAGAAGTTGGCATAGAGCTTCTGCAGGCTCAGGTCTTCCACGCCTATCTCGCGCACATGGTGTTGCAGGTCGATGAAGCTGCCCGGCTGGAAGTCGCCCGCCTTGTGCAGCATCATCAGGTCGTCGTGCCACGACAGCCCTATCTTGGGCACCGTCGTGTCTTCCAGCAAACGCTTGACAGAGGGCGAGATGCCTAACTGGTTTAAGCGGAACAGAAAGCACACCTCATGGCTCGACACCTGCAGCAAGGCCACCTTGTTAAGGCGACCTTTCGTGAACGAGGGGCGGGTCTCCGTATCAACGCCCAGTATGGGCTGAGCCAGCAGATAGTCAACAGCCTTCCGGGCCTCCGCCTCCGTCAGGATTACGACGATACGTCCCTCGAACAGCACCCTCGGCAGGCCGCCTATTTTCTGCTTATCATACTTATCGTAAATGGTCTTCTTCATTTGGGCGGCAAAGATAATGCAAAAAAAATAAAAAACGGCAGAATTATGCTGAAATCTAAGATATTCTTCGTAATTTTGCATCTTGATTAACAAATAAACTATGGCAAAGAAGAAGACAACAAAGGCATCGGCTAAATCAGCATCCTTTACCGAGGCCGTCGGCATAAATAACCTGTTTAACAACGAGCGTGTCAATTTCATCGTTGGGCTATTCCTGCTGTTCGTGGCAGGCTACATGACATGGGCTTTCGTATCGTTCTTTGCAACGGGCGATGCCGACCAGAGCGTGATAGAGTCGCCCCGCGCAGGCGAGCTACTGAACCAGAATCAGGAGTTCCAGAACGCTTGCGGCTCGATAGGTGCCTACATCTCGTGGTTCTTCATCAAGCGTTGCTTCGGCTTGTCGGCGTTCCTCATTCCTGTGTTCATACTGATGGTGGCGGTCAAACTGATGCGCGCCTATCAGGTGAAGCTGCTCAAGCTGTTTATGTGCCTGACCATTATCATGGTTTGGGTGTCGGTAGCCTCAGCCAAGTTTCTGGCTCCGCTGTTCGACAACTCCTGCTTCAATCCCGGTGGCGACCACGGGCTGGCTGTTTGCCAGCAGATAGAGGGACTGACGGGAACGCCGGGCCTGACTGCCCTGCTGGCGCTGACCTCCATCGCCTTCCTTACTTATCTGAGCATGGAGACCATTATCCTCATTCGCAAGCTGTTCAATCCGCTGCACTATATGTCGAAGATTCCCATGACCGTCAGCATTGGGCACGGGGGCACGACGACAGACGGCAAAACCATCACAACGCTGGAAGACCCGACCGTATTCGACGACCCGGAGTCTGAAACCATTGACTTCCCGATTGAGGGAGAAGCACCCAGCACCCCTGCCGAGCCTGTGGAGCCGCAGCCAACCGTTACGACAACAACGGAGGAGGACGAAGAAGAATACACAGAAGACAACGGAGAGGTAGAAATGACGGTAGGCACGGGCGAGAGCGAAGAGAAAGCCGACGGCGACGACGTGGTAGGCGAATACGGTGACATCAGCACTCCCTACGACCCTAAGCGCGACTTGGAGAACTACCACTACCCGACCCTTGACCTGCTGAAGAAATACGAGGACGACGGCAAGCCGTATATCGACATGGCCGAACAGAACGCTAACAAGAACCGCATCGTGGATGTGCTGCGCAACTTCGGCGTAGAGATTTCGAGCATCAAGGCCACCGTCGGCCCGACCATCACGCTGTATGAGATTACGCCTGCCCCGGGCGTGCGCATCTCGAAGATACGCAACTTGGAAGACGACATAGCACTGAGCCTGTCGGCACTGGGCATTCGCATCATTGCACCCATCCCCGGCAAGGGCACGATTGGTATCGAGGTGCCTAACGCCAAGCCCTCGACGGTGTCGATGGAGAGCATCCTGAACTCGAAGAAGTTTCAGGAGTCAGCAATGGAGCTGCCTTGCGCCGTGGGTAAGACCATTACCAACGAGGTGTTCATGTTCGACTTGGCCAAAGCGCCCCACCTGCTGGTGGCTGGTGCCACGGGTCAGGGTAAGTCGGTGGGACTGAATGCCATTATCACGTCCCTATTGTATAAGAAGCATCCAGCCGAGATGAAGATTGTGCTGGTTGACCCGAAGAAGGTGGAGTTCAGCGTGTACTCATCCATTGAGAAGCACTTCCTTGCCAAGGTTCCAGACGACCAAGCGGAGCCCATCATCACCGATGTAACGAAGGTGGTGCGCACTCTGAACTCGCTCTGCAAGGAGATGGACACCCGCTACGACCTGCTGAAGATGGCACAGGCCCGTAACATCAAGGAGTATAACAAGAAGTTTATCGACCGTCAGCTGAACCCCGAGCATGGCCACCGCTTCATGCCTTACATCGTGGTAGTCATCGACGAGTTTGGCGACTTGATAATGACGGCAGGCAAGGAGGTGGAGCTGCCCATTGCGCGCATTGCCCAGCTGGCACGTGCCGTCGGCATACACATGATAATAGCCACCCAGCGCCCGACGACGAACATCATCACGGGTACCATCAAGGCTAACTTCCCGGGACGCATCGCCTTCCGTGTGGGTGCCATGATTGACTCGCGTACCATCCTTGACCGACCGGGTGCCCAGCAGCTGGTGGGCCGTGGCGATATGCTCTATCTGAACGGTGGCGAGCCTACCCGTGTGCAGTGCGCCTTCGTTGATACGCCCGAGGTGGAGCGCATCAACCAGTTCATTGCCCAGCAACAGGGCTATATATCGGCCTTCGAGTTGCCTGAGCCTGACACCGACGAGGGCGAGGGCGGTGAGAGCCGCGACGTGGATATGCAGCATCTGGACCCGATGTTTGAGGATGCCGCCCGCCTGATTGTGCGCGAACAAAGCGGCTCAACGTCGCTGATACAGCGTAAGTTTGCCATTGGCTACAACCGTGCGGGCCGACTGATGGACCAGTTGGAGAAGGCGGGCATCGTGGGGGCTGCCCACGGCTCTAAGCCCCGCGAGGTGTTAATCATGGACGAAATGAGTCTGGAAAACTTATTATCACAATGGAGAGGTTAAGGATAGTAATGGTGATGCTGCTCGTGGCAGTGGCATCGTATGGGCAGACGGCCAAGCAGGTACTGGACAAGGCGGCTGCCGTTGTATCTAACAAGTCGGGCGTAACGGCTGCGTTTACCATCAAGGGGGACAACATGAACGCCAGCGGAACGATTGCCGTCAAGGGCAGGAAGTTTCAGGCCACGACCCCGCAGGCCATTGTCTGGTTTGACGGAAAGACGCAATGGACTTATATGAAGAAGAACGACGAGGTGAACGTAGTCAACCCGACGGAGGCCGAACTGGCCGCCATCAACCCCTACAGCTTTATATATATGTATAAGAACGGCTATTCGTACACGATGGCGAAGAAGGGCGGCAACTACGAGGTGCACCTGAAGGCGACGGGCAAGAGGAACATTAGCGAGATGTACATCACCGTCAGTCAGAAGTCGTATGCGCCTTTGCAGTTCCGCATGAAGCAGCAGAAGGGCTGGACGACCATTGACATCAGGAACTTCAAGAACGCTTCGCTGGCGGACGGGACGTTCCGCTTTAACTCCAAGGACTTCCCCTCGGCTGAAATCATCGACCTTAGATAAATGAACAAGATACAGCTTTTCTTCCTGCTGAGAAGGAACACCAAACTGAGCGAAAAGCGCCACCCGATGTTCGAAGCCAACCAGTATGGCAGGCTGTTCGGGTATGTCATGATGGGCTTTTTGGCCATCGAGCTGATGGCCGTCGGCACTTTCCTCGGTTGGTTGGCCGCTACGGAGGACGTGCATGAGATGTTGTTCTACGCCATGCCTTTCCTGATGATATTCGACTTTGGCGGTCGCTTCACCACCCAGCAGACACCGCTGATGCTGGTGAAGCCCTATCTGCTGATGCCCATCAGCAAGTACACGGCCATCGACTGCTTTCTGCTGTCGCAGGTGTTTAACCTTAGCAACCTGCTGTGGGCGGTGCTCTACCTGCCCTACGTCTTCATCGTGTGGTGCGGAGGGCTGTCGGCATGGGGCACTATCGCCATGTTGCTGTTGGTACACCTGATGATTGTGACCAACAGCCAGTGGTACTTGCTGGTGCGCACGCTGGTCAACCACAGTCTGTTGTGGTGGTTGCTGCCTGCTGCGTTCTATGGTTTGCTCATCGGCCCGTTTATCTTGTTGCCCGACCGCATGGCGGATGGCTATGCCGACTTCCTTGGCGACGTGCTGGAGGACTACGTTTTCTCCGCATGGTCGTTCCTGTTCTTTGCCCTGCTGTTTGGGGCACTTTTCTGCATCAACCGCCGTTTGCAGATGCACTTTGTACGCGACGAGGTGTCGAAGAAAGAGGACACGAAGCTGAAGCGCGTGTCGGAGTTCAGCGCGCTGAACCGCTTCGGCCAGATAGGCGAGTACGTCAAGCTGGAAATCAAGAGCACGATGCGCAACAAGGCCATTCGTGCGCGCTTCATCCAGGGCATCTGCTTCATCACCTTCTTCTCGCTGGCCATAGCCTTTGGCGACATCTATCAGGGCACGTTTGCACGCAACTTCCTTTGTCTCTACGCCTTTATCTTCTTCGGAGCCGTCAACCTGACGAAGGTGATGTGTCCCGAGGGGAACTATATCGACCTGCTGATGGTGCACGAGGAGAACATACTGACGCTGTTGCGCGCCAAGTATTACTACTATTGCGCCATCCTGTTGCTGCCCCTTGCGCTGCAACTGCTGCCCGTCATCATGGGCCAGTTCTCCATCCTCATGCTGCTGGCCTATATGCTCACGGCCACGGGCCCCGTCTACTGGATGCTGTTCCAGCTGGCCATCTTCAACAAGGACACGCTGCCGCTGAACGACAAGATTACGGGCAAGAACCAGATGGAGAACAAGTGGCAGGGGCTGCTCTCGATGGCGGCCATGTTCCTGCCCATCATCGTGGTGTTCAGTCTTGAGGCTCTCTTCGACAGCACGACGGCCTACTGGGTGCTCATCATCGTCGGGCTGGCCGTCAGCGTGGCCGAGCCATACTGGATGCGCAACATATACCGCCGCATGATGCAGCGACGCTATCAGAACATGGAAGGATTCCACTCAACCCGCTAAACACACAAGACCAAGATGTATTTCACAGGAGTTATCATAGCCGTAGGCACGTTTCTGACCATCGGCATCTGGCATCCCATCGTCATCAAGACCGAATACCACTGGGGCACGCGCCCGTGGTGGCTCTACCTGCTCGTCGGCATAGCCTGCCTCGTGGCAGCACTCTTTATTGAGAACACCATCCTCTCGTCCATCGTCGGCGTGTTCGGAGCCTCAGCACTCTGGGGCATCGGCGAGCTCTTCGACCAGCGCAAACGCGTACTGAAAGGCTGGTTCCCCAAGAATCCCAAACGACTTGCCGACTATGAAGACCCTTCTGATACAGGTCGGTAAGACCGTGAACAAGCACTTCGTGGCAGCCATCAACGACTACGTGGAGCGCATCAACCACTATATGCCCTTCGAGGTAGTGACCATCCCGGAGCTGAAGAACACCAAGAACATGACCGAGGAACAGCAGAAACAGGCCGAGGGCGACCTCATCCTGCGCCAGCTGCAACCCTCCGACACCGTCGTCCTGCTCGACGAGCACGGCCACGAATACCGCAGCATCGAGTACGCCCGCTGGCTGGAGCAGAAGCGCAATACCGCCCGCCGCCTCATCTTCATCATTGGCGGCCCCTACGGATTCTCCCCATCCGTCTACGCCCGTGCCAACGAACAGGTGTCACTCTCGCGCATGACCTTCTCCCATCAGATGATACGCCTCACCTTCACCGAGCAAGTATATCGCGCGTGTACCATTATTAAAGGCGAGCCCTACCACCACGAATAATCCCCTAACCCATCAAAAAACGGTCAAGAGCGCCCGCTCCAGATATTAAGGCCGCCCGCCCCAATCATTAAGGGCGGCCGCCCTTAATCATAAGCACGCCCGCCCAACAACCGTCAACACCCGCTCCGCCACCCACGCCGAGCCGCTCCGTACCCCGTCCCGAGCGTCTGTTTACCCCTCCCCGAGCCGCTCCGCACAACGCAAAGAGCCGCTCCGCACCATATACAGCCCCCATCCGCACAAAGGACCCCCCGGGAGCCCCCCCCGGGCCCGCCCGGGGGGGTCGCGGGGCCCCCCCGGCCCCCCGCCGCCACCGCCGGAGCGAACGCGCACGCGCGTGCACGCCCGCCACGCGTCCA